>JAUVHO010000029.1 GCA_030593295.1 Methanomassiliicoccales archaeon | reverse complement strand
CAAAACAGGATGCGAGTACATAAATCTTGGTTAGATGGAGCCATACCAGCGTTATACGGTCAGCAAGAAGAAAAAAAAAGGGGGGGAGGTAATCGTGACCAGGATGGACCTCTCCTAAAAGGGGGGAATCCCATCCCTTGTGAGTGCTGACAAGGCTACTTCTTCAGGTACTGCTTGCGGATCTCTTCCAGTTGCGCTATGGACCTCTCTGCGTCCTGCATCTTCTTGAGCTTCTCGGCGACCAGGTCCACCCTGTTGTACACCAAGTTCCTCACTGCGACCCGTATCGCTTCAGATCGTGTAGGAAAATCGTCCATCTCAACCAGGTAATCTATCGCGTCCAAGAATCTCTTGGGAACGCGAATAGTGACCTTCCCGTAGTCCGATCCCACTGTACCACCCGATGCCTTTTGTACATCCTCTGTATGTCCTTTGTCTGACGGTCGTATGATATCATTAGATATAAATGTTCTTATTAAAACCGTGTGCATACGTGTCATTCACAATCCCTCAATCCGAATTCTTTAAGTGTGGGTCGTTTATCTGCCCCACCATGGACCTCGAAGATAACGTCTTTATGTTGCCCGGACCGGTGAAGATCCATCCCAGGATACTCAGGGTCATGAGCAAGCCTTCAGTGGCGCACAGATCGCCCGAGTTCACTGAGGTGATCGGAGAGATAAGAGACCTTCTCAAGTACATGTTCGACAGCGACAACGATATCGCCCTGGTCTCGGGATCCGGGACCGCTGGCATGGATATGGCGATCTCCAACCTCTTCGGAAAGGATGACAAGGTGCTGAACATCACCAATGGCAAGTTCGGTGAGCGGTTCGGTGAGCTGAGCGAGCTGTATTCCAACTCCGTCGCTCTTGACTTCCCCTGGGGCAAGCCACCCAACCTGGAGGATGTCGCCGCGGAACTGGAGAAGGGCGATTTCAAGGGCGTCACGCTATGCCACAACGAGACGTCCACAGGACTCACGAATCCAGCTCCAGAGATAGGCGCACTGGTCAAGAAGCACGATGCGTTGTTCATCATGGACGGAATAACATCTATCGGAGGACTTGATGTCAAGCTGGACGAATGGGGTGTGGACGTTGCGCTCATGGGATCCCAGAAATGCCTGGGTGCTCCAGCCGGTATCTCGGCGCTGTCGGTCTCCGAGAGGGCGATGGAAGAATCATACGACGACGCCTCCTACTATCTCAATCTGAAGAAACACGTGACCAAGATGAGGGAGAAGAGCCAGACGCCTTGGACACCGGCCGTGCCGCTCCTTCCTGCGCTTAGGGAATCGCTTCTGATGTTGAATGAAGAGGGGCTCCAGAACAGGATCGGGCGAATAGCCAAGCTCGGCCAGGCCACGAGAGCGGCCGTTGACGCTTTGGGGATCGAACTGTTCCCTGAAAAGGAGTACGCGTCCAACACGGTGAATGCCATGCTCTACCCCGAGGGCATAGACGACTCGTTCCGAGATATACTGAAGAAGAAGCACAACGTGATAGTTGGGGGGGCACAGGCACACATCAAGGGCAAGGTCTTCAGGATAGGCACCATGGGCGTGTGCACATTCGCCGACCTGATGGCTTGCTTCGGTGGAATTGAGTCCACGCTCAAGGAAATGGGTCATGAGTTCGAACAAGGTGCGGGCACTGGCGCGATAGTGGAGTATATGTAGGCTATCTCCAGGTCACGTCCACATCATCCGTTCTGAATCTTTGGTTGATCTGGGTATCATCTATTGTCATTCTTATCCCGGACCCGTACTCCAGAAGGCCGGTCCAGGCTATCATGGCACCATTGTCGACGCATAACGATGGATCTGGAACGAACTTGCTGGCTCCCCTGTCCTCTGCCATCCGATCCACCATTTCACCCAGCCTCTTGTTGCAGGCGACTCCCCCGCCGAGCAGGACCTCGTCCTTCTCCAGATGCGCCATGGCCCTCTCGGTCACTTCCGTCACCATTGCGAAACTTGTCTCCTGAAGCGAGGCGCAGAGGTCCTCCAGGCCCTCGCCCTTCTTGTGGAGGTTCAAAGCCGCGGTCAAGATGCCTGAGAATGACACGTCCATACCTTTTACCGAATATGGCAGCTGTAATAGCTTGTCGCCTTTTTCCGCGAGTCCCTCTATGGCCGGACCCGAGGGGAAGGAAAGACCGACCTCCCTGCCGAACTTGTCCAGCATGTTGCCGATGCCAATGTCAAGCGTCTCCCCGAGAACGCGGTATCTCTTCTCTGTAAATGCGATGACCTGCGTATTCCCACCGGAAAGGTACAGCAGAACCGGGTCCTCGCAACCCGTGGTCTTCCTCCCGATCTCCAGATGTGCGATGCAGTGGTTCACGCCTATGATGGGTTCGTCGAGGGAAATGGCAAGCGCTCTGGCACCTGTGGCGACCGTCCTCAGACACGGACCAAGACCGGGACCTTGGGAGAAGGCAACTAGATCAATATCCTCGAATTCCTTCCCCGCTGACTTGAGCGACTTCTTGACGAGGTGGATAAGGACGTCGGCATGGTGGTTGGCTGCCTCTCTGGGATGTAACCCTCCCTCCAGAGGTTCGTACATGTCCGTGAGGTTGGACAGGATGTTGCAGTCCTCGTCGACGATGCCCACACCGACAGTGTGAGCCGTTCCTTCGATGCCAATGCAGAGCACGCATGAAGATTGACGACCTTCCTAAAATCCTTTCCCAATCGGTTTGTTGCTGATTTCGGACACTAGAAGCCATAATTAGTCTATTCAATGTTCGGATTCGTCTAAAGGCTCTCGTTTCTTGAGAAATAATTAAGTAGAAATCAGCATATCCACGAAAAAGAACTCATGCCCGATTCTGGAGCGTGAGGTCAATATTCAGAAGAGTTTGTCAGTGATAGGGGAGGAAGGAAGAATGACTGATGTTGATGAGGAAGGCAAGAAGAAGAGAGATGCTCCGAGCGCAGAGGAAGTAGAGAAGTTGATACACAAGGCTGAACTGCCGGCAAGGCAGGCTGCCGTCTATCATCCATTCTATGAAGGAAAGATCGAGATCATGCCCAAGGTCAGAGTCAAGGATTTCAACGATTTTGCCATCTGGTACACGCCGGGTGTGGCGGAACCATGCAGAATCATCGAAAAGGACCCCGAAGAAGCGTTCAGGCACACCAACAGATGGAACACCATCGCGGTCGTCTCGGACGGAACCCGTGTGCTGGGTCTGGGGGACATCGGTCCTCTTGCCGGACTTCCGGTAATGGAGGGAAAGGCCCTGCTTTTCAAGTACCTGGGAGGTGTGGACGCATACCCCATTGTCCTGGACACAAAGGACCCGGATGAGATCATCACGGCGGTGAAATGGTTGACCCCGTCCTTCGGCGGCATAAACCTGGAGGACCTCTCCCAGCCCAAGTGTTTCTACATACTTGACACTTTGAGAAAAGAGGCGACCATTCCGGTCTGGCATGACGATCAGCAGGGAACGGCGACAATAGTGGTTGCTGGGGTCATCAATGCGCTCAAGGTGGTCGGGAAGAAGATGAACGAAGCCTCCATCTCCATGATCGGGGCTGGAGCGTCCAACATTGCGATTTCCAGGGTCCTGATAGCGGCCGGTGTAAACGCCGAGAACATCATAATGGCGGACTCCAAAGGCATACTTGGGCTGCATAGAACCGACATCAAAGACAAATACCCACAGAAATGGACGATGGCACAGATGTCCAACAAGGAGGGACGCGAGGGAGGCATTCCCGAGTGCATGAAGGGCACGGATGTCTGCATTTCCGCAGCAAGACCTGGCCCTGGAGTGATCAAGAAGGAATGGGTATCCTCCATGGCGGATGACTCCATCATCTTCCCAATAGCAAATCCCGTTCCCGAGATCTGGCCTTGGGAGGCAAAAGAGGCTGGCGCAAGGATAATCGGTACCGGTAGGTCCGATTTCCCCAATCAAGTGAACAATTCACTGGGCTTCCCTGGGATATTCAGAGGTACTCTGGACGTCTACGCCAAGACGATCACCGACGAGATGGTAATAGCAGCTGCTGAGGAGATCGCACGAACAGCCGAGGACAAAGGGATCCACGAAGAATACATCGTTCCAACGATGGACGAATGGGAGGTATTCCCGAGGGAGGCCACCGCGGTCGCGCTCAAAGCCATCGAACAGGGCATCGCAAGGGTGAAGAAGAGCAGACAGGAGATCTTCGAGAGGGCGGAGTACCTGATAAGGACGGCGAGGGAGAAGGTTCAGTTATTCATGAAAGAAGGTTTTATCAAAGAACCGCCACACGTTGAGTGAGAGGAGAGAGACTACCTCATTCCAGCTTTCCGGTAACGAACCCGGGCAACCTATCCTTGGGTAGGATCCACCAATAGAACCTGTTGAAGAACATCTTCTTGAAGTACGCCATTCTTGAGAACGGTGGAGGCACAGGCGGGTGCTCATAGTCGAAGTCCAGCATTATTCCCCTCTTAAAGCCGGCGTCGCAGAAACAGGTGACCCTTCCATCATACATCTCCCCCTTTGACGTCCCCTGGATGTCCCCGATAATGCTCCCGGAAACGACTGAGGTCTCGTAATGGGTGGCGGCACCAGATTTTGACACCGGCAGATTCGTGGCGTCACCGATGGCATAGACATCGTCGTAGTCAAGCACCTTCAGTGTTTGCCTGTCCGTTATGATCCAGCCTCCCCTGTCACACAGCTGTGTAGCCCGAATCACCATGGCTCCCTTGTGGGGGGGAATGAGTATCAGAAGATCATAATCGACAGACTCTCCCTCCAATGAATGGACCATCTTCTTCTCCGGTTCAACGCTCTCAACATTGAAGAAGGTCTGGCTCTTGATGTTCTTCATCTCAAAGGCCTCTGAGACGACAGGGTCGATCGGCTCGATCGGGAATATCCGGAGAAGAGGGGAAAGGAACTTAAGCTCAACCTTGTCCCTGATGCCTCTTCTATGGAAGTAGTAGTCCATGAGGCAGGCCGATTCTGCAGGAGCTGGAGGGCACTTGTACGGAATACCTCCGATACCAATCACGATCTTCCCGCCGTTGAATTCGGCCAATGCTTTCCGCAGCTTCACTGAGGATTCAATGTCGTAGAAATGATGCGCATCCTCGGACCCGGCGATATCTTCCGGATGTATTTCCGCACCCGTTGCCAGCACAAGGTAATCATATTCCAGCTTCTTGTCCTTCGACGTTGTGACCTTTCGATCATCCACATCGATCTTGGTCGCCTTGTCGACCACCAGATTCACTTTCCTCCTGAGCAGTTTCCTTTCATCCTTCACGATCTTGTGCGGTTTCTCATTCCCAAAGGAGATGTAAACGAAACCGGGCTGGTAAACGTGCTTTCCATCCTCGTCCACGAGGGTAATCTCGACATCTTCCCTCTTCAGACCCTTGGCAAGTGAATTGGCGACCATCGTTCCCCCCACTCCACCACCTAGAACTACAACTTTCTTTGTCATTTGACGCAACACTCCGTTGGAAAGCGTCCGAGAATAGCCATCACGACTATTTCAATTTCTTCACGACGATCCTGTCATGATCCTCTTTGTCGAATACTCCAATGAGCTCGTGTCCGGCCTTCCCGACCCAAAGAGGAATGTCCCTCTTTGACCCGTTATCATTGGAGAGGATGGCGATCGTCTCTCCGATCTCGCCTTCCCTTATCGCACGAATGAGTTCCATCAGAGGTCCTGGGCAGAAACTGCCCCTGGCATCTATCACAACATCAGTTTCGACATCATCGGGCATTGAACCACCAGTAAACCGACCAGCTCAGATAAAGAGTGTTATCTTTGCGTCCTTGGCGCTGTCGACGAACTCGCCTACACCGACGACATCGTCCACGATGTCATCGAAGCTGTCCTTGTCCAATCCCATGAGGTCTGCGGTCATGGCGCAGGCGAGGACCCTGACATTCCCCAGCTCCTTTGCGGTCCTCAATGTGTCCAGCCATGATGGAACGTTCTTCTCCTTCATCATCTGCATCATCATGGGGGCCATATCTTCGAAGTCCTTGCTCATTCTCGGCGGTTGCTCTGACGCGCCTTTGGTCAACGATTGGAGTCCCCAGAAGGTCGCGAAGATCTCCACATCCATTCCCATTGCCACTCCCCCGGACGCCAGAATGCCCACGGGCATCAGCTTGTCCATCGTTCCTGAGAACACTATCAATGACATTTTGTCTGCCATATTTGACACCTCTAGTCAACTTCATGTCGGTTTCCGATTTAAGCGTTTGTAGATACTGGGCAGACCTGTTGCAACTGGCGTCACTTCTTGAGAGATCCCCGAACATCGAATGCGAATCTTATATGCGGAATTGCGACTGAACCACCTACAACGAGAGCGATAGAGAGAGATTCGTCAATCTCCTCGTCTGTTGCGCCTTCCTCTAAACACCTATCCATGTGGTAGAATATGCACTCATTGCATCTGAGCACGACAGAAGCGACCAGCCCCATCAGCTCCTTGGTCTTGGCGGGCAGTGTGCCTCCCTTGTAGGCCCGGTCGTCCAGTGCGAAGAACCTCTGTATCTCCAGATTTCCAGATGCCAGTACCTTCTCGTTCATCCTTGCTCGGTATTCCCTCATCTCCTCGATGTTGATCATGGTAATTCCCCCTGTTACAGCGTCGGTACTGAAACACGGTCAAACGAAAAAAACGTTCGCTTTGGAGGGACTCGGCACTGGCCTAGTTGTCCACAAGCTTTGCCCTGAGGTTCTGTCTTGCCAGAAGTCGTGCGATATCTTCGAACGCCGGCTCCACGTTCGAGCCTGTCTTTGCGCTGGTCAGTCTATGAGTGGACTCATAGTTCTGGGACAGCTTCTCGATGTCGCTCTCGGTGATAACGTACTCACCCTCGAGGTCGGCCTTGTTGGCCAGGAACTCGACGGGGACCTTGCCGGTGACGTGGAAGGCGTTCATTATCCAGTCCTCGAGGCTCTCGAATGTCTCTCCAGACGTCAGATCACAAACGGCTATGAGCCCTTGAGCACCGAAGAAATAGGCCTCCCTGAGCAGGCTTCTGAACTCCTTGGCACCCATGATGTCGTAGATGATCATAGCGATCTCGTACTCGATCCCCAGCTCCGGGAATGGAACTATCTCGTTCTTCTTGGTGACCTTTGCTCCGAGAGTTGCCAGATACTTGTCCTCGAAGCTGTCATAAACGAATCTTCTGACCAGACTGGTCTTCCCCACGGAGTTGTCTCCTATCATGCAGACCTTGGCCTTTATCTTCTCACGTCTCAGGGGCGCCACGAGTGAATCCTCCGGGGCATTCCATTCGGCAGTATGGGAATAAGGGTTTCTTTTTCATTATCACATATGATAAGTGTAGGCCAGATAATCTGGAAATGCTCTGAAATCACCTCGAAAAGGAGAAGAACTTAGAGACTGTCTGATTGGCGTACAGAGGTCGATGGGATTTCCGCTCTTCCTCCGGAATCTCAGGCTTGGAACTGCCTTTCCCCATTGGCATCCCATTGAACCATACCCAGTATTAAAGGTTGAAGGTGAGGAGCCCGGCGACCAGAAGGAGTTATTTAGGACCTTACCGATTATCCGTCGAGGGAATCTATGAGGACAACTTTGGATGTGAAGACCGGGTCCAGGGTCGAGCTGGTGGACATCACCGACAAGGTCCGGGCCGAGGTTCGGAAATCGAACGTGAAGGAAGGGATGTGCATCCTCTTCGTGCCTCACACGACAGCGGGGGTGGCCATAAACGAGAACGCGGACCCGAGCGTCAAGAGGGACATTGTGATGGAGACCACCAAGATGGTCCCATTCCAGGATGGATACCAGCACTCAGAAGGCAACGCGGCTGCTCACATCAAGTCAGTGCTTTTCGGACCTAATCTCACCTTGTTCATAGAAGACGGGGATATTGTTCTTGGAACCTGGCAGGGCGTGTTCTTCTGCGAGTTCGACGGACCACGAAGCCGAAAGGTCCATTTGAGAACCGTTGAAAGCCCATAGACATGGACAGAGGTCATGGTGATGGGCGGGATCATTCCTCGGAACCTTTTCGTTCCCCGTGTATCGGACAACTCCTCCCCAGACGGCAAAACCTGCACTTCTTGCGTTCGACCGGCATCAGAGGTTTTACCATTCTCCCGTACTTCCTCCTCGGGATGCAAGCACCGATCCTGTATGGACCTGCGAGAGATAAGAATAGCGATTGAATCTCCGAAAGAACCTTCATTCACATCATCCATGGCAGGCCCGATGAGGATCGAGATCGATGCCTCTTTGAAGAGGACGTATGAAGGGTTGAGCGTTCACGAGATGGACATCGAGGGGTTGTCAATCATGAGAGAGACCCCTGAGCTCAATGACTTCAAGAACGAAGTTGCCAGCAAGGTCAGGAACGAGTACGACCTGGAGAAGCTCAAGGACGTGGAGACGATAAGGAAGTACAGGGATTTCTTCTGGCGATTGGGCATCGACCCCACCAAGATAAGGCCGGCCAGCGAGGCGCTCATCAGGAGGATCCTGCAAGGAAAGGACCTCCCCAAGATCAACACAGCGGTGGACGCATACAACTTGGTCAGCATTGAGACTCACATTGCGATAGGAGCCTTCGATGATGCATTGCTCAAGGGTCGGTTGTTGATGAGAACATCTGAAGAGGGGGAGAACTTCCTGGGAATAGGAATGAAAGAGACCAAGGTCTTGAAAGGTCAGGAGATAGTGATCTCGGACGAAGAGAAGCTCATCGCGATATATCCGTACAGGGACGAGGACGACACCAAGGTCACCGATAAGACCGAAAGAATCTACATACTCTCATGTGGAGTGCCTGGGATAGAAATGGAACAGCTGAGAAGGGCCAGCCTCCTCACGAAAGAGTACTTCGAGAAGTTCTGCAAGCGGGGCTAGGATAGAAGTTGAGTTCACTCAGAAATCTCTTCAAGGTACAACTTGCCCTCGTTCGTGATCCCGAGCTTCCTTATCACGCTTGTAGCGTATCCGTTGAGCACTTCGGACTCAACGCTGGTGACCATTACGAGGTCGCGATAGAGCATCGACGCGGTGTAACATCTGAGATCTGCCAGTTCGACGTTGATCTCGTTCGATATGGTCCTCTCCGAGGCTTCCGGAACAGTCTCCAGATAGCTGAGCATCTTCCTTTCTTTCTCTTCATCCCGCAGATCGCAAAAGTGAGTTATCCCGCTGATGTCCTCGAGCCTCTTCATCCGCTTCCTTATCTCCACCAGCTCGTCATAGAGCTTTGCCACTTCCATGTAGTATCTCCGTTCGAATCGTATGCTACAAAGCATATTTATTGGTTGTTGAGCAACCGATCAATCCTGGCCAATCAGCATGAAGCCGTCGAATGCAATTGATGGACAATATGTGTCCCCCGGGTCGGAGATCATGTAAGGCCCGCCGAACTCCAGATCGTTGCCGATGGAGATGATCTTGCCGAGGCTCTCATACAGGTTCCCGGACAGCAGTGCGAACTTGACGTATTCCTTGAGTTCCCCTTTCTCGATTATGCTGGCATTCCTCACTTCCAGGCCGAAGGCGCCCATGAACGGGTTGACCTCCGAGGCGGCGAACTTCTCCACGTATATGCCCTTGTCTATTTCAGATATCATGTCCTCCAGGCTCTTGTTCCCAGGAGGTATTGTGAGGCTGGAGACCGAGCATCCGGCAGGACCCAAGTAGCTCTTCTCTATGGTCCCCACCCCTCTTCTGTAACCGTTCCCGGCTTCCTGGCCGGATATCCCGGCATTGTAATGGTCGTTGATGAATCGCTTGAGAACGCCTTTCTCGACAAGTGCCCTGTCCTCGGTCGGGGTACCCTCGTCATCCACGGGAGCGGATTGCATCGCGTTGGGAAGCAGGGGTCTGTCAAGTATCGAGAGATCCTCCGAGAACATCTTGGTCCCCATCTTGTCAGCCCACGGGCTTCTCTTCTTGTTCACGTTCTCTCCGCTCAGTGCAGATGCAAGGCTCGAAAGGAGCATCTGGCCCAGCTCCACGTTGGCTATGATGGTCGGGGCCTCCAGCTTTCCCTTGAAGGGTGTTGCGTTGAGTGTGTTGACCGCCCTGGTCGATATCTTCTTGCCTATTCCCTCGAAATCGATGCCAGTGATCTTTGTGGAGTAGACCTTCTCAATGCCCTCTCCGCTCTTGCCTCCATCTGTGAGTTTGGATGAGAAGGACGCGAACAGAAGTGTGCCCTTGTGCCCGTTCTCCAGTCCAGTGGAGTTGGATATCCTGAACTCGTATTCCTGGGCCCTGATGTGGCCCTTGGGGACCTCCATTCCGTCGGATTCCATCGCAGAATCGACCACTATCATCGCCCTGTCCATCAGCTCTCCGGAAGTGGCATCCAGGATTGCTTTGTCGTAGACGCCTTCTACCGTCCGTGTGACCTTCTTGGCCGACGGGAAGGAAACGAAGTTCGGATCGTCCGGTGAGAGTTTCGCTATCCTGATGGCCGACTCAAGGGCGGACAAAGCGTCCTCTTCTCGCTCAATGGTCGCGGAGGCGAAGCCGACCTTCTTCCCTATGGCCACATTCACCCCGATGCCTGATTCCTCGTCGTGTAACGCGATGTTCGGACGAGAATCTTCGATGTAGGCAGATCTGGAACGCCATCTTAGAGAGAAGCATTCAACATCGGAAACTCCTTCCTTTGATGCTCTGGATATGACTCTATCATTAATGGAACCCAGGTCGGTCATCTATGCACCCCCAACCACGATCTTGGCCCGTATATACGGACCTCCAGAAGAGACGTTCACCCAGTCCTCGTCGCCCTTGCCGCACATGCCCCCGCTGAGCTTGAATTCCTTGCTGACCAGGTCTGCCGTGCTGAGTATGTCAAGAGCACTTCCGGTCAGAGTGAAGGATGGAATGGGATCGGTAACCTCGCCGTTCTTGATCAAATAACCCCTGAGCGCCACCGCCTCGAAACCGCCGCCAACTGGATCCTCCATGCCCCTCATTGCTTTGGCAGTGAGGATGCCTTCCTTTGTCTCTTCGATCATCTCGTCCAGACTGTCAGAGCCCTTTTCGAAATATGTGTTGGTCATCCTGACGTATATGCGCCTGGAGTAATCTTCGGCCCTGCCGTTGCCGGTCGGTGGAACACCCATCTCATTGGCCGTTTCCAAGCTCTGCATGAAGTTCCTGTAAATCCCGTTCTCTATTATCAGGGTGTTGGCGGATGGCGACCCCTCGCTGTCGAAAGGTATGGTTCCGTTGGCACCGGGATACGTTCCGTCATCGACCATGGAAATCTTATCGGTCGCTACCCTCTTGCCCACCATTGCTGTAAGGAAGGACCTGTTCTTGACCACTTCATCAGCTTCGGAAGCGTGTCCCATTACCTCATGAGCCAGCATCCCTGAGATGTCCGGGTCGGCGACCACGGTCATCATGCCGTTTGGGGGTCTCTTGGCGCCCAGAAGCTCTACCGCCTCGGAGCCGACCCTCTGTCCCATGGCATTCGGGTCGATCTCATCGATCAGCTCGTATCCTCTGGACCCATCGTCCACGTCGTAGGAGAATTCCCTCTTATCCCCCTCGGCGGCGATTGTGTGTGCCACTGCCAGAGTTCTAATCTCGCTCCATTCCAGTTCGCTGCCGAGAGAGTTCACGAGCCCGAACTTGTAAATCTTCTCCCCGTACCTGGAGTTGGTGTTGACGACCCTGTCGTCCACCTTCTGGGCCTTGGACAGGTCCATGGTGAACTCGAGTTTGGTGTCTGTGTCCACGTCCCCGGGGTCCTTCTTGACGTGTGCCTCGATGCTCTTCTTGATCGTCGCCATAGACTCCAGGGAGACTTCCTTCTTGGTCGTCCCAGCGTTGTGCTTGGCCATCTTCACCGCCCTTTGAGCGGCTTCCAGCAGGGAATCTGGGTCCAATCGAGATGTGGAGCTCTGCCCCCATGACCCGCCCACAAGAGCCCGGATGCCCACACCCTTCTTGGACATGTCCTGGAAACTGCGCAGCTGATCGTTCACAACTAGAATGGTCGATATCTTTCTGTCCTCGAACCTCGCGTCCGCGAAGTCGGCACCCATGTCCATAGCCTTGTCAACGGATCTGGATAATCTCTGAATCATGTGGATTCGCCCCCAATGGATAAGAAAGAGAGGATGGAAAACGATCCTTCCCACTCTCAAGATGTACACGGCATTCGCAGATAAAAGGGTTTGTGAATCGGACATTCATAACGAAAAATCTGTCTCCATCACCGTCTTCGCCTTCTCTTCCGGAAGGTGCTTCACCGCCTCTTTGACATCGGTCTTGTTGAACTTGGACTTGTTGTACATCATATACTCGAACACGAAATCCGGATATCCCTTGCCCATCTCCCTCAACACCCAGCCGTACACCTTCCTCACGTAGTACTCATCGTCGTCCAGAACATCGTTCAACATTGTCAAGGTCCAGAACGGGTCGCCTTTCCCTGCGCGGTTGCCAAGCATGGTGGAGGTCAACGCCGCCCTCCTCCTCCAGAAGTTATCGGACTTGGTCCACTCCATTATCTCCGAGATCGCCGACTCATCCTTCAGCAGGATCGAGCCCAGAACGTAAACGGACATTCCGTCGCAGTGCGCCCAGTTGTCGATATCGTCCCACCACGCCTTGACCACGTCGAAGGTGGACACGTCCAACTTCCTACGGAATCTCCTCAATATAGATATGGCCAGTGTCTTGACATCGTATATCGGGACAGCCCAAAGCTCGTCGGCGGTCCGGTGAACTTCGCTGAGGTCTCCGTCCTTCTTGTGCAGGTCGAAGAACTCCTTTGCGATTGAATCCAGTATGGGCATTCTTACTCCAAGGAGCTCCAGGTTCGTCTTGATGTACTTCTGTGCATGAGGAGCGTCCTCGGGACTCGCATTCTTCTTGACCAGGTCCACCAGTCTTTCGGTCTTTTTCCGCACGGAGGAGAATCCAGTTCGAGGTATATCGTTCTTTCCAGGGAACCGATCCACTTGTTACAGTGCCAGCACAAGCCTTATATCCAGATTTATGGTTCAAAGGGATTGTGTCCCTCATTCCGGACTATGGTGACCCATCCGACCCTGATGTAAGGGCCAAATACGGATATCTGGAATCCGCGGTGGGTATCGTAGGTAACTCATCTCTCTTTGTCTCCAAACTAATCCTTGGACTCACCATCTCCAGCATCGCCTTGTTCGGGGACTCGATGAACCATCTAACGGACCTTGGTATCTCGATAGTGATCGTCTTTGGCTTCAGGCTGGCTAAGAAAGAGGCCGACCAAGAACATCCGTACGGGCACGCGAGGGCAGAAGGCATCCTGTCGATAGTGGTGGCGTCCTTGGTGGTCGCGATGGGCGTGGCCGTCCTGGTTGCTTCCGCCCAAGGCCTCTGGGAACCGGAGATCCAGGGAAGTCTGACTGTCGCCGTTCTGATCCTGTTCTTCGCAGTTGTCAAGGAGGCAATGGCCAGGTTCGCATTCAAAATCGCAGACAAGATAGACAGCAGGGCGTTGAGAGCGGACGCCTGGAACCATAGATTTGACGCATTGATCTCGGTGGTGATCGCTGTCGGTATCTACGTGTCGAGCATCAATGCACATTTCAGGATAATTGACCCAATAATGGGGATTGTCGTGGCGGTCTTCGTGATATCCACTGGGATCGTGCTCATCAAGGAGTCCGGGAACGAGTTGCTGGGACGCGCACCTTCGGAAGAGACGCTCAGGACAGTGAAGGAGGCGGCGTCATCGGTCGAGGGTGTAGAGGATGTTCACGACATTCTGGTGCATGATTACGGAAGCTACAAGGCCATCTCCATGCACATAACCGTAGATGAGTCCATCTCGGCAGGGGAAGCACACAAGATCGCGTCAGACCTGGAAGCGAGAATCAGAGATGGTATCGACGCCGAGCCAACGGTGCGTGTTGAATCCAGAGAAGACACGGAAAGAGTGAGACGGGTGGAGAAGGACGTGGAGGATGTAATCAGCGGATACGACGAGATACTGTCCTCCCACAAGATCGAGGTCACCCGTTCTGCCAAGGGCGGGAAGATTGAGATGCATATTCTGATCGCTAAGCATACGACGGTTGAGGATGCGCACAGACTTGTCCATGATATAGAATCCAGTATCTCCAACCGAGTGCCAGATTACGAAGTGAACGTCCATGTGGAGCCGTGCTCCGGAGACTGCAAGATATGCGAGGAGATCTGTTCAAAGGGTTTTGAGGAAGGGGCGGACGACAGCAATTGAAAACCAATTAATATTGCATAGGGATTCTTAGGGTCAATGAACAAGGTCATCTTCTTGGTCGGCAACCCGAGGTCCAAGGGGAACACAGCCAGAATCGTTGAGAGGGTTGATGAGATTCTGCAGAAGAGAGATATTGAAACGGAAATCGTAACGCTGAACAGATTGGGTATTCTACCGTGCAAGAACTGCGGTTCATGCGAGGACGACGGAGAATGCGTTCAGGATGATGACATGCGAGAGCTCTGGGCCAAGGTGGAATCGAGCGACGGGTTGGTACTTGCATCACCGACATACTATTCGGGCGTCACCGCCCAGATGAAGATCTTCATAGACCGGACCGGGAGAGCGAAGGTCATATGGGACTACAAGAGGAATCTGCCTGGGGGAGCCAGGTTCTCCGAGGGGAAGAGGGCGATGTTGATTGGAGTCTGCGGTCAGTCTGGAGAGAGATGGCTCAAGTGTTCAATCATTCAGATGAGGTCGTTGCTAGCCGACCTGGAGATACCGCTGTACTCAATCATCAAGGGTGACGGTGCGGACGTTGGAGGAGGCCTTTTTGAGGGCAGGCCGGAGATGATGATAGACATAGATGAGGCGTCAGAGGCTTTCGTGGAAGGTGATGAGGAGATAACGCTATCCTATAAGGAGATTGGAACCTAGGCCGTGATTCCCACCAAGAGTCTGGGGAGTTACAAAAGCATAAAACTCGACACGTTTTTATTTGAAACGGCATTAGAAGACTGGGGACACCATGGCTGACCTCTCATTGGTGGGACGATGCGGGTTGTTTTGCGGTACTTGTGGGATCTATCGTGCTTACAAGGACAACGGCGCCTACTTGGAGAAGGTGGCCAGGTCCTTTGATTGTGCTCCGGAGCTTGTGAGATGTGAGGGGTGCCAGGCGCTGACGCCAGACTGCTGGGGGAACGGGTGTAAGATCGTTATCTGCCTAAGAAAGAAGGGTCTGGAGTTCTGCTATGAGTGCGGGGAATTGGACGGATGCGGGAAGTTCTCAGAATTGAGCGATGGTTACATGGAGCTCGGCATAAACCTGCGGGGCAACATGGAGAGAATCAGAACTGGCGATACCGAGAGATGGTTGGATGAAGAGGATATGAGGTGGCGCTGTGGATCTTGCGGAGAGCCCATATCCTGCCACATGGAAGAATGCAATCAGTGCGGGGCCGGACTGGTTAAAGTGAAGGATTGAGTTCTTCGAGCGGGGAGATTAGAGAACAGAGGATGACCAGTGAGTTCTGATTATGAGTGTCATCCACCAAAGACGATCTTGGCAAGGTACATCAGAGCTATACCCAGAACGAAAACCATCATGGTCGTAGCAGATTTCCTAAGGGCGGTCTCCTTCTTAATCTCGGGCAAGAGGTCGGTCGCTGCTATGTAGATGAACCCTCCAGCAGCAAATGGCAGGAGAGCGTTGGCAATGTCAGTGGCCTGACTGGCTATGAAAAAGCCAACAACTCTCCCCGACCATTTCCTCGAGCAGTTTAAACCTTTTGCACCTCCATTATGAAAGGCTTATCAACATAATCGCTGTAGGCATGATAGGTGATGTAGTGGCAGCAGAAGTGGAAGACAAAGCGCCGGATTTCGAACTTTTTGATGTTGAGAGGGACAAGCGGACACTCAGCGAATTCTCGGGCAGCAATCTGGTCATTGCATTCTATCCTGGGGCCTTCACATCGGTGTGCACGCAGGAGATGTGCGCTCTCAGGGACTCTCTGGCGAGGTTCAACGAGATGAACGCCACCGTCGTGGGGATAAGCGTCAATGATCCGTTCTCCAACAAGGCCTTCTCTGACCAGAACCAACTGAATTTTCCTCTATTGAGCGACTACGCGAGAAGGGCGGTTAGCGATTACGATGTCGCCTTGGAAGATTTCGCGGGGATGAACGGTTACACGGCCGCAAAGCGATCGGTATTCGTAGTTGACGGGGAGGGAACGATCCGGTACAAGTGGGTGTCTGAGGATCCAGGTGTGGAACCTAACTACGATGATATCGCGGAAAAGCTGGGAGATATCGCTTAGGTCAGCCAAGCGGGAAGAAGGCCTCAACGGCCACGATGATCCCGATAACGATGAAGAGTATTCCGGACACCAACACTATCCATTTGGTTTCCACCCTTTTGCCTATTTCCCTTCCAATCAGAACGCCGACCGCGACCACGACAGCAAAACCCAGAAGGGCTCCGATAAGCACGGCAATTGGCGCACCGTAGTTCGCTGTCAAGAGAATGACAGCAACCTGGGTCTTATCTCCGAGCTCCGCAAGAACGAATATCAGGAAAGTCTGAATGAACACCTTCTTCTCAGGGATCTCCTTCTGCTCCTCCTCTTCTTCCCTTCTCACGAGGGTCCACACCCCGAACGCCACAAAGATCACAGATGCGATGATCTTGATCCAGAAATCGTCAAATGCCGCTCCCAGTAGGATACCTATGACCACTCCGATGACCGTGGTCACCCCCATGCCGAGCCAAGCACCGAGAAAGACGACCTTTCTGGAGTATCTGGATGCGAAGGAGATGGTCATCAGTTGTGTCTTGTCACCCATCTCGGTCACTATAATCAGACCGAACGCCAGAGCAAAGGGGAGAAGGACATCCATGGTCGAAACTGGAAAGTCCGATTCGTAGATAAACGTTCCCGCTAATTGGAATCTGGCATCCCCGGCTCAAGGTCCCCGAATCTTACAGGGAGCTGTTCAGAAGTTGTCTATCAGGATGCTGACCTCGTCAGTGCCAGCGTTGCCGGCGAAGTCGGTCATCGTGGCCATGATGAAGTACGGTCCGTTTGGCTGGGTCTTGGTATCGAACTCTATCCACCAGCCATCGGTCGGATCGGTGTCAAGTCCGATCTCGGTCCATATCGCGCCATCGGGCGAAATCTCGAAGACGGTGGAGACCACGTCATCGGCACCAGTGAGCTCGACGGCTTCGACAATGGCCCAGCGGCCGATTATCATACCATCGAGAGGATTGATTATCTCTGGCTGCGGCGGGAAGACGTCAACGACCGTCATGTATGAGCGCATGTGGTCCACAAACTCCAAAGCTCCATCGCAGACCTCATCTCCGTACTTGCTCCTCTGGGCGTTGACGTGGTTTGTGTACGCATCCAGCTGGTTCAAGGCGGCCCCGAAGTTCCCTCTGTAATACGACATGACCCCGTTGGCCAGCACATGACCTCGGATCTCTTTCTCATACTTCAGATACTTGAAGCCCTCAACGATGACCTGCCCGTAGCCTAGACCGTAGATCAGGCCGTCCTCCTTGCAGTCAAAGACCTCCATCATTTTGGTGACTTCCATCACATGAGACACTTCGTCAACCTTGATGGTTCCAGTGGTGGCAAAGCCGTACAGCATCAGTTTCTTCCAGAGTATCAACTTGATCAAATCCAGCGGGAACCATTTCTTCAGAAGGTTCTCGCCCCAGCCCTGAGCTGTGATGTTCTTCGCGTCGTCGACGGCCCTCTTGAGGTGCTTCTGAAGGTTCCCCATTTCTCTCCTTATCTCCGCCCAAATGCTGCTCTTCTTGAACTCTCCCTTCTTCAAGAGCTTCTGCAGGAGCTTGATCGTCAATCCCGAAGCCTGGATCTCCTTGATGTCCGTCAGATTCGCTTCCTTTGTCCAGTTGTACGGAGTGGTTCCGCCCACGTTGTCGTAGTGTCCTTCGGGATCCCGCCATTGACCCACGTGTACAAGTTCGTGGGCCAGGACGGTCTTCATCCTCAAGAGGTCGGAGTCCACATACGAACGATTGATGGCGACGTAAACCGTTCCTCCTCTCGTGGGTGGAAGATCGGGATAGGTCACACCTGCTGAGCTGGGGCACGCAGTTCCTGTGTTGTCTGCGGGAAGGACTATCGTCGTACTGTCGAATGTCAATGACGGGGTGGCACCACTCGTTGAGGTCAGACCGCTCTCACTGCCGTCCCATCCGCTCCAAGTCCCCTCCGGGAAATCATCTCCGAACTCGTTCCTGAGCTGCAGAAGTGCACTTCTCAATGTCTCAGCTGGTGTCATCGGTGGACCGGACTCCACAATCGGTGCGAACGCCGGTGTCAGAAATATCGTCAGGACTAGTATAACTCCAACTACAAATCTTCTATTCTTCATTCGACCCCCTCCCCTTATCCTCTAGGGCTGGAATATCCATCGGATTGTACAACTAAAAATGTTTCGGCGATTCACAACCATTCGATTCGATGATCAGCGTGAGGAGTCAGAGGGAGTTGCCAGCTAGAATGCACCCCTTGACCGCGACCATCTAATCCTGAGCTGAATGTATGACCATTGCAGCAGGATCACTGCAATCACGGGAACCGTGAGGGCAGCTATCAGGTCCAACATCGAGTCGGGTATTGTAGATTCGCGGGATATCGGATGGAATGTAGCGCGCTCTGAGTTAGGATCAACTCTGGCGTGGACCACCTGTTGACCCCAGGGAGTTCTCGTGGATTTGCCGAGAACAGCCTCGGTAAGACCGTCACGTGGTCGCGCGGCAAGACCTATGAAATCAAATGAACCGTCGGGTGACATGCTCACCGCATTCTCCAGTTGCATGGAAGAATACATGACGTAGTTCATTCTCACGTCTGTGACCAAGGCCTTTGACTCTAGCAGGTCGCCATTACTAGAAAGTTTCATACAATGAAGAAGTGTGGAGTCGTATCTGCCAGAGACCTCGTCCCAATCAATCCACACCACGAAGGTTTCGTTGTCACGAGTCAATGAAACGGGAAGGAGGAATGGATTTCCTGTGAAAGGTCGGTGGGTGCGAGTATGATAGATGAGATTCCCCGATTCGCCTACGCGAAATATGTAGATATCGGATATGGACAGATCGGTTTCATATTCCCGAGTAACGTCTGACTTGTGCATAACTGAGAAGAAATATGGTACTACTCCCGATTCCCCCAAATTGTTCAGCGGGAGAAATGGCACAACACTCGGACGAAAATCAATATTATATTCGCTACCATATTCAGAGAGATCCTCCTGGTAGATTTGAAGAGTGAAGTTGACTCGACTGCTTCCATACCCATCAATTGAAGTCAGCTTGAATTGATATTCATACATACCATCCAAAAGATTCCAATAACTCCACATCACCCAGACCCTTGAACCCAGCCAGAAAGCTCCCCCAGGATGGGAAGATGTTGCGTTCGGGATGCCAGACGGTCCAGACTGGGTTATGTTCGATTGGTAGAGCATTCCTTGATTCTCAATGGAGCCATCCAAGGAGAAGAAACCGTACCTGAGGATAGTTTCAGAGTGATTCTCCGACCAGCTTCCATCATCCCATAAGAGAAACACCATATCTCCCTGCGGGGCTATGGTTGGGTAGCCCCAAGCACATGTTCCGAGATCATGAACCCATACCTCGTCGAAATCTGCCGCCTGCGTTACCTGTCCATAGTGAAAATTGCATCTACCATCGCGTTCAGACATCCATACGAGACCCAGGTTGACATTGTCCTCAAATGCTTCCATTCTGTGGTAGTCTGGAATTGCAGCCAATCTGAAAGAGCTCTCGTTTGGACCCAAAACTCTCACCCAAGAGTCCCCTACAAAGAAAAAAGAGTCACCAATCTTGACGGATCTATCGAACCAAAGAGGGTAAGTTGTCTCAAACCTCCCCAGCTTTCTATGTTCAATCACACTTCCATCCTCGTTCAGAACCGAGTGATGAAAAGACCCTTCGGTAGTTTGGAAACCACCATCGAGGTCGTCTGCCCAGAATACGTCATAGCCACCAGTCTCCCTTTCGAAGACGCCATCAATGAGGAACTGGTTTTGATCGTTCACATCCTCCGTTGGCCTTAGGTCGCCACTGGCCAGACTGGAGACTCCAAGCGAAAGGATGAGTATCACAACAACTGCGAGGGCAACAGATGGAACCAAGTAATCCTTGGTTTTGGGATGGTAGGTAAGCTGCTTCGCAGCAAAAACAATGAGCGAAATGGCCAATACAAGCAGAACGGCTATGAACATCCAACCCTCCTGAGTCACATAGAACCATCCCCAAGCGGCTCTCCACATGGATATTATGCTCTGACCCACATATAGTGCAAATGTCAATGACCCGAGCCCGAGAACTATGAAAGTATAGAGCAGAAGGCGTACCGAAGTCTTCATTCTTGTCTCATGAAGATCGATCAGTCGGCGACTTGCCTCGGCAGGATCTCCCATTTCTTCTTCAAGTTTCTTCTTTCTCTCTTTTCTGGACAGACCTTCGATTGATCTTGATCGCTCCTCAACATGAGCCTCAATCTCTCCCACGAGCGAGTGCTTTGTGACTGAGTCCAGAGGTTTCAGAGCCTTGTTCATGCTCCGAACGTAGCCATCAATGACAAATCCTACGCCCCTGAAGAGGAAAGGATATCTTCTGCAATCATGGAAACACCAGACAACAGACACCACGCCAAGGGTGGGAATCGCAGTAGCCATTGCCCAAGCTAGGTCTAATTCCCATCCAAAGCGGGGATAGCTCTGAGGGAGGAAGTAATTCACAGCGGCCACCATCATAATGAGAAGAAGGGCTGCACCACTAAAAGCAGGAGCGAGAACATAGACCCTCATTGACGGTATGATTCCGGGTCGGAGGCACTGCACCAGATATAGTGACACTATCATGGCTCCCAAGATGATGCCAAGCACCCCAGAAGTGAGGAGAGGTGTATGGCGCGAGTTCCACCCTGAGGCATAGTAGAAAATAGAAACAACAATCAGCCACAGACCCCAAGCGACATTCGCCAGTAAGAGAAGCCGTGTTCCCAGCTCGACCCGGATTTCTTCATCCTCGCGGTACCTGGCCGCAATCTCCTTTGGGTCCCCCATCTCTCCAATCGCAGAATCGATGGATTCCGTGGAGATCTTTCCTGAGTTCAGCTCAGCGGCGCTCTCCTTTATGTGGGTCCGAATCTCAGCTAGTATCTCCTTCTTCTCTCTCCGCTTCATCCCTACGAGATGGAACTCCACCTTCTTCAGAAAGGACCTGAGATTCCAATGCACTCTGGGTATCATCCCTCCAGCTCCAAGAGTATCTTGTCGGTTGTCTCCACCAAATCCCTCCAGAGCT
The DNA here is from genome assembly GCA_030593295.1 of Methanomassiliicoccales archaeon. Lineage (GTDB taxonomy): Archaea > Thermoplasmatota > Thermoplasmata > RBG-16-68-12 > SOIM01 > JAGLME01. The sequence continues at coordinate 7,456 of JAUVHO010000029.1, read as the reverse complement.
TCAGCCCCTTCTCTGCGACTGTGGTTCCAAAGGACGTGAGGTCATAGTACCTCCTTGGAGGTCCGTTGTTGGACTCCTCCCAGAAGCTCTTCACGAGGCCTTGTTTCTGGAGCGATCTGAGCACAGGATAAATTGTGCCGTCCTGAAAGCTCAGGCTTCCGCTGCTGAGCTCCTTAAGCCTCCTGATAATCGAATAACCATAGCTTGGGCTTTCTTCCTTCTTCAGAATCATCAAAACCAGGAGAGATATCATACCAGACTTCATCTCTTTGTCCAGCTTCGCCAGGTTCCTATCGAGGTTCTCCACCTACGTGCCTCCGAGGACTACTAATAGGTTTACAGTAGTGAATACCTCTACATAGTATAAAAGACTTACCCCAAGAAGTTAACATCAGCACATTCTCAGCAAAGACAAAATACGGGTAGGGATTTCCAAAAGCGTGGAACCTAAGTACAGCCCCAAAGCGGCAATCGTCGTCGCGGTCATCTCAATCTCTTTTGCATCCATCTTCATCAAGTGGAGCCAGGCACCGGCGCTTGCCATTGCGGCTTACAGGCTGCTCTTCGCGACCCTGATTCTCCTCATACCCACGCTGGCGTTCCAGAGAAAGGAACTTCTGGCGCTCACAAGAAAGGAATATGTTGTCCTATCTCTCGTTGGTATTGCACTTGCCTTCCATTTCGGGTTCTGGATATCCTCGCTAAAGTACACGACAGTAGCGAACTCGGTCATCCTTGTGAGCACGCATCCCATTCTCATTGCGGTTGTCTCCCACTACTACCTCAAGGAGCGAATCTCTATGGCCGCAGGTGCTGGTGTTGGAATCGCGCTAGTGGGGATGGTCATAATAGGATCGAGCGATTTCGCGGTTAGCCAGGAGAGCCTCTATGGAGATTTTCTCGCATTGATAGGGATGTTCGCCCTCGCAGCCTACCTTCTGAGCGGCAGGAGGATAAGACAGAAGACGTCCGTGCTTCCATATGTGACAGTGGTCTACGGGGTTGCGACGATGGCGCTCTTCATGGGCTGCTTCATCTTCAGCGTCCCACTGCTGCCTTACCCCGTTGAGGAGTGGGTCCTCTTCCTGGCACTGGCGATAGTCCCGATGATCCTCGGCCACACGATATACAACTGGACACTGCGGTATGTGACAGCATTGGTGGTCTCCATGAGCATCCTGGGCGAGCCGATACTATCTGCGATTCTGGCATACATCCTGTTGAGTGAGGTCCCTACGAATTGGGTCATACTCGGAGGCATCCTGATCTTGATGGGGATCTATCTGGTTGCTACTCAATCGAAGAAGAGGACCCCGGGAAAACAGCCCACTTCTGTTCCGAATTCAAGAGTCATAAAAACCTAAATACTAATCTTTCATTGGTATAGACCAGTCGACTTCATAAGGGAATCAGAGGAGATATAATGATGAAAGAAAGGAGACTAATGGCGTTTGTGTCATTGTTCGTTGCGAGTGTGATCCTTGTCAATGTGGGGATTGAGGCCTATAACAATGGACATCAACCGAACGACAATATAGAATGGAACTGCGGAGGCGGGGGATCATGCCATGATATTCCGGGCGAACAGAGCGCCTCAACGGTCACGCTGGCCGCGAGCACACTAACTCCCAGCCCAGGAGGGACAGTCTTTTTGAATGTTACAGTCGTTGGAGCGGAGGCGGCCAACACTCCTTTGGGCATCATGATTGTGCGAAATCTGACGCTCACGAACAGCCAACCATCTGTGGACGGCTGGGTGATAGTCGACAATCCGGCAGGCACGGGGGCCTTCAACTACTTTGAGAATGTCTCATACTCTCTCAGCGGCACGTGGATGTGGACCCTTCAGGCACCATTGGCAGGGGGTACATACAATCTCTATGCTCGTGAAATGCATGGGAATGGAGATCAATACTGGCGGGACTCTTTGCCTATTACATTCACAATCGTGGGTGTTGACAACCCCCCATCACTTTACATCACCGCACCTGGCTCCGCTCCGGGAGAGCAATACGTTCAGGGAACCATGCTAGGAATAGACTGGGCGGCATCGGACGATAACCCATGGCCGGCCGGAGGACTTGTTGTCAACCTTACATTCGGAGCAATACCGACCGGAGGCATGCCATTGGCGAACGACTTGGATGTCACTTTGGGCACGTACATATGGGACACTTCGGTCATAGCTCCTGGCATCTACTACATCAACGGATCGGTATGGGACTCCAGCAGTCAACTTGGATTCAACAACTGCAACAACAGCTTCGAGATAATAGCACCTGATAATGCACCTACATTCTTCGTGACAGGACCTGGGTCAACACCTGGAGAGCAGTATGTGCAAGGTTCGATGCTTCCAATCACCTGGGCAGCTTCGGATGATAATCCTTGGCCGGCCGGAGGACTTGTTGTCAACCTTACATTCGGAGCAATACCGACCGGAGGCATGCCATTGGCGAACGACCTGGATGTGGCTTCGGGCACGTATAATTGGGATACTTCCGTGATCGCTCCTGGCATCTACTACATCAATGGTTCTGTTTGGGATTCCAGCAGTCAGAACGCATTCAACAACTGCAACAACAGCTTTGAGATCGTCATAATTGATCTGTCCCCGACACTCTATGTCACCAATCCGGGTTCGACGCCCGGAGAGGTCTACGGGCAGGGTTCGTTGATAATGATATCATGGGCGGCATGGGACGAATCACCATGGCCATTCGCAGGGAACATCGTCAATCTCAGCTACGGACCCACTCCAACTGGCGGGACGCCGATAGCGAACGATCAGGATGTTACAGTCGGTTTCTCGTGGGACACCACCCCTGTGCCAATGGGGTTCTACTACATCAACGCATCAGTGTACGATTCGTCTGGGAACGTGACGCTCGCCAGCTGCAACAACAGCTTCGAGATAACAGCACCGGACATTAATCCACCAATAATTCTGAATGCACTCGCAATGCCCAGCCCACAAGAACTGGGACTCCCGACAAACGTATCCGCAACCATAACGGACGATACGACCCTGGACGCGGCAACAGTGTTCATCAATGTCACATACCCGTCGGCGGCAACAACCAACATCTCCATGGCCAGAAGCGTGGATTTGTTCTGGGTCGATCAACCATTCATGGAGATCGGGCTGTACAGTTTCATCATCTGGGCCGCGGACACCAGCGCTAATTGGGCAAGCGACGTGGGAGCCTTTGAGGTCGTTGACACCACACCTCCAGCAATCGCGGGAACAACCGCATTGCCTTCTCCACAGGTTTCCGGCGGACTGGTCAACATCTCGGCACAGATAACCGATCTTGATTCCATCGCAACAGCGGACGTGGAGGTCTTCGATCCGCTTGGCGCACCTCTCTTCAATGTCTCAATGCTCATTGACCCGGGAACTGGGAGATATTACTGGGAGACAACCTACGTGCCTTTGGGCATATACACCTTCGACATCTGGGCCTCGGATCCTTCTGGAAACTGGGTAACTGACACTGGGAACTTCGAGATTCTTGGCGACATCACACCTCCTGTGATCAACAATGTCAATGCCATCCCGCCTGTGCAAGTGAGCGGAGGCAACGTGAACGTGTCGGCGAATGTGACAGATGACACTGCTCTGTTCGGAGTCTGGATTGAACTGTTCGATCCCGCCATGGTCTCCTTCATCAATACCACAATGAGCTATGATGCACTGAACGCACTGTACTACTACGATTCCTCATACATTGCGATCGGGCAGTGGACCTTCGTGATTTCAGCAAATGACACCAGCGACAACTGGGCATCTGCCCAAGGCAACTTCGACATAACGGATGGAACGCCACCAGTGATAACTCATATCCCAGTCACGAGCGCCAACTTGGGCGTGGCAATACCCATCATAGCGGACGTAACAGATGCTGGAACGATAGCCGCTGTCACCCTGTACTACATGAACGTTGGAGACGTGGTTTACACGAATGTGGCGATGGTCCTTGGAGTGGGGACTGAATATTCGGCATCCATACCAGCACAGACCCAGATCGGGAATGTGAAGTATTACATCGATGCAAGCGACTCTTCATCGAACACAGCAAGAAAGCCAGCGGCCGGCGACTACACGATACTCATCATCGACAGCGTTCCACCGACAATCACCAACCCTGCCGCAGATCCGCCAACGATCGAGGCCGGAGATGATACAACGATATCGGCAGATGTTTCGGATGATTCCGGGGTGTCCGAAGTGCGCGTATTCATCGACGGACCTGACGATTCGGGAGGATCTTACGTGGCAACCTTCAACACGGTGACCGGATTGTACGAATCGACGGTCACACCGACTGTCCCAGGGTCTTACACCTACGCCATATGGGCCTTGGACGGGTCTGGTAACTGGGGTTCAGAAACTGGATCGTTCAACGTCACAGCACCTGCGGGAAAGACACCAAACCCACCGGAGGGCGTCCAGACGCTGAGCGTCAACGGCAACTCCATACTGGTTTCATGGGTCGGACCGGATCAGTACAACGATTCCAGCCCGCTGGACGCGGATGATATCAAGGGTTACTTCGTGTACAGGTCCGAAACACCAACAGGCACATACCAGATCTTGACCAATCAAGCAGTGAGAGGAGAGCTTTACCTTGATGGGGACGTCCAGGTGGGTGACACCTATTACTACAAGATCGCCACGGTAATGATGGATGATTCGGCATCAGAACTGTCCACCTTTGCGCTCGGAGAACTTGAGGAAATAAAGGACCAGGCATCGGTTGACATGCTGCCTTGGATAGTCGCCATTGTCTTCCTGGTGCTGTGGATAATCACACTGATCGCCTTCATGCTCGGCAAGAAGGCCGAGAAAGGTCCGAGCGAGCCATCCGGTGCAGAGATGACACCAATAACTGAGCAACCAGCGGTGGACCAGCCAGTCGCAGAAGAACCCTATACGGAGGCCCCAGAAGAACAAGCTCCTCGGGAACGGTACGACGAGGTCGAAGAGGATGAAGAGCTGCTGGACGAGATGGACGGATAGGTCAACATAGAAAAGAGCTGGACAACGCCTAACCTTCTTCCTTCACTTTCTCCTTTGGAACTGAAGGAACCGATGAGAACACTTCAGTGGGCGCGACCACGGAACGGCTCTCGAAGGGCCTGTGCTTGTAGGGTACAACCTCAACGTGAGGATATGCGATCTGGACATCGTCGTCCTTAGCGATTTTTCCCAGTATGCATGTTATGATCTTGGATTTGACCTCTCTTCGTCTGTGAGCGGGGCAGAAGTAGACGGCGTGGAACTGAACGCAGAAATCGCCCAAGGTGAGAAGCACTCTCGGCTCCTCGACGACCATCCCCTGGATATCGCTGAACTCGTACTTCGCCCTTACAGTCTTGGAGTTCTTGCGCATGAACTTCCCGATGACCCTTTCGGTAGCTTTCAGAATATATTCCTGAGCGGCCCTCATATCGCTCTCATAGGTGATGCTGATGGTGAGCTCATCCCAAATGAACTTGGTGTCCTTGGTGTAGTTGTAGACATTGGCCTCGGTTATCATGCTGTTAGGGATAGAGACGAGCCGTCCAGTGAAGCTGTCTCCGCTCATCCAGCCACCGAACTCACGTACCGTTGTGTTCATCACCGATATGCTGGTGACGTAGCCCTTGACCTCGTTGATCTTGATCCTGTCACCGAGATGGTATATGCTACGATACATCAGAACTGCCCAACCCACGATGTTCAATAACGGCTTCTGAAGCACGTATATCATCGCTGCGCTCACCAAACCGAGACTTATGAAGTCGATTCCCTGAGGGCCGCCAGCAACGACCCATATCACGACTCCCAGGGTAACGAACCAGACGACATAGCTGGTCATCTGGAAGATGGAGGTGGCATCGGCCTCTGATTTTGTCCTTGACGAAAACGCACGTACGAACAGCCCTTCGACCAGGTCAAGCCATATCTTGGTGGCTGCGATGATGAGGATTGCGACCAGGAAATGATCATATTCCGTCAGATTCAGTTCAAAAGGTAGGTAATTGGGTATGATCGAATTGCTCATTAGGAGCAGTGTCAGAACGACACCCAGCAGGATCATGAGAAGCACAGTTGGCCACTTTCTCTTCTTTTGGGCTGGCATTCCGTGGAATTAGTCGGCTGAGACTACTTAGACGTTAGTTCAGAATTATCACTTAAGAGAATTTGACAGGACTGCCAAGGCGTGAGGCCCAGCTCCCGAAATCCATGAAGAGGCGTGGAGAAGACCGATATTCCATGATTCGTGCAGCCAGCCTCGATCCAGAGGTAAGTATTAAGGGACGTGAGACCAATATTCACACAGGGGAGGCAGGATGTGTGTCTGAAATGAAGTTCTCGGCGATCAAGAGAATGGAGAAGAGAATCCTGGTATTGACCGTGATACTCTTCGCAGCGGGGATTGCCCTGATGATCGGGTCATTTCTGAGCGTCATCCTTTCAACCACAAGCGCTTTGGACAGACCGGTGGAGGACGCTCTTGAGTACTCCGAGCTCTTACAGGGCACCATATTCGGTTTCCAGGGACTTATGGTGTTGGGTGTCTCACTCATGGCCGCTGCGGTCGTGCTCGCCATTTGGTGGGAGAACGTCCAGCTCAAACGTATCAGATCGTTTTACGAGAGTTGGTTGTACTAGAAGAGGTATGGGCCCAGCCGGGATCGAACCGGCGACCTTCACTGTGTGAGAGTGACGTCATAACCGCTAGACCATGGGCCCACGAGAGTATTTGTAAATCAGGATTGGCATATATAAATTCTGGCGGGAATGATTCGGTGGAACATTTTCCCATTCGATGACAATGGAAATAGGCTCTTGAGATGCATAATACACGGAATCCGGCTAGTATCTTCAGGAGTTTCTCGAAAGACTTAAGAGAGCCTGGAACATTCTTTTTGTCTAAGCCAAAGTGGGATGTGTGATGGAGCGGATAGGAGAGCTTGACGCCCTTCGAAAGAAGGAGAGAAGACTAATGATATTCGTCCTGGTTTTCTTCATTATAGGGGCGACACTGCTGTTCGTTTCTTCCGCCTATTTCATCGTTGCCATGAGGTCCGTCCACGGGGATGACACTGCAACGATAGAGTTCATAGAGGGATATGTGCCCACATGGAATGTCCTCAGTGTGCTGGGTTCTTCCCTAACTTTGACGGCATTCATTCTGATACCTTGGTGGGCCCAAGTGAGAGCAAAACGGCGTTCTTTCCTCACTTGAAGTTCAGCTAGAATGAGGTTCTCTGAGAGAGAAGTTGTGCGACCTCAACTGAGTTGAGCTTGGAGGACTTCCATACAGGCGTGGCAAAACAACCACGAGACCATGAGCCCATTAGAGTATTTATTAATCAAGATTGGCATACATCCAAGTGATGAAATCTCTAACTTTAAGAGGTCGATGGTTGTATATCCAACATCTAGCAGGCTAATCAGGGGTTG
>JAUVHO010000008.1 GCA_030593295.1 Methanomassiliicoccales archaeon | reverse complement strand
AGGAAACTATGGATGTTCCAACCCTTGACGCAGAGCGTCCCCTGGTTGATCGGATGGGTCTTGGAAGGCAGGATGCCAACTATCTTCCCGTCCATCACCTGTAGGAATATGCCGCATCCGCAGCCGCAGTAGGGGCAGATCGTGGGCACGTTCTCGTACTTCATCAGGCCTCCTCCAGTGCGGAATCCTCCAGCACCGTTACGAGCGGCGGTTTCTTCTTGACGTCCTCGCCTGCTCGGTACCCGAACAGCTCCTGCATGTCCTTTCTGATCAATCCATAAAGCGTAGTAAGCGGTATGTGAGCGGGGCAAGCCCTCTCGCACTCCTTGCAGTCGACGCATCTGTCGGCCGTGTGATATGCTCTGATTAGATGGAAGGTCGGGAACTCCGGTGGGATGTGGCCTCCGGTCTTCACCCATTCCTTCTCTTCCAGGATGCAGCTCTCGCAGGTGCACAATGGACAGGCGTTCTTGCACCCGTAGCACTTGATGCATTTGGCAAACTGGTCCGCCCAGTATTCCAATCTCTCTTCCATCTCCATCTTGGACAGTCTGTCGATCTCGGGGTTGGGTACGCCTTCTACCTTCTCGCCGATGTCTATCTTTGTGGGATATGGTTCGTCGCACTTGCATTCATCAGCTTCTTCGGACGTGCAAGCTAGACCTATCAGAACCAGCTTGTCCAGGTCGATCTGTCCTCTCTTCGCGAGCTCTATGAACGTTCTCTCCTCACACCCCCTGACCACGACGCCCAGCTTCGCTTTGGGGTACTCGGCCTGCAGCATGGGCAAGACTAGACCGATCGGATACTTGGGAGATGAGACCAGGTCCGAGAGCTCTTCCTCTGATGTGAACAGATGCGGCGCAACGCAGCCCTCGAAAGCCCTCAGGCTGAGGACGGCGTCCACCTCTCCCTTCTTCAGGAGGTCACTGACTAACTCGCGCAGCTTTTCGTCCATGGTAATCAGCCAGATTGTTCGGTCCCAGCTCTTTGATCGTGTTGGTGAATTCCGTGACTATCTCGGTGAACCTATCCCCCTCGGATGCGGATGCCCAGTCCAGTCTCAACCTTCTCGGGTCAATCCCCATGTGTCCCAGCAATCTTGTAAGGACCTCGAACCTCTTCAGCGTCCTGTGGTTCCCGGTGATGTAATGGCAGTCTCCAATGTGGCATCCCAAGACAAGAACACCGTCTATCCCCTGAGAAAGCGCCTTGATAACGAACTCCGGTTTCACCCTTCCAGAGCACATGACCCGAATCACTTTGACGTTGGTCGGCATCTCCATTCTACCGATACCAGCTAAATCGGCGGCTGCGTAAGAGCACCAGTTGCAGCAGAATGCCAGTATGTTGGGTTCGAACTCATCAGCCACCGGGTTCACTCTCCGCCAATACCGAGATCATCTTCAGGAGCTGCTCGTCGTTGTATCCTCTCTGCTGGATGGCGCCGCTCTTGCACGATGCGATGCAGGTTCCACAGCCCTTGCACAAGGCCTCGTTCACGTATGCGACCATCTTTCCGTCCTTGTCCACCATGCTGATCGCGTTGAACTGGCAGCTTTCCAGACATGCCTCACAACCTATGCACAGGTCTTGATCGACAAACGCGACGTTCTCCCCCAGGAGGAGCTTCTCCTTCGAAATGATACCGCACGCTCGTGCTGCCGCACCGCTTGCCTGCGCCAACGAATCCGGGATGTCCTTGGGCGCCTGGCAACTGCCTGCGAGGAATACTCCGTCTGTGAATGTATCAATAGGCCTAAGCTTTGGATGCGCCTCAAGGAAGAACCCGTCCCCAGACCTGGAGACGTTCAATATCCTGCTCATTTCCAACGTGTCCTCTCTTGGGATCATGCCAACGGCCAGTACGACCAGATCCGCTTCCTCATCCGGATGACCTTCACACTTGACGACGACCTTGTCCCCCTTCTCTTCAACGTGGATGTCGCCGTCCCTCTCTCTCCGCCTGTATTCCACGCCCTCATCCTTGACCTTGACGAAGAACTCCTCGTGGGTCTTTCCAAACGTTCTAACGTCGCTGTGATAGACGATGATCTTGGCATCTGGCAGTTTTTGTTTGACCGTGTGAGCCTCTTTAGCGGTGACCATGCAGCAGACTCTGGAGCAGTACGCGTTGCCTTCCTTCTCCCTGCTTCCGACGCATTGGATGAACACCACCTTCTCGGGCGTCTTTCCATCTATGTCCAGTGATCCTTTGGTTGGGCCGACTATGCAACTCAGTCTTTCGAATTCCGGAGTGGATATGACCCTTGGATGTTGATGCAGGAACTGCGGTCTCTCGTCCGCATCCAAGATATCATGCCCAGTAGCAAGAACGATAGCTCCAACCTCGACCTCTTCCACTTCCTCCTCTTGGTCGAAGTCCACCGCTTTCCAGAAACAAACTTCCTTGCACTTGGGGTTCTCGACGCACTCCCCCTCGCTGAAATGGATGCAGTTCTCCTTGTCTATCGTGTAGGTCTTGGGAACGGCATCCTTGAACGGGATGTAAATGGCCTTTCGCTCGTCCATGCCCAGGTTGAACTCGTTCTTCACACTGACTGGACATACTTCCGCACAGAGATCGCAAGCGACGCATCTCTTCGGGTCCACGTAGGTCGGCTTCTTCCTGATCTTGACCTTGAAGTTGCCCACGTAACCGTCCACCTCTTCGACCTCGGAGCTCGTGAAGACCTTGATGTTGGGGTCATTGATGCAATCCCTCAGGTCCGGGACCAGGATGCAGTATGCACACGAACCCAGGCAGGTCTCTGCACACTGCTGCAGCGGGAACCACTTGCCTAGTTTTGCCGCGTTTCCTCCGAGAGTTGGCTCCTTCTCCACCAGATAGACCGGATACCCTCTCCCGGCAATGTCCAGAGCGGCCTGAACGCCCGAAACGCCACCACCGACAACCAGAGCAGAATGAGTGACGTCAGCTTCGTCTGGCTCCAACGGTGTCAACAATGACGCCTTGGCAACGGCCATCTTGACGAGCTCGAACGCCTTCTTGGTCCCCTTCTCCTTGTCCTTGTGGATCCAGGAGCAATGCTCCCTGATGTTTGCCATCTCGAAGCACGCGGGGTTCATTCCCACTTCTTTGACTGCATTTCTGAAGGTCGGCTCGTGCATCCTCGGGGAACAAGAAGCGACCACGACGCGGTTCAAACCAAACTCCTTGATATCGTCCTTTATCATCACCTGGCCGGGCTCAGAGCACGTGTACTTGTAGAACTTGGAGACGACCACGTTGGGAAGATCCTCTGCCCATTTGGCGACCTGTTCCGAATCCACCGTCGCCGCGATGTTGAGCCCACATTCGCAGATGTAGACCCCGATCCTTGGCTCTTCCTTCCCTTCCATCAGTCGATCCCCATTAGCGTTTCGATCTGTGCTTCCAGTTGATCTTGAGAGTAATTCCGAACTGAGATGGCCGCTGACGGACAAGCCGCGGTGCAGATGCCGCATCCCTGACAGAGATATTCGTCCACCTTTGCCATCTTCTTCTCTTCATCGAAGTCCAACGCCCCGAAGGGGCACAGGCTCAGACATATCTGGCAGTCGCCGCAACCGGCTTCTCTGACGACGGCGATCACCGGGTCAAGGACCATCTTTCCATTGCCCAGCACGGTGCTTGCTCTTGCAGCTGCTGCACTGGCTTGTTGGACGCTGTCTGGAATATCTTTGGGGCTTTGGCAACATCCAGCCAGGAATACGCCTCTGACAGCGGTGTCAACCGGCCTGTTCTTTGGATGGAGCTCAGTGAAGAATCCATCATCTCCCAGCTTAACCCCAATCATCTCAGAGAGCTTCTCCGATCCTGCCTTTGGAATCGCACCAATGGAGAGTATGACCATATCCGAAGCAATATCAGGGTGACCTTCGGCCTTGACGACCACGCCGCCGTCCGCCTTCTCTATCTTGATCGGGTCATCCAGATCCCTAACACGATACTGAATCCCCTCCGACTTCACCTTCTCGAAGAACTCGTCGAACCCTTTTCCGAATGCCCTCATGTCAGTGTAGTAGACGGTAACGTTGGAATCGGGGAACTTGTCCTTGACCATGTGCGCCAGTTTGGCGTTGTACATGCAGCAGAAACGTGAACAGTACTGGTTGCCGTCCTTCTCCCTTGAACCGACGCAGGAGATGAATACGATGTCCTTGGGCTCCTTTCCATTGATCTCGACATGACCGCTCGTGGGTCCGGAAGCGTTGACCAACCTCTCCAGTTCCAGTGCCGTGATAACCTCTGGATGGACGCCGTAGCCGAATTCCTCTTTCTGGCTTGGGTCGTACGGGTCGTATCCCGTGGCCAGAACGATCACGCCAACGTTCAGCTCCACCTCTTCTTCCTTCTGATCGAAATTGACGGCCTTCGCTTCACAAGCATCGGCGCATTTCAGCGTCTTTCCGCAGACGCCTTTGGTTATTAGGAGACAGGTCTCGGGATCAACAAGATACTTCAGGGGAACTGCCTGGGGGAAGGGTATGTAGATGGCGGACCTCTTCCCTAGGTTCTCATCGAACTCATTGTCGATCCTATCCTTCATCCTGCACGCTTCGGCACAATCCCCGCAGCCTTTGCACAGATCCTCATCGACGTACCGGGGCTTCTTGAGAACCTTGACCTTGAAGTCACCGACATGGCCTTTGACATCAGTGACATCGGAGTAAGCGAGAAGTTCGATGTTCGGGTGCCTGGCGGCATCCACCATTTTTGGCGTTAGAATACATGCAGAACAGTCCAGAGTGGGGAATGTCTTGTCCAACTGCGCCATCCGTCCACCGATGCTCGGGCTGCTTTCCACCAGGTAGACCTTGTAGCCGTTGTCGGCGATATCCAGAGCGGCTTGGATTCCGGCGACTCCACCTCCGATTACCATCGCAGTCTGTGTAATGTCCACTTCCTGAGTTTCCAGGGGTTCTATGACAGATGCCCTCTTGACCGCCCCGGCGATCAAACGCTCCGCCTTCTCCGTGGCCTTGCCGTTCTCCTCCATGTGGACCCAGGCGCACTGTTCCCTGATGTTGGCCATTGCCAGACAATAGGGGTTGAGCTCGGCTTTCTCCAGAGCCTTCTTGAACGTCCTCTCATGGAATTTGGGCGAACATGCCGCGATTACCACTCTATCCAGACCGTTCTCCTTGATGTCGTTCTGAATCAGTGCCTGTCCCTCTTCCGAACAGAGAAATGGATGGGTCTTGCTCAGGACAACTTCGGGGTAGGACCTAGCCTGTTCCGAAAGCTTATCAACATCCAAAACACCCCCTATATTCTGTCCGCATTGGCAGACGAATACTCCAAGTTTCAACGGACTAGATTTCATTGCCAATCATACCAGAATTTTACTGAAAGGAACCCCTTTTGGCTAATAATACTGGTGAGACACTTAAACCTTTTCAGATGGGCAAAGAAGCTGGCGAATTTCACAATTCAGAATTGACAAGCAGACAATGGTGTGGATTTGAGAATTATGTAGTCAATAATCCCATATCCGTTTGGCATTCAGGGACGGTCTCATCGGGCGATAGCTATTTGTGGCAAGGGTCAACTATCCATATTGGATATGCGTTTCAAAATAGGCGTTGTGGGCATGGATGCATTCAAGAGAGCCCTAAAGAAGAGTGGATACAAGTATAGGATAAGATCTGGAAGGATGATTGCTTTCAGGAGAACAGCTTGGTGGGGAGGGAGAAGATTCCATCTGAAGGCCGACCTCTGCACTGGCGATGAAGTTTTTCCTGAAACAGAATGTGAGATACACCTTGACGCAGAGCCAGACTTTCGCGATGGCCAGAAGACGAGAAGCGGAAAGCACAGCTATGCAGTTGGTGGCAAGCTGGTTAATGACGAAATCCGGAGGATCGTGAAAGTATTAAACATCATGAAGAAAGAACAACAACTGATAGCAAAGAAAGAAGTCACACATAAGCAGTCTCGCAAAAAGGGTTCTAGCATTGTCCAAACCCAAGGAAGGATGGATGAACTAGAAAGGAAAGGGAGGTTGACCTCCCACGAGAAGAGGTCATTGAAGAAATACAAAGAAAGACTGGAGAGATCTAAGCGAAGATAGGGGACCGCATCTCCGAACGCCACAAACAGAGGTTTTTATAGGCAGAATCAGAATCCATATGTCGCCAATGAAAGAGATGAAGATACACAAGTATATGGACGGCAACCTTTTCGGTTTCATCACCGCAACCAATGTTCTTCCTGCATTGCCAAACTGATACACGGTCTCTTGTTGGCTCCGAGCTCATCATCTCCCCGAAATCCAGAAATTCTGACGGGGAAAACCCCGCTTTCTGTGATAATACTGGTGGGCGATTTGAAGTTTTGTAAGTTTGGATTTTGGATTGGCAAATTCCGATAGTGAGGCCCGAACCTCAATCTCGAGGATATCGGGGAAAGCGTTATAAACTGGAATATGGCTTCTTTGTCAACATCAATAAATCCATAAACGCGGGAGGGAAATGAAACCAGAAAGGAAGCTACGAACATATGTGATTCTGATATCCGTTTGGGCATTGTCATTCTCGTCTATGGTTGAGGTCCCCGAGGAAGTATCGGCCTACACGCCCCACGCTCCAATCGAAATCGAGGGCAACGAGAACTTCACAACCGCAAACGGTGTAACGAGCGGGAGTGGGACTCCCATGGATCCATATGTCATCGAAGGTTGGGAGATAAACGCATCTAAGGCAGATGGTATAAGAATAGACAGAACAGATGCATATTTCATCATTAGAGATGTGTACGTTCATTCAGGGGGAGGCGATTTCGATGGCATCTCCTTCTACATCGTCAGAAATGGGCGCATAGAAGATAGCGTGTTTGAAGACAACTTCATGGGTATTCGTCTTTGGGCACCTAGAAACGTTGGAATCGTCAACTGTACAATCACCTCGAGCCATAGGTATGGGATCGTTGGTTCTTATCCCGAAGATATGACCATTGAAGATAGCGAATTCTCCCGGAATGGTTCTCATGGCATATATCTTACCAACTCTAACAATATTTCCATCTCGAATAACAACATGACCGACAGCATCGGGATCAGGTTCTCCACTGATGTTAGAACATTTGGCAACACGATTCTGACAGGTATTAAGGGTATTGAAACTCGAAGCTCTTCTAACTTCACAATATCAGGCAATTCTGTCTTGGACGTTCGGGAGGGCATGAACATCTGGCATTCCTCCAATTTCACAATTGTGGAGAATACTGTCTCGGCCGACATCGGTGGCATTTATCTCGATGATTGTACAGATTCGGTCATCGTGGGAAACAGCATTTCGGATAGCGAATATGGGTTCTATCTCACAGAGTCAAGAAGGGTTCTTATACATCAGAACAACCTAGTTGACAACACCATTCAGGCGTATGATGACATGGGCCAGGACAACTCATGGGACAATGGCTATCCATCGGGCGGCAACTATTGGAACGATTACGCAGGACCTGATCAGTTCAGTGGCCTGAAGCAAAATGAGCTTGGAGCTGACGGCATAGGCGACAATGCCTACGACATCTCGGGAGATGATGGTTCCGACCGATATCCTCTCATGAACCCGATTGGCCCACCACAGACGTACCTTCCAATATGCGCAATAACGGCTCCCAAGGCAGGATCCAGAGTATCTGGCATAGTAATGGTCATGGGCATCGTCTACAATCCATACGGAACTGTCCAAGAAGTGGAGGTTCGTGTGGACGATGACGAGTGGGTCAGAACCACCGGTGCCACAACATGGAGTCATAGCCTGGACACTACTGCGATTTCGGATGGCGAACACACCATCTATTCACGATTCTATGATGGGTCCGAGTATTCTAAAGAGTCGAGTGTGACAGTGATTGTCGACAACTCCCCTTCGCAAGAAGATGATTGGCTCTGGATAGCAATCTCATTATCAGCGGCTTTGATACTCACATCCTTGGTAGTCCTTTTCTTGACCCTGAGAAGGAAGCGACTGGAGAATAAGGAGTCCTGAAGAGCTCTCTTGATACGTCACAGGAAATGTTGTTTGATTGAAATCAGATAGAAACCTATTGAGCAAGTGTCAAACCAGTTGAAATGTGCAACTATTTATAGGCAAATCCCGAATTCAATGACTGCAAATGAGACGACTGAAGATCCTCAGATGGCAGGACGGTGAACTTTCAGAGCTTGACGATAAGATCGCGGAAGGTTCCTTCCTCCACCTGGAACTGAACGACGGTATCGGCTTTGACACCATGATCTCCCCGGACCAGATCAAGGAATTCGTCTTCGGGAACTTATTCTCTGAAGGGTTCATCAAGAACGTGGGGGACATTGTGGGATATTCTCACAAGATGAGAGGGGACAACATCTCGGTGAAGGTCAGCATGGCGGAGGCAGTGAAGATATCTTTCAGCAGGAACTACAACATCATATGGACCGATTGCACCTCACCATCCCTCCTACAGAAGAGAATGGGGGATAAACTGGAAAAGGTCGAGACGGAATTGAGGCTGAAACCTGAGGAACTGGTTGAGGCCGCCAAGAAGACCAGGGAGTTCTCTGGACCGTACCAGGAAACCGGGGCATTGCATTCTGCCTTCATATTCGACAAGGATCTGAACATAGTCGCACACACTCACGACGTCAGCAGGCACAACGCGGTGGACAAGGTCATCGGCATGCGATTGCTGGACGGGAAGCCGTTCAAGAACACGATCATCATGACCACCGGGAGGATAACATCCAATCTGGTTCTCAAATGTCTAAGAACGGGAATACCCATGGTCGCCTCCCGAGGTGCACCTCTGGCCGATTCGATAGACGTGGCAAGGGAATACGGCCTCGGTATGATTGGTTTCCTCAGAGGCAGAAGGTTCAACATCTACAGCGGAAAAGAGATGATCACTTCAACTTAGTGACCTGTTCTTCGAGCGTTTGAAGTCTGGATAGGACTGTTGCGCTTCCTACCCTGATGGATCTGCCGTCGATCTTCTTGCCTGGACGAGGTTCTGGGAAGACTCCGATTCTGGTCCCCTCCTCCGCGTATCCATGTTCCACGAACGCCAAGCCAGTTTGGAACCCTTTGACCACCAGGTTGGTTGTCACTTGACCGATTGTCTCTCCTTCCAGATTGAGTACCGGACTTCCAGGCTTGACCATCCGACCGCCCCTCTTGATCAACCTGAACCGTATGATCTGCTTCTCCCAGTCCTTCGCCTTCTCCAGGGCACGGTGTCTTCCGACGAAAAAGGGCTTGTGCAATCGCACGAAATACCCATAACCAGCCTCGGACGGGAAGATGTCATGGTCGCCCGCAAGTTCGCTGCCCCACAGAGGGAATCCTGCCTCGGTCCTCGTTGAGTCTCTTGCCCCAAGTGCCGTGGGTTTGACGCCGAGTTCCTTCCCTTCCCTGAGGACCAATCGCCAGAACTTGGGAGCATCATCGGGATGCATGTACAGTTCAAAACCGACATCCTCGCCGGTGTATCCAGATCTTGACACGATCATTCTCATTCCAGCGATCTCGGCATCGATGAACTCGAATTTGCCGAGTTGGCCTATCTTGCGTTTCAGGTCCTCGTCCTTCACCAGACCGAGAAGAACGTCCAGAGACCTCGGCCCCTGCAGTGCAATGTCCACTTTCTGACGCTTCCTGCTGGACCTGTCCTTCAGATCAACGATCTTCACGGGCTCCCTGACCTCAGCGTTGGGGTTCTCATCGTCCACGATGAACCTCATGGAGTTGACCGCGTGCAACCATGCCAGCACCTTCTCCGCATTGACCGCGTTGGCGACCATCAGGTATTTGTTCTTCGCCAAGCAGTAAGTGAACACGTCGTCTATCACGGTGCCCTCTGGATCAAGGATATACCCATACATGCTCTGGCCGGGGTGCAGAAGATGGATGTAGTTAGTGGTAACGAAGTCCAAGAACTGTGTTGCATATTTCCCGGATATCTCGATGGTGCCCATGTGAGAAACATCGAACAGCCCAGCCGTCTCCCTGACCGCTTTGTGCTCTTCTGCGATTGAACCGTATGAGACTGGCATCAGCCATCCGGCGAACGGTACTATCCTGGTCTTTCCGGCCAGTTTGACATGTTCATCGTACAAGCAGCTCTTCCTCGGCTCCCTTTCGTCCGGGACGTACTGGTACTTCCTCTTCTTCGATTTTGGAGCAAATTGCAGGGTCTTGCGTTGACCGATGAAGTAGGGCTTGCTGAAGTCGATTAGGTTACTGTAAGATTTGACCAGAGCCTTTCCCTTCACCTTCTTCCCAGACAGCGGCGTCATTCCATGCTTCTTTCTCACTTGGCCCCTTGCGGTGTACCCGACGGGAATCAGACCATGCCTTTCACCCGAAGCCATCAACTTGTCCCAGACCTTCCCTGCGCTTCCGGGGTTCACCAGAACTGTGAAGCTCAAATCCTTCTTTCCAAAGCCGGTATGCGCAACAACGCACCTGGTCCCCATGAAGTTGCCAGTCAGGGTCTGACCCGCTTTCAATCCCTTGATATTGGAGTCCGCTGCCCTGAGGACCTTCCGGGCGTTTGGTCCCCGAACCACGATTGCTGTCAGCCTTTCCCGGGGGTTCTCGACCTCCTTCATGTCCCGCACCACGACCGGACCCTGAACTTTCTTGTAAACATCCTCCTCATCGAAGATGACATAAGAATCAGACAGGGACCTGAACCAGAGCTTGATCCTCTCCGTGTTCACGGCGTGGGTCAGCACGATGAACCTGCTCCAATCCTTCTTCCCCCTGAGACGGATCACCAATCCCTCGGCGAGCAGTGTGGAGTCCTTGTCCAGGAACAGTGTTCTCTTTGATTGTCCAAATTCCATTCCGAGGATACCAGCGGTCCCGACCTCATCCAGGAACTCTTCTGCTCTTCTTCCGGAGACTTCGAGTATCCCCACGTCCCCGATGTCCACCAGGCCAGCTTTCTTCTCGAGCGCATCGACCTCTTCTTTGATCTTGGTGTAACTTGTGGGAACGAGCCAACCGTCCTTCTCTGAGATCCTCGCATTCAACTCGACGTGCCTCTCGTACAAGGGAGTCTTCAGCCCTTGGACCTCACCAGCTCCGAAGTAATGCGGATAATCGTCCAACCCGATGTCCATCTCACGGACGGTCTCGCTCTCAAGTTTTTCGACCTCCGCCTTGACCTCCTCCATGATTGCCAGGTCGATCTTCCCCCTGCCGATGCTCCTGACGCGGCCTATCCAGTGGAATGGTTGGATGTTCGTGAGGACCCTGTGTGCCAGCTGGGCGATCTTCTCCATGTGCTTCTTGCCGAGACCTCTCTGGGTCACCCAGGGTGTGCCGAATCTCAGTGCAGTGGGATGGATGGCGTTGTCATCGCCGGGTATCGTGTTCTTGTTCGCAACTATCCCACACAGTTCCAGAATTCTCGCTGCAATCTCCCCGGTCAGAGTGTATCCAGTCTTGTTGGGAATTGCCTTCAGATCGATGAGGACCATGTGGCTTTGTGTGCCGTTGTATGCAATCTTCAGACCGAGCTTTCGGAACGCCTTCTCAAGGTGCTTCGCATTGTCAACGATGTTCTTTGCGAGCGCTTTGTACTCGTCTGATTGGGCTATTTTGAAAGCAACCGCCTTTGCCGCTATGTTGTTCTGATGGGCTCCGGACTGCTCTCCAGGAAAGACGGAAATGTCGATCTTCTTCGCCTTCTCGATGTCGGTAGTGAGTATCACAGCGCCTCTTGGTCCGCACATTGTCTTCTGTGTCGTGAACATGACCACGTCCGCGTATCCAATTGGGTTGTTCATCTGCCTGGCGGCTATGAGCCCAGCGGTGTGGGAAACATCGGCGAGAAGTATCGCACCACAGATATCTGCCAGTTCCCTGAACTTCTTCCAATCGATGTCCCACGGATAGGCGCTGTAGCCAGCGATGATCATCTTGGGATTGTGTTTGCGGACCATGTCTTCCATTTCGTCCCACTTGAGCTCTCCGGTCTCCACATCCGCTTCGTATGAGATTATGTTGTAGAACATGCCCGACCTGTTTACCAGACTTCCGTGCGTCAGATGTCCTCCGCTGGTCAGGGACATTCCCATTACGGTGTCCCCGAGCCCGACGAAAGCGTCGTATATTGCATTGTTCCCAATCGCACCGGAAAGCGGCTGGACGTTCGCATATATCTCTTCGGGAGTGAACTTCACCTTTGCCTTGGGGTTATCGTGTGTAGCGTAAAGCTCGCATATCCTCCTCTTGGCCAGCGTCTCCACCAGGTTGACGTACTCGCACCCTTTGTAGTACCGTCTGTCCGCGAACCTCCTGTGGTTGGTCATCTGAAGATCGTAATCCATGACCTCGTCGTCGGTCTCCCTGTCCATTCTGATCGACGGCAATCCTTCCGAGTACAGATTGGTGAACACCGAGTTCAGAGCCTCCTTCACCGGCCTGGGGCAAATGCTCTCGGACGCGATCATTATCAGCTTCCTGCCCTGCCTTTCCTCTTCCAGATGAATCAATCGAGCGATGTCCTCGTCCGCATCCTCAATAGGATCGTCAAAATGCAGTCCCGCATGTTTAGGGAATCTCCTTCGCCTGGGGGTTCTGGTATTGGTCATATATATCGCCTCTTCCAGCGCAAGCGTCTCAGGTCCTCTCGGACCGTAACATCACAAAGAACGTGATTACAAATACCTTTCGAGAACTGGGTTCCTCCAGACGAATTCAAATAATTGTTAAATAGGAATCCGACTTTCATATCCATTGGGATAAATATGTGTGAATCGACAGTCTTCTTGGAGAGGGAAGGAGAGAACGAGGAGATAATGAAGGACGTGGCCAAGATCTTCATCGACGGTGACCAGCTGACCTTCGTGGGGCTTCTGGGAGAGGAAAAGACCATCACCGGAGAACTGAGGGTCGTGGACTCTGTCAAACATCAGGTGATCGTGAGAGAGAAGTAGGTGCTTTTCGATGGCTTTGAGGGTCGCTGTCAGCGGGAAAGGTGGAGTTGGAAAGACAACGGTCGCTGCCATACTTGCCAGACTGCTCGGAAAGGAAGGCAAGAAGGTGCTGGCCGTTGACATAGATCCGTCCCCATCGCTGGGTTCGGCGCTCGGAGTTCCCAAAGAGGTCAGGGACGGGACAGAGCCGATATCAAAGATGCTGGACCTGGTGGAGGAGAGAACTGGAGTGAGACCTGGATCTTCGTATGGTTCGCTCTTCACGTTGAACCCGAAAGTGAGCGACCTGGCAGACAAGTTCGGGATTCCCACCAAGGATGGTGTAACCCTCTTAACCCTGGGCACGATAGAGACCGGAGCTTCCGGCTGCTTCTGCCCCGAGAACGCGCTTGTGAGGAGGCTGGTCAGCCATCTGATACTGAAGAGGGACGAGGTCCTGGTCATGGACATGGAGGCCGGCGTGGAACATCTGGGGAGAGGCACGGCAGAGAGCGTTGATGTGTTGATCATTGTCATTGAACCCGGTACCAGATCTGTGGAGACCGCAAGGAACATCAAGAAACTGGCGGAGGACATCGGGTTGAAGCGGATTGTCGCCGTTTTGAACAAATCGAGGGGAGAGAAGGACGTGGAGTTTGCTGTTGAGCACTTGAAAGAGATGGATGTAGAGTTTCTGGGTTCGGTGCCTTATAGCGACTGCGTCGTCGGTGCTGATCTGAATGATGTTTCTCCGATGGATTCGGAAGACTGTGGG
This sequence comes from Methanomassiliicoccales archaeon, assembly GCA_030593295.1. Taxonomy (GTDB): domain Archaea; phylum Thermoplasmatota; class Thermoplasmata; order RBG-16-68-12; family SOIM01; genus JAGLME01. The sequence goes on along the minus strand of JAUVHO010000008.1, from coordinate 34,672 downwards.
CAAATTGTGGACTCTTTGATGCCAGTGAAGGAGAGACTGCTGGAACTGGGTGCAAACCCTTGAGAATACTGCTGACCGGTGCCACAGGATACGTAGGACAAAGACTCAGCCAAAGGCTCGTTGATGGGGAATCGCATCTCAGACTTTTCGCCAGGGACGCCAAGAAAGTTCGGGAAAGAATCAGAAACAAGGTTGAGATCGCGGAAGGTTCCACATTCGACATCGGTTCCCTGAAGGAAGCTGTCGAGGGCATAGATGTTGCGTATTACCTGATTCACTCCATGGGCGCCGGTGATGATTTCGACGAGCTCGACAGACTCAGCGCTCAGAACTTCCTTGACGCATGTGTTGAAGCGGGCGTCAAGAGGATCGTATACCTTGGAGGCCTCGGTCAGAAGGAAACGGCCAGCAAGCACCTGCTCAGCAGGATGGAGGTCGGGGAGATCCTGAGTTCCAAGCCGGATAGGGTACAGACCATCTGGTTCAGGGCCGGGACCATTATCGGCTCAGGGAGCTCCAGTTTCGAGATCATCAGGCATCTCGTGCAGAAGCTTGCAGTGCTGACGCCACCGAGATGGGTCAGAACCCTGACGCAGCCCATAGCGATAGACAATGTCCTCGACTACTTGGTGGACTCCAAGGATCTGAAGGTGGAGGGCAACCTCATCGTGGACATCGGCGGTGAAGTCGTGAGCTTTCAGGACATGCTCCTGCGCACTGCTAAGTTGATGGGGCTGAAACGAATCGTGATAGGGTTACCAGTCCTCTCGCCAGGGCTTTCTTCCTTCTGGTTGGCGCTGCTTACGCCCGTTCCCACTCGGGTCGCATCCAAACTCATAGAGAGCTTGAAGTCAGAGACGTTGGTCCAGAACGACAACGCTCAGAGGTTCTTCCCTCATGTGAGGTTGATATCATACGATGACTCAGTGAGAAGAGCCATCAGGGAAATCGAGGATAACCAGGTCCTCAGCAGGTGGTATGACAGTAGCGCTGGTGAGGTCAGCGACACCTATCGAGAGGGCATTGCCGATGCCGTCTTTGTAGAGAAGCGTGAATCGGACTTGGGCGAGCTGACGCCCGAAGAAGTGTTCAAGAAGATCGTTCGCCTGGGAGGAAAGACGGGGTGGCTCAGGTTCAACGTCCTCTGGCGAATGTGGGGAGCGGCAGACAAGCTACTTGGGGGCTACGGGTTCTCAAGAGGAAGAAGGGATCCGAACGAGCTGAGGATTGGGGACACCGTGGATTTTTGGAAGGTTGCGGACCTCGTGGAGGGGAAGAGGTTGCTCCTGGCATCGCAGATCAAGTTTCCAGGAAAAGCGTGGCTCGAATTCTCGGTGGAGGACGAAAAGGTGGTCCAGACCTCCTATTTCTATCCGAATGGGATTCTAGGGAGGGTTCATTGGTACATAACTCACCCTCTTCATGTTCTGGTTCTTGACAGTCTTGCGGAGGCAATAGTCAAACCTTGAGCGTGGATGAGTATTGCAGATCGGGCAATCGAATGCCGCTGGAACAGAAGGGGGCTTACGGCGGTGACCTGGCACCTTTCATTCCTTGTTTTTGCCCAAAAGGATTTCTGAGCGGATTCAACGTATCATCTCCTGTGCCTGGTTCAATTCTCTCTGACTTCCGTAGTAGTCGACAATTCGTTGCCTTTCACTCTTCATCAAGAAACCAACTAGTCTGACACTTCCATCAATAGATTCAATTGCCAGTTTTGTGCTCCCTCGAGTCTTCTCGGGATAGATACGCAAGATTTCATTCCATCGGTATGTCTCCAGTTTCTTTGTGTATTGTAGATAGAGTTTCTCTCCAGAAATTCCATATTTCCGTGGGATGAACTTATTGGACCGGATTCCCAAGAATATGATCAACAAATATACCAAATAACCGACCATGAGAAACAACTGGGAGCGAATGCTACTTCTCATGGGTGAGAGAAAAGCAACCACAGAGAACATTGCAAAACCTGTGACGACGGCGAATGCCATTTCATATTTCGTGTAAGCGGTCTTTTGCCAATCTATACTTCCATTATCTCTGATACGGTCACTCCTTTTGGTCAGACCCCAGTCCAGCACCACTTGGACAATCTTCACATCGTGATTCTTCGCCTCCTTTCGCATCAGCTCGATGACTTCGCAAAAGAGGTTGATGCCCAACCGATTCATCTTGCGATTAGTCCCGTATATGCCTGCAATTCTGCAACTCTCTGGCATAAGCGGATACGCCCTGACTTTTTCATATTCAATCTTACGTATGTTTCTCCATGGATATGTCTTGATGGAGGAGTTGAATCTGTACTGAAAGCACAGTCCTTCCTTCGATGTTCCGACTTTCTGGGGATGAAGGAATGTCCTCCCGATATACGGAATCAGTCCAAGTAGAAAGCCTATCGGCAGTAAGTATAGAGGTCCTGATTTCCCTGTCCACACAAACCCAATAGCAATCGCAATCACAGGAGTCAAGCTTAACATTAAGAGGATAATGGTTCTGATTCTCTTGTCATACCTGTACGCTGGGTTCTCGAACCAGTCTATTGCTTCCATCGCCAAAGCATCCTCATCGTTGAAGCGATGTGGGCGTTTATAACCCTTTTCCCAATCAGTTCTGAGGCACAGAGGAAGGTTCCCTTGAGAGTTCAAAAAAAGAAAAGAATAGGACTCGTCTCCCGAGCCCATTTCATCGAGAAATTCCAGACATTTCCTATCCGATCAGACAAGATCCGACCGACCTAAGGGGGCTTACGGCGGTGATCTGGCACTCCATTTCCAAGCTAGACTAATCATCCAGCAGGTGTGGAGAACAAACTCCAAGTAATTTCGTCGCCAGTCGGGTCCCAAATCAATCGGATTGTATAGTCTGAATCTGGGCTCAGTCCTGATATGTACAGATAATCCCCTTCATTGACTTCTTCGTTGTTCTCAAGGTCACGGTACGTGACAGAACCTAGGTCCGGGTGCATCGGATTGCGTTCAAGAATTTCTCCATCACCATTACCATTCCACGAATATCTGGCAATTGTAGTGTCCGTTTCCAGTTGGATCATGAGATTGACAGGTTCTGGATTGTTGGATATGCTCCCGAAGACAGCCAAGGCAGTCGTCGTGTTGTTGGCTTCGACGCTATCGAAGGATCCTGTTGGATATACTCTGGGTTCATCATAGCCGCTTGTCATTGCGACATAAAGGGCAAAAGCAAATACGGCCAAACAGAATATGATAACGGCCAGTAGAATGGCTAGGTTGATTCTGTGACCTAGATTCCCTTTTCTTGGAGGTTTCTCGGTTGATTGTGGTTCGCGCTTCCTCTGCTGATTCATTCTTTCGTCTTCCTCTAACTGCTAGTCAATCCCTCAGATGCTGATTGATACGTTTGACCATAAGTGTTTCCTTGACATGTCTTATCGTAAGGACTTCACACAGCAATGAGCTGTCAACATGCCACTTCACATCTGGCCTATGTATTGTCAACAGTCCAGTCCGTCGCCGTATTCACTCTGATCCAATACCCAAACCCAGCCTGCAGAAGGTCCCCATCTGCTATGACTCTCAAGAAATAAGGTGGAGCCAACGCATCGAATCCTTCTATCCTCTCCACCGCAACCGCTGCCTTCAGGTCTGCGACCGTGTAGTTGTCATCAAACGACGGAAAGCCCACGAGGTTCCAACCTGCTTGCAGATCGATCGTGGTCGAAGTGGGAACAACTCCTGCAACCGTGAGGTTCGAATCCTGAGTGACGTTCACCCAGATGCCCATGGTGTGATTCAAGTATTCCAGGCTCTGACCATAAAGCTTTGATTTCGAGAAGGATTTCCATTCTTGGTTGATGGGATCGTAGGACCAGGCGTTGTCGTAGGATAGCGTTTGGAGGACTGTTTGTATGCTTTCGTCTGATTGGATCAGGGGGATGGATACGAGGTTTGGGCCTTTGGAGAGGGGGCGGGTATATTTCGCTGCCTGACCAGTCGAACATGAAGTATTGTTGTTCAAATCCACCGCACACAGTTTGTAGAAGTAGATGTTTGGATCACCATCTCCCGCATAGTTGTCCACAAACGTCGACACTCCGCTTGGTATTGAAGAAATCAATTGATACCCCAATCCCTTTGAGTCATAGGTTGAGTTTCTATAGATTCTATAGCCAGCGACGGATTTGAAGCCCATCCCATCATCTGAGGAAAGCGCCCATGTAATGGTGACGTTTTCTGAGACATTGCCATTTAGATCTGCTTGCAGTATAGACGGGGGTCGAGTGGGAGAGTAAATCAAAGGGGACATTAACGGGTACCTGTCATAACTATTCATGTCGATGATATATGGCGTATCGCCTATCCCGTCACTCCCAGGCAAATCCTGATTTGGACCGCCTTTCACATCCACACCATTATAATCACTCCAATAGTTGCCACCTGACGGATAGTCATCGTCCCATTGATTTGTATCTTTTTCGTCATGTCCCTGCCGCCCATTCTCCACGATGCTGTTGTGGTAGATTCTATTATAATCCGGGCCTGGGAATGTGATATAGATGCCCTCCAGGTTGTCCCATACGGTATTGTTGGCAATAGTGTTGTTATTGGACTCAAACTGAAGGGTGATGCCAACCCCGTTCTTCAATACACTGTTGTTGGCGGCTGTATTATTGCTGGAAGATGAGATGACAATGCCAGCCTGGGAGTTAGAGGAGGCGGTGTTACCGGTGATTGTGTTGTTCTCAGACGTGGAGAGGTGGATTCCATCCCAGTTGTTCGAGAGAACAGTGTTACCTGTGATGGTGTTTCGGTTTGATGAGAAAAACAGGTAGACTCCATTCCATTCGTTCGAAGAAACTCCGTTGTTGGATATTGTGTTATCCGTGGAGTCAAAGAAAAAGACACCTTCCCCATTTTCTGATATGCTGTTGGAAGCGATGGTGTTGTTGTCGGACGATATGACCCAGACACCCACCAACTCGTCATTTGAGACGCTGTTGTTTACCAGGGTGTTGTTTTCTGACAGGGCAACCTCTATTCCCACAGAGGCGTTGCTGAGATTTTGGTTCTCAACAAGCACATTCGTACAGTTGGCGAGTATGACTTGACCTGCACCGGCAGGAATCGTTCCTCCGGTGGAGTTCTTCCAATAATAGAGGGGTCTGCCGTTTACGCTGTTTGTGGTGTCAATGGTGTGGGTGTTCCAGTGCACAAGCTGACGTCCGTTAATGAAGACGCCATTTTCGACCATCACATTGTTGGTTGCTACAATTGCAGTTGAGTAGGAAACTGCGATTCCCACAAGGCTGTTCGAAACCTTGTTGCCAGTAAGGACGATGTTGTCAGAGAAATAGACCTCGACGCCTGACCAGTTGGAGGAAGAAATGTTGTTGTTTGTGATGGTGAGGTTATCGGAATGGTCAGAATAGACACCGTTACGGCGGTTGGAGAACATGGTATTGCCAGTAATAGTGTTGTCCGTGGACTCTCGAAAGGTGAGACCATCCTCGTTGTTGAAAGCGGTATTGTTTGTGATTGAGATACGTTCGGAACGGTCGATTTTGATGCCGCAAAACTGGTTCGAGAACACAATGTTGTGATTGACCATGTTGTCTCTGGACATACCAACATCGATTCCGTGCCGGTTGCTCAAGTAGGCACTGTTGTCGATGACTGTGTTGTTTTCAGACTGCCAAAGGTGAACGCCATATTCGTTGTCCCAAGCACTATTGTTGGCAACAACGTTATGGCTGGAGAACCAAAGCTCGATTCCCACCTGATTATTCGCAGCATTGTTGTTTGACACCACGTTGTAATCTGAGTGGTACAGGAAGATACCAGCAGTGTTATCCGATACATTGTTTTCGACGATGCGACAATCCCTGACATAGAACAGCTCTATTCCTGAGTCAGCCCAACCCATCCCTGTGTTTGTCATAGTGAAGCCTGAGATATTCACCCAATTGGCGGTCACGTTAACTACATCTACACTTCCACCACCGTCGATTGTGGTCGCGTTTCTGTCCTCTCCTATCAATGATAGGGATTTGTCAACGAGGATGTTTTCGGCATATGTCCCCTTGAAGACGTACACAGTATCGCCCGGAATTGCAGCATTTATGGCGTCCTGTATAGCCGTGTAATTCCCAGGACCTGATCCTCCCACATACCGAGTGGTAGCCACTGCATTCTCAGTAATGATTGATATCGTTGCGGAGAGAGCACTCACTATCACGAGAAAGACCACAACTATACTACTCCTCTTCGCTTCCATGTCTCAAGCATCCTCATCGTTGAAGCGATGTAGCCATTTATAACCCTTTTCCCAATCAGTTCCAAGGCGCAGAGGAAGGTTCCCTTGAGAACTCCAAAAAAGAAAAGAACAGGACCCGTTCCCGAGCCCCTTGTCCCGAGGGATTCCAGGCATTTCCTATCCGATCAGGCAAGATCCGACCGACTGAAGGGGGCTTACGGCGGTGACCTGGCACCCCATTTCTTTCTTAACCCCAAAAAGATCTCATACACCGTTCAATAACTGAAATCTGAAGCTTTCATTCGCTTTCTGAAGGATTTGAGCTTCAAATTCGATTCTCAGAATCTTCCTCGATTGGCATTTCCTCAATGCCTTGCTCTTCACGATCCTTCTTCTTACGAAGTATGAGAAGAGCCAATAATATGGCTACAACAACGACTATTATCGCGCCAGCTGCAACCCACAGCCAATCCTGCCCTGAATCCCTTGGATCGAGGTTGTCAATCGTCACAGTGATGCTCACTTCCGCTGAGTAGTCCATCCCATCATATGAGCGGGCATGAATTGTGTGTTGTCCGTCTGGAACAGAAGCAGTATCCCACCTGTATGTCCAGGCGGTCGTTCCTGTGGCTTGAGTCCAGTTTCCATTGTCGATTCGAATTTCTACGAATTCAACCGATCCATCAGAATCAAAAGCTTCGCCTTCGACCGTGAGGATGCCTATTACGGTAGCATCTAGCATTGGGTCAAGTATGGTGCAGTTTGGCGCAAGATTGCTGACTATCAAATTCTTGGCGGTCTGGTTTGTGAATCCCCCAATGTCCCTGACCTCCAGTCGGATCGTGTAGTTATCTGGAACAGAGTATTGGTGCTGGGCTTCTTTTGCGGAGGACCACGTGGTATCCCACGTACCGTCGTCTTCCCAATCCCATCGAACCTCCAATGCTTCTGATGGATCCTGCAAATCAGAGGAGGAGGATGCATTAACAGTGAACGTAACCGTCACGTTTCCCGAAGTGGGAGAGATTGAAAAGGAAGCGACTGGTGGATTGTTGACTCCTGGCAAAGGTGCCATGAGAGGATGCATGTCCTGACTGTCGGTGTCAATGACGTATGGAGTATCGCCTATGCCATCATTCCCTGGTTGATCCTGGCTGGGGCCGGAGAATTCGTCAGAGCCCGCATAATCGCTCCAGTAGTTCCCACCCGATGGATAGCCATCATCCCAGTAGTTCTGTGATCCCATGTCATCGTACGCCTGCTTGATATTGCTGATGAAGCTGTTGTGACGGACAAAGATGTCGTTCGAGGAAAAAAGCTGAGGGCCTCGGTCATTGTCGGAGATGATGTTTGAGACTATGGTTACATTAGTGGAATCTCCAACGCCGATGGCGCCCACATTGCTAGTGATGTTGTTGGAGTCGACGGAGATGTTGTTGTCATATTGAAGTGTAATGGCGCGATAGTTGTTCGAAAGGTTGTTACCCGCAATCACTAAGTTCTCAGAGCGCTCAAGGAGGATGCCCCATTCGTTATGTTCCTTTACATCATTCTCTGAAATAGTAACGTCGGTCGACGAATCGACCAGAACACCGTACCATTCATTTATCGAGACGCTGTTGGCTGTGATGACAACACGTGAGGAATATCTGACGTTGGCCCCAGCCTCGTCATCTGAGAGATTGTTGCCTGTGATGGTGATATTGTCAGACCACGAAGCATCTATGCCATCCCCATTGTTAGAAAATATGTTGTTGCCCGAAACCTCAACATTCTCTGAACGAGTTATATCAATGCCATCACTTACATGAGAAGATATGGTGCTATCCTTAATCGTGCCGTTTGTAAGATAATAGAAGTCCACACCGTGGTTGCTGGAGGAGAAAATGCCACTGGTGATGATTGCCCCATCGACAAAGGCCATCTGGACTCCTATGTCTGTATCACTGATCTTGAGATTTGAGGCCTTTACATTTGTGCAATTGGCAACAATGAGCTGCCCAATCGGGATACCGTCAATATCTAGGCCGTTGCAGTTCTTGTAATAATGTAGAGGGAGTCCGTTCACAATGTTATCTGGAGTAATTGAATGAGATACGTATGAGTGTAGATCATAGCCCAATATAATAAGTCCGTTTTCAGCGAACCTGTTGCCCGAGACGGTTGCGTTATTGGAAGTATAGAGACGGATGCCGTCGCGGCTATACGAGACGTTGTTACCTGTGATAGTGGAGTTGTCTGAACTCTCAAGCTGGATGCCGAAAAAGATGTTTGAGAATGCGTTGTTGTCCACAATGGTGATATTGCCAGAATGAAGAAATTTAATTCCATTGCCGTTATCCGGGGCACTGCAGTTCGAAATCGTTGTACCGGATGAGTTCTCCACGAAGATGCCCCGGAAATTGTTTGAGATTGTCGCATTATTCACACTGCCGTTGATTGTGTTGAACAGAACAATACCATCACGAAAGCTCGGAAAGCCAGAGTGTACATAAACATCGCGTATTATGAAATGTGCATTCGTATTGCGTATCTTAATTCCACTAGATGTGGATGCATTGATTTCCCATCCTGCTATTACATAAGGATCTGAAGAGGTTCCACTGCCTCCAGTGATACCATTAGCAGGGAGGAAGTCCCCATTGCCATTGATGGATATGGGGGCGTGTGGTGTGAAAGCTGATGCCTCTTCGGGAAAGGTGACGAGTGCTGAGAATGCGACCAACGGCAAGAGGCTAACAAGCACGCAAGTGCGGATCATTCCTTTGGACCACATAACCTACCGGACTCCTCACACATCCACAACGTTGAAGTCGTTTATAGATTTATAACACTTCTCCCAATGGGTTCTGAGGCACGAAGTCAGAGTTCAAGAGCCGAAAGAAAAAGAGAATAGGACTCGTCTCACGAGCCCATTTCATCGAGGAATTCCAGACATTTCCTATCTGATTAGACAAGATCCGACCGACTGAAGGGGGCTTCTGTCCCATACCCAACTGTGCATCACTTACTTACTTAATCCCCTCTCGGATTCACCGTTCTGGTCTCCACCATCAACATGACCGTTTTCTCGTCAGCTCTCGTCCGATGTTCGACCCCTTTTGGAACAGTATATGCTTGATTTTGATCCAGCTCGATCGTGCCATCTGGCAGGTCCAACAACAGCTTTCCCGATACCACGTAGAAGAACTCGTCCTCGTTATCGTGATGATGCCAATGGAACTCACCTTCGAAGATCCCAAGCCTCACTAGAGAATCATTCACCTGACTCAGGGTCGTGTTGTACCATTTCTCTGAACATGCTTCCACGATGGTTGGTATGTCAATAATCTCTGACTGCCCGATCTTCTCGCTCAAGGCTTCTCACCCCTGTCCACTTAAGTGCGGATTCAAGGATGAGTAGACACTGAAAGCTTATATGCTCTTTTGAGGGTTCCCTGGTTCGACTATCGGGATTTGAGTTTAGCTACGTTGATATACTAGTAGTGCGTTGTATTACACAGTGATTCAATGCCAGCCCCCATAAGCCTGAGGTTGTCAAAAGACGTTCATGAGCAACTAGAGGAAATCGCTGTCGAATCGGACAGGACCAAATCCTACCTGATAAGAAAAGCGATCGAGCGCTATTTGGAAGAGTATGCGGACTACAGGATTGCGTTAGACAGATTGCACGACATAGATGATGAAATCATCTCTTCAAAGGAACTGAGGAAGCGACTTGCCAGTGAAGATTGAGTACAAGGCATCCGTCGAACGGGACCTGAGAAGGATCGACAGAAAAGAAGTGAACAGGATCCTCAAGAAGATTGAAAAAGTTCTCGGTGAAGATCCAGACAAAGGGCTTCCGCTCAAAGGTGATTACAGAGGTTTATACAAGTTGAGGGTGGGAGACTATCGAGTTGTCTACTGCAAGTTGAAGGCGGGAGTTCTAGTGCTGCGCATCCGCCACCGTAAAAAGGCCTATTGAGATGGACTTATGGCTTCTTGACCGAATCACCCTCAATCCCAGACAGCTCCTCTGCAAGTTTGATACACCTGTCAAAACCAGCGCTTCTCTGGATCATCAATTTTGCACCGTCGGGCGACCCTCCACCATGCATGCAACCAGGAACCCCAGCACCAAGCGTAAGCCACTCGATCAACCTCGCAATTCTGGCCCTTGCCTCTGCCGGAGCAGCCGCCTTTAGGTATTTCTGAACCAACTCTCCGTATTCCTCGCTCTCAAAATCCTGGAAAGACGGCATACAGCCAGTCTCTGTGATTCCTCCACCGATCTCCTGTGCCAGTCTCTTTGTTTCATAGGGCAAGGTAGCGACGTAGACCTTGTTCACATTCGACAGCAATGGATCGACCATCCAGCTTCCGGAAGGATGCTTCTTCCCCAATACTGCAGCAGCAACACCCATCCCATACGTCGTCTCGTTGTTCATCACCATCTGCGTGAGCTTGTCTCTGAAGACCTTCTCAGACAGTCCGTTCGCCCAGGCCATCAATATGGAAGCGCCGACCATCACATCGCCTTGACCTGCAACGCAGGCCCCGATCGCTGCCCTGTAAGGAGCGATGAAGTTCATCACTATCTCAAGTGTGAAATCGTGTTCCCTGAGCATGAATATCCTTTCCCTGGGCACGAAAACGTCCTCGAATAGAAGGTAGGACTGAGTTATCCCACCACACTCAACCGGTGAGTCGAACCCTTCCTCAAGTTCCCTCAAATCACTGGGATGCCTGGTCTCGATGCATTTCAATCCTTCCGCGTCCCTCGGGATCACGAAAGCCACCGCCCAGTTCTTGTCTTTCTCTCCGTACTTACTGCCAGGGAGGACCAGTATCTCATTGGCGGCCGCAACGCCGCAGATCATGATCTTCGCACCTTTCACCACGATGCCGTCGCCTTTCTCATCTATCACGTGCAGGTTCATGTCCGGGTCTTCTTGTTGTGATGGTGATAGAGTTCTGTTCCCTTTGGGGTCTGTCATTGCGACGGAAATGGCGATGTCCCTCTCCTGAGCGTCCTTCAACCATTCCTTGAACCTTATGTGGTAATCCGTCCCCAGCTTCTCATCCATGTCGAACGTCGTCTTCCACACCGCATTGATTCCGGTCCAGCCACCGCACCTACCGCCCGTGCACGTCCCGGTAATGTTGAACATGTACCTCTTCATCTTGGAGTTGGCGATCATGTCCTCCGGACCTTTGATGATGGACAGATACCTGGAGATCCTCTCTCCGGACAGAATCGATTCAGCCACAACCATGTCCTTATACTCAGGGTCATGAGCCAGCGCATATATCTGAGCGTGCCCTTCGACCGTCCTCATAGTCGCCGGGTGGGTGGTGACGTCCCCTATCAGCTCCCCGAACTTGTACACGTTGGGATTCATATTCCGAAGGCTTTCCCTATACTCCTCAGGCGTCTTTATCACAAGAACCAACTCCCTTTCCTACCCCGAACTGGAGAATACGCTTTTCTGCTTTATACCTAACTAGATTCACTCGGGCAGCTTGCTCCGTTCCAGATGTGTGGATTTGCATTTTGGAGGGAGAAGGTAGTGGTCGAAACCGAGATACATCGTGGGACTCACCTTGTCTGTCAGAAACATCTGATCCTCGCTGAACGCCTCTTCGTCATAATGAGAGAACATTACCTCCCCGACGAACCAGTGGTGATCTCCAAGCTCTATCACGGAATGCAACTTGCACTCGTATGCTGCGTAGGCATCCTTCAGTATTGGCAGGTCCAACCCGGTTTCCGCTTTGAGTTCAAGCCCAAACATCTCGAACTTGTCCACATCCCTCCCGCTGACGCCTCCGGTCTGGGCCGATATGATCGATTTCTCACTGGGAACGTAGTTCATCGCGAACTTCTTCGATTCCGTAATGATGTTGTAGGTGTGCCTCTTGGGAGAAACGGAAACCCCCAGCAAGGGGGGCTTGAATGAGATGCACGAGTGCCAGGCAGCCGCCATGGCATCCTGTTCGTTCTCAGTTCTGGTCGTAACGATCGCAACGTTCGCCGGATAATGTCTCGCGAACTTCCCGACGCCATCCATCATCTTCTTGGTCAAGTGTCCTCACCTCCTCATTTCCCCATGACGTTCGACCGTAAGCTAAGAAGGTCTAATAACCTTTCCAAACGCACGTTTTCGGAACATAATCATGAAGCATGTCATCTTTTTGTCCGAACACGTTAAGAAATGAAGACAATTCGACACGTCTTATGAGATTCACTAAACAAATTATAAATAGTTTGAGGACACCTATACACGCAACAGGTTGTGGGGCATGGCCAGACTGATAAAAACCGAAAGCGATACCCTCTCACTGGTGCTTCGTTGCCAATTCGTTAACGAATGGGAACTGGAGACCATTTTTGCTTTGGAGAACGAATTTCCAGAGCCCCCTCAAATAGAGGAAAGTGAGGAATAAGGGGAAGAAAGGGGCTTAACCGACGCCACCTCGTTGTATTTCCTTTGCTCGATTGTCGAGTTCCTTAGCCTTGGCCCTGAGTTTTAGGATGCGCGCTTCGAGTTTCTTGGACTTGAGCTCTATCTTGGCGGACTTGGCGAGAAGCTTGGCCGCCTTTGCCCTGTTGACCGCTACAGCCTTTGCCTTTTTGGCGTCATCAATGGTGGACATCGAACCAAAAAACGAATGCGCAGGGTGTTATTAAAAGTTGGCGAACAGCCACCGTCATGCTCATATACATTTCTCTGGATGATAGGACGATGCGTGTCTCGGTGGAAGCATATGGTTGCACTCTGAACCAGGGCGAGTCCAGGTTCATGCAGGAGCTGCTGGAAGGGGCTGGTCACGAGGTGGTTGAACCTGATGATGCTGAGACCTCCCTTGTTGTCACCTGCTGCGTGATAGAATCGACCGAGCGCAGGATGCTGAAAAGGATCAGGGAACTGAAGGAAAAGGACAAGAGGATTCTCATCGGTGGGTGCATGGCGTCCATCATGAAGGAGAAGGTGAGCGCTGTTGATCCAGAGGCGGTGTTCATATCACCCAGGAATCTGGAGAAAGTGCTCGAAGAGGTGGGTGAGGATGATGAGACGTCTCCTGCAGAACCGGTGAAGAAAGGACCTCCAGAGAATTCGATCGATGCGATCGTTCCCATCGGACAAGGGTGTACCGAACGATGCAGCTACTGTGTTACGAGACTTGCCAGGGGGGCTTTGAAGAGCCACCCGAAAGAAGAGATCACCGCATCGGTCTCCCGACGATTGGAGGAAGGCTTCAAGGAAATCAGGTTAACGGCACAAGACACGGCTGCTTATGGAAGAGATAATGGTTCTTCACTACCAGACCTGCTGAACCGCATCACGTCGCTTGACGGAGAGTTCAGAATAAGAGTGGGTATGGCCAACATCACCAATCTCAAGCCAGTTCTTGCGGAAACCATCAGGGCATTTGACTCGGACAAGGTCTACAAGTTCCTCCATTTGCCCGTCCAGAGCGGGGACGACGATCTCCTGAGAAGCATGCGAAGGAGGTACTCGGTCAAGGACTTCATGGATATCTGCGAGGATTTCAGGTCCAGGTTTCCGGATTCATCGATATCCACCGACATCATCACCGGTTTCCCGGGCGAGACGCAGGAGCAATTCCAGGCTTCTTTGGACCTAATGAGAGAAGTTCGACCTGACATCATCAACGTGACTAGGTTCTCCGCGAGGGAGGGGACGGAGGCGTTCAACATGGACAAGAAGGTCCCCGGCTGGGTCTCGAAGGAAAGGTCAAGGGAGCTTACAAAACTGAGGAACGAGATTCGTCTGGAGAAGAACAAGTCCTTCATTGGCTCGGTCTTCAGGGTCATGACAACTGAACATGTCAAACCTGGAACGACCATGGCCAGAACCGACGGCTACCGTCTGATAGTCCTGCCAAATGACCTTCCGTTGGGTTCATTCTACGATGTGAAGACCGTTTCCGCCGCGGATGCATATCTCAAGGCAGAACTGGTATGAATCCGAAAAACCTATTCCATCTTCTTGTACCGATAATACATCTTTGCTATGACGACGGGTATCAGAATCCACAACATCAAGGTAAGAAGAACACCAGTGGACCCGAAAGGGGAAGTCACGGACAGTAGCAAGGTCGCAGGAAGAAGTACCAGAACGGCAACGATCACCCCTACCTTGCTGAACCTGAATGCCATATTCACCATTTCTCGTAATGTATCAAGTCCTTAACTGGAATCCGTTTCCTTGCCGCCGGTTGAGAGATAGGTTCCCCGATTGGGAGAATCGCAACAGGCCTGATATGCCCTGGAAGCTCCAGAACATTGCTGGCCTTGGACTCATCGAACGCCCCCACCCATACGCATCCGAGACCCATATCGTGAATCACGAGGAGCATGTTCTGAATGGCTGCCGCACAGTCTTGAAGACAATAGAGAGTGATGCCCCTTTTCCCGTAATGCATGATCCTGTCCATGTTGGCGCAGACGACAATGACGACCGGAGCTTCTGCTATGAAGTCCTGACCATGGGCGGCCAGTGCAAGATCGTCCTTGGTCTTCTGGTCCCTGACAACAACGAAATCCCTTGCTTGGAGATTACCTGCGGATGGAGCCGCATGCCCCAGTTCGATCAACTCGGTCACGACCTCCTCAGAAACGTCCCCATCGCCAAAACGTCTGATGCTCCTTCTCCCTAGGATGGCCTCCTTCAGTTCCATGATGCAGGATAAGTTGAACTTCTCTAAACCATTTACTATGATTTATTAGGCGAAAGCGCATTTCAGATAAGCCATGGACGTGACATGCACCCTTGAGTTCATCTACCCGGATGAAGAGAAGGCGAAGCACATACTCAGGACGGTGGATGTTGACAACTACGGCTACGTGGAAGCGGTTGTGGAAGGCAGCAAGATAATATCCAGGATCAAGGCGAAGAGCCTGAAATCCCTTTTGCACACACTGGATGATTACCTGTCGTGCATAACGATCGCCGAGAAAGTGGCCGAGGTCTAGACCCCTTCCCTGACACGTGCTGCTATTCCCTTTGAGAAGGCCAGCATCTCTTCCCTGTTCATCAATGCCCTTGCCACGGCAACCAGTTCATCATCCTCGTTCACGACCAAGACCTCGTCCCGGGGCCTCAGACCTTCATCACACTCTTTGACGAACTTGGCGAAGACGTTCTTCCCTTCACGGTTGAACTCCGCCGTGTCGCTCTGGACGACGACTCGCAGTCTCGGTTTCTTGAACTTCTTGTGGAGGATCTTGGCTCCTTCTGCTCTTAGGGTGAATATGCCGTCCCTAGCTCTCAGTGACAACAGATGTCTTCCTTCGTGCAGAACGTTGCGTATCCTGCCGGTCTTCTTCGACTTTACAAGTTCAACACCGCGTTTGATCAGGGATTTTCCCGCCCCCTTCCCGAACTGCATGTCCGCGATCGCTCTCAGCTTGAGGATGTCCGGGTCCCTATTCACCGGTCTCGATCCGAGTTTGTCCAGATTGCTCGGCCTCCTCCTCGTCCAGCGCAAGACCTTCTCAAAGCCAATATGGTCAAGGAGATCGTCAGTGCGCTTTCTCATCAGTTTGGCGGTCTCGGTGCTGAGCAGCATTGGCACGAGCGATTGGGCCAGTGGATACATCTCGTCCAGTTCCAGGGGGACGGGACCGAGGACGGATTCGACGATGATAGCGGCGTCCGCCTTGCTTCTGATGTCTGCGACCTCATCTCTAAATGCCATGCCGTACGGCTTACTGGTCTCCGGAAGAACGACGGCGATACCTTTGGTCGCAGGCGTGTACCTCTCCTTCAATCTCGAATTGTACCTGACGATCAGCGGTCTGTGAAGGGACTCGTACGACGTGAAGTAGAATGAGCTCCTCTTGCTGGTGGGCTCGAACCTCTCAATGTAGTCGGTGTATTCCCGCAGCTTGCGAAGCGCGGAGAGCATGTCCGGATGGAGGCTGCATCTTCTCTCGACCAGTTCCCACAGGCTCCCTTCGTGTATTGCCTGCTTTATCGTTCGTATCTCGTTGTAGCTGGAGTGCAGGTTGTGCTCCGCAATCGCGACCCTGTCCTTGCTGAGCTCCTCGGGGGTAAGGCTGTCGCACACTGGACAATGACAGATCTGATGCACCAGATCCTCCGCCCGTCTCGTTCCGTCGGGGAACATCATCCTTCCGTCCTTGGCGTATTTCGCATAAGAGGAAGAATCGAACATGTCGCACCCCATCAGCGCTGCCAGTGCAAAGATCATGGGATGTCCGGCCCCGTACAGGTGAACCGGCTTTTGGGGGGACAGACCTCTCTTTGCGGAGAGGACGACATCAACGAGATCGGAGAACTTGTAGGTCTCCATCAACGGAACTACACCGCCAATGGCGTTCACGTCGATGTCGATATTGGACATTCTGGAAGCGCATTCTTCCCTGAGGTCCTGGTGTGTAGATCCTTGAATCCCGCCGGCCAAGAACATCTTCTTCTTTATCTCCACTGCCTCTTCCGCTCTCACTATTGTGTCTTCTATGTCCTTCCGCGCTTTCCTCTTGGAGATGAACGGCTCCGAGAATACGTCCAGAATCGAACCGATGTCCGAACCGATGTCCCTCTGAAAGGCCACGATCTCTTCATTGGTGACCGAAACATCGCCGTAAACGTGGGACTGGAAGGTTCCCGAATCCGTCATGATGGGTCCGTCGAAGTCGAGTAGCGCGTGGACCCCTTTGGAGAGAGCCTTTTCCCTAAGCCCCTTGCTCTTGTTGATGACATATGAATTGGTGATTATGGCCGATGTCCCGAACTTCTTCCTCATATCCTTTGGAGCGATGGTTATCATGTTGGGGTTGATGACCGGCAGGAGGGTCGGGGTCTCAACGGTTCCATGCCTGGTCGTCAGTGAACCTATCCTTCCCAGACCGTCCCTGGCCTTGAGCTCGAACATCGTCAGTGAATCAGCATGCAGTATTATGGTTTTTCTTCCGAATCAGTGGAGTGGAAGCGCCTCAGGCGGGTGGTCGAGACTACCGACCTCCGATGAGATTAATGTAGCATCTTCTGTGATAACAATCCCCATAGTAGTCCATTCCGTAGAAATCCCAGTTGAAATACCTTTTTACCAGGCCTGGAAACTTACCTTCTAGTATGAATTCGGAGTTCTTAGTTATCTTCTCTCCACAAAGCTTGCAACTTGTCATCAATCGGACACCAGTTCATTCCAATGAGAACATTCCGGCAGTGTGATATTGTCTACCACGACAGAAAACGGTTAAGTAAGCCTAGAGAGATTATCAGTACCGCTGGTAATCAATGTTGAAGAACACCTTCGTCCACATACCTGGCATAGGCGACCAGACCGAGAGGAGGTTGTGGGATGAGGGGATCATCAGCTGGGACGATTTCTTGGACAATGAGGATACCGTTCCCTTTCAAGGACGCACCAAGCAGTTCGTCCGGAGCTACGTCAAGGAGTCCAAGAAGCACCTGGACAAGAAGAACCACCACTACTTCGTTGACAAGATCCCACGGAGGGAGTTGTGGAGGGCATACAAGGAGTTCAAGGATTCGGTCGCGTTCCTCGACATAGAGACCACTGGATTGAGTAGCGAGAGGCATTACATCACCATGATCGGCGTTTACGATGGGAAGGAATCGAAGGTGTTCACCAGGGGAAGGAACCTCCGCCAGTTCCCCAGCGAGATTAGGAAGTTCAAGAGCATCATTACCTACAACGGAGCGAGATTCGACATCCCGTTCATCAAGTCCGCCTTTCCCGATCTGAGACTGCACCAGATACACATTGACATAATGTACCCCCTGAGGAGGCTTGGATACCGCGGGGGACTGAAGGGCATCGAAAAGCAGGTGGGCATTGCCAGGAGCGAAGAGACCGACGGTCTGAGCGGATACGACGCCGTCATTCTCTGGAAGAAGCATCTTAGAGGCGATGAGAACGCCCTTGACATCCTAGAGAGATACAACATAGAAGATATCGAGAACCTCAAGACGCTGTCTGACCTTGCATATGAAAAACTCAAGAGAGAATGCTTTCCTGATGAGTGATAGGGACCCGTTTTCCTTTTGATGAGTGTTGACTACAGCCAGGCCTTTCCTTTCCATTCGTTGACCGGGTATTTGTCTTCGTTCTTCTTGATCTTCCCCAGGACGGCTTCAGAT
Organism: Methanomassiliicoccales archaeon; assembly: GCA_030593295.1. Lineage (GTDB taxonomy): Archaea > Thermoplasmatota > Thermoplasmata > RBG-16-68-12 > SOIM01 > JAGLME01. The sequence goes on along the minus strand of JAUVHO010000008.1, from coordinate 16,304 downwards.
ATGTCAATGTTCGTCGCATTGGCAAGGCTCAGAGCATAGATCACTACGTCGGCCAGCTCTTCCTTGATCTTGTCCGCAACTCCATCTTTCTGGATGTCAATGTCTTCCTGGTTCTTCCATTGGAACAGTTCCAGAAGCTCCCCGCTCTCTATTGACAGCGAGATGGCAAGGTCCTTCGGGTTGTGGAACTTCTCCCAGTCCCTCTCATTCACGAACTCCGAAACGGATTTCTTCAGATCCGCAATCAAGGTGTCTTCATCCACCACGAACAGGAATGGGTCACCGAGGATATGCAATTTTCCGAACTAATGACCTTCGATGTGGGGGAGTTCGCATGTTTCGTCACAGACCTCGCACTCGACCTGAAAAGTGGCATGCCCGATCTGGTAGCGTTCTGAGACGAGCGTGTTCATCTTCCTGATGAGGTCGGAGGATTCCTGCAGGCGCTCTGGCTTGACGACTATGTGGCATGTGATCGCGTGAACGTTAGAGCATATGCTCCAGACATGAAGATCGTGAACATCATCCACACCCTCCACATTCAGAATCTCGGACTTGAGGTCGTCCAGATTGATGTGTTTGGGGGTCTTCTCCAGTAAGATGTCGCCTGACTCCTTCATCAACCTGAGACACCTGGAGAGTATTATGCCAGCGATAATGACGCTTGCCGCGGGGTCCACCCAGAACTGCCCTGTGAGCGCTATGGCCACCGCTCCGATTATTACGGCCACGGACGCAATGAGGTCCCCAAAGACGTGAAGATAGGCCGACCTGACGTTCAGGTCGTGGTACCCATGAAGATTCCATGCAACGTACAGATTCACTGAGAACCCGATCAGGGCAACGATCAACATCTCCATCGACTTCACTTCAGGCGGGCTGGCGAATCGAAGGTACGCGTTGTAGAGGATGAAGAGTGAAAGGAAGAAGAGGGCGACGGCGTTGACAAGGGCAACGATGATCTCGACGCGGTGATGACCGAAAGTGGCATCGTGGGTGGAGGGGCGCATGGCCATGCTCAGGGCGCCGAACGACAGGACCAGAGCGGTAACGTCCATGAAGACGTGGCCGGCATCACTGAACAGGGCAAGACTGCCGGAAATGAACGCGCCGATTATCTCTACGAAGAGAATCACAAGAGTTAGAATTATGGCAATCTTCAATTTGCTGAAGACTCCTCCAGTGTTCTTGTTCTCTGCCATTGAAATCCTACCAAGACAGGACGGATTAATCTACTTTTGCATCCTGGAACCAGCTTAGCCCCAGACCGGTGACGGTCTCTCTCGTGGGAACACCTTCCATGTCCCAGCCCCTGAACCTGTAGTACGCGTCCAGGGATGCTTCCATGTCCTCCTCGGATTCGAACGAGGTACAACCTTCCGCGACGCCCGAAGGCAAAGGATCGAACCTGTGTCGGTAGGATGGACGATCGTCCTCTCTGCTAATACCCTCACGCAAGTTGTACAGCCTTGTCAAGGTCCATACCCGGTTTCCGATCTCGGTCTCCATCAATGCAGTGAACTGCCTTCCGGTGACCGCTTTGTATGCCTGTCTTCTCAGGTCCTCATCAAACGTCCCAAGTGCGAAGGTGCAGACTATCAGGTTATCCCGCATGACATTCATGTCCTGGCTGGCAGCCAGGTCGTCCACGATCTCCAGTGCAGATGTGTTTGGTATCTTCTTGGAACCGTACATCTCCCTGAGATGCGAACCACCGATATCCGCCGTCATGTAGGCCAGACCGTGACCCAACTTACCGCGGGGATCCCATGCAGGTATTTCCAGACCTTTGACGTGTACAGCGAGCTTCTCGGAACCTTTGCCTATCCTCTCAGCCGCACCTCGCGTTCCCTCGGCGAGAACGTCCCCGATTCCCTCCCTTTGTGCGATCTTTCGGATGAGTCCCAGCAGCTGCTCCCCGTTTCCGAACTCCAGCTTCTCGTCTATGAGACCTTTCTGGGAGCATTCGGTGGCGAATCCTATCACCCCTCCGGTCGAGATGGTGTCCAGGCCCAGCTGATTGCATAGGATGTTGCCTTCAATGATGTGTTCCAGGTCCCGTATGCCGCAGTTGGAGCCGAGCATCGCCAGCGTCTCGTATTCCGGCTTCTCCCTTCCATCGGCAAGATTCCCCTGGCATTTGATCATACATACACAGCAAGGAACCATGTTCACGTCGTACTTGTCGTGGATAGCCTCAGCGCCAATGTCCTTGGCCCCTTCGAACTCCGCCTGCTGATAGTTCCTGGTGGGTAACCTGTCCTTCTCGCTGGCGGTCTCCAATATTCCAGCCGTACCGTAGTCGTAGAAATCCCAACCATCCCGGTCCTTTCTGACGTTCTCGGCGAACCTGGCGATAACATCCTTGAGAGATGTCTGATCTGCAATAGGGACCTTCTTGGAGCCTTCGGCACAGACCGCTTTCAGGTTCTTTGAGCCGAAGACCGCACCAGCGCCGCCGCGTCCAGCGCTTCTCCGGTAATCGCTGATGAGGCATGCAATCTTCACCAGGTTCTCGCCGGCCGGACCAGCAGACACGACCCTCACCTTGGGGCCTTCACGTTCCCTGAGCATGTCCTCGGCCTCGTTGGTGGTCTTCCCCCACAGATCGGAGGCGTCCATTATGTGGACGTCATCGTCCTTGATGGAGACGTAGGATGGCTTCTCCGCCTTTCCTTCGATTATCACCAGATCGTACCCGCAGCGCTTGAAGGCGTGGGCGAACTGTCCCCCGCAGTAAGAATCCAGGAATATACCCGATAAAGGCGACTTGGTCATGGCCGCGAACCTGCCCGTACTGGGAATGTCGGTCCCCTGGAAAGGGCCAGTGGAGAGTATCAGAATGTTCTCGGGGGATAGCGGGTCCGCGCCCTGCTTGGATTCCTTGCAGAAGTAATAGGCACCGATCCCTTTCGCGCCCATGTAAGATGCAATGATGTTCTCGTCGATCCCTTCGGTATGGACCTCAGAATTCGTCAGGTCTATCCTCAGAAGTCTGCCCCAATGTCCGTACATTTCTCTCGAAGTCGTGATAGCCTGATTTGTATTTTACACTTGCTTCTACCAAACCTTTAGGAGGATGAAGGGAATCTGCTGGTAAGGAGGTTGAGACGACGTCGAACGGTGCCATTGTCATCGAGCCAATAGGTCATGTTCGGAATGATGTGGGAGATGGAAAGGTAGATTCATGGAGGGGCATCGAGTCAGAGGTCGTCCTGAAGGAGGAGTTCGAACCTCTCCTGGACGGCGTAGAGGATTTCTCGCACATGGTTGTCATCGGATGGCTGCATGAGGTCGAGGGCTACGCACCAAGGGTACACCCCAGGGGAAAGAAGGACCTGCCGGAAGTTGGGGTGTTCGCCACGAGGACGCCGCACAGGCCCAACCCCATTGGTGTTACGGTCGTCAAGCTCCTATCGAGAGATGGTACGACGCTCAAGGTATCAGATCTAGACTTCTACAACGGCACTCCCGTCCTGGACATCAAACCCCTCACTCCGAAGTACCTGGATATAACGGATCTAAGAATCCCGGAATGGATGAGAACGCTGTATGGGGACAAGGATCCATAACCTAAAAGTTAAATATCCAAGAGCAATCTTTCGTCCGATGATTGACATCCTCACGGTAATGGTAGCGGTGTTCTTCTTGCCAGGGTTCTTCCTTGTGAACGCCCTCTATCCGAGAAAGGGTGAGTTGGACAAGGACTACGACATGCTCTACAGGTTGATCATGGGCATTGTCATGAGCGTCGTCATCGTCATTCTCGTGGGCTTCGTCCTCAACGCCTTCGGCAGAGATCCTGACACCGGAAAGGGGTACTTCAGGGCTGAGCTCATCTGGCCGATCATGATCTTCTTGACCGTGTTCTTCTTCATCGCTGGATGGTACCGGGGCGCATATCCCGTACTGGGTAAGGTGCACAGGTCTTTGATGCGGTTTCCCAGGAGAGATCCCCAGTCCGTCATAGTGGACCTGAAGGAGGAGAAAGGAACGGTGATGGCGTTCAGGGAACTTTCCGAGGAAAGGGAGAGCCTCAGAAAGCGGATAAAGGACTACGAGCGCAGGTCCAGGAACCAGACAGGGGACATGAGAAAGAGGTCAGAGAAGCTAGCGGTGAAGCTCCAGAAGAAGCTGGAGAAGGTGGACGAGGAGCTCAGCATCATGGAGGAGAAGAGGGCATCGGAGCTGTACTGAGGTTATCGTATGGAGTACAAACTGGTCGTAGCAGTAAGACATGACCTTGAAATGTCCAAGGGGAAGATGGCCGTCCAAGTGGCCCACGCATCCGTCATATCCTCCATGAACTGCAAGGCGTCCAACGCGAAATGGTTCAGGTCGTGGTACAACGAGGGGCAGAAGAAAGTGGTTGTCAAGGCGGACGACGTTGAAATGCTGAAAGAACTGCAAGAGGAGGCCGAGAAGCTGAACATCTCCGCCGCCATGATAGACGATGCTGGACTGACCGAACTCTCTCCGGGAACGACCACCTGTCTGGGCTTGGGTCCGGCTCCCAACTCGGTCATCGATCAGGTGACCAGGAACCTTAAACTGTGGTAGGATGAAACCTCATCTGAGGGTATTGGGTTTAGACGATTCTGCGTTCAGTTTTGACGAGCAAGAGGTGGTTGTCGTGGGTGCGGTCGTCAGGCTCCCCAACTACCTGGAAGGGGTCCTCAAGACGACGGTCGAGGTCGATGGCACAGATGCGACCGAACGCCTTGCGGAGATGGTCGGAGGATCCAGATACGGTGAGAACCTGGCAGCGATATTCATCGACGGGATCGCTTTGGGGGGATTCAACATCATCGACATCGAAGCCCTGAATTCCGATTTGCATACCCCGATAGTCACAGTTACACGGGATAAACCCGACCTAGAGTCAATGAAGACAGCTCTGAAGGCGAAGTTTGAGGACTGGGAGAGAAGATTCGAGTTGATCTCCAAGACGGAACTGCACGAAGTGGAGACCGAGCACAAGCCGTTGTATGTTCAGGTCGTCGGAGAAGACCTCGATATAATCAAAGGTATAATCGCCAAATCAACCGTCCTCGGAGCACTGCCCGAACCCGTCAGAATGGCGCACCTCATCGCAACAGCAATGAAGACCGGGGAATCGCACGGAAGGGCCTAGGTCACTGGATCTTGTACCTGAGCAGCGCGCCAAGTCCCCCGAGAGAAGTCAGTTTTCGCCCTGCCTCGTGTTCTGAACTGACGATGACCACCTTGCCCTGAGCGGTCTCAACATCCTTCAGAACGGCCTCGATCTCCTTGTTCCGTATCATCTTGTTGGTCACCAGGAGGGTCTCCACCGCACCCCGGCCAGTTGCGTTCTTGACCTCTTCCGGGCCGTACGCGTACTTCCCCTCTTTCGAGATCTCTGAAAGAAGTTGTTCAACAAGCATGGTCTCCATTCCCACACGGGATTTCTCCAGGATCTCTGACGTCATGCCGCCTTTTAGTCCCTCCTGTATCCCGAGCATGCCCGAATGGCTGGTGGGGAACATGTTCAGTTTGGGGGAGAGGTCCGGAAGTTTGTCCCGTATCCTATCCGTCATCGTTTCCTTTTCAAAGCCAGGCCCCAAGACTATCAAGGCATCCCCCAGTTCCATGGACTTCAACTTCGCTAGAACCTCGTCGAAGTAGGCGTCCCGTCCTCCCTTTGTGGGGTACATCTTCCCCATACCAGATGAGCGTATCTCGGCGATTTCCTCTATGCCGTAATGGTGAAGCTGTGCAAGAAGCGCCGACTCGTCATCAATGGCAACGAAGGTTATCACCGGTTCGTGGGTAGCCTCGACAGCGTCGTTCAGACGGGTCATGTGATGGTCCTTCCATTCCTTGACGATGCTCAGAGTGTCCCTGATCTTGAGATTGAAGGTGTGATGCTCTCCGAGGTCCTGCGGTGCAAGTTCGATGAGCCCATGGATGCGCAGCCTGTCAGTGAACTCGTGGAACTCGGCCTTTTCGACCCGGAGGCCGATCCTCATCTTCTTCTTCCCCATCCTCTCGGGCCTCAGCTTGTCCCTTATCCGCTCTTCCCTCCGGAAAGAAGTTGCGAAGGCCAGATCACCAGCTTCCACTAGGTTGTACACGTGCCATAGGTCGTCCGGCGTCTGCATCAGGAGCTTGATCTCCCCTGTCTTCCGGTCATGTTTCAGTATCTTCATACCGAACCTCCCTGATGTTCTGGTGCATATTTCATATTGTCGTCCGTTATCGTCAATCGATATTACATCGTGATAAACCCCCCGTCCAGTTCATTATCAGTATCATAAGTGAGAATCAGGGCGGATAATCGTGTCGTGGCGCTTTTAAGCAGATGCAAGCGGTCTCTCGTTCCAATCTGTAAGTCCGACGGGGCTTGCAAAAGAACGGAGGAATAAGAAATGACACAAGAGTTTGTGACGTACCTAGGCGTCAACCTGTATCCGGACGGACCCTCACCTCATGAGGTTACGAAGCTTCTCGAGCCGCTTGGCTGGAAGCCCGTTTATGGGGGATACGACTACGCGTACTATTGGGGCGACAACTGGGGAACCAAGGGTAACAACTGGGACGAGTATTTCTCGGCCATCGAGAGCACCCTTACCAATGCCCTCAGGGGACACAACCTGCATTACTACCTCAGAACCTACAGAGTGGGCGACGAGAGCGAGTACAGGGCATGGACCAGCTATTAGGCCCGTTAGGGCCTATCTGCCCTTTTTTTCTTTTTTCTAATGATCCTTCTTTCGAAAACGATTCCATTTGAGGAGCCTATTGCTCACTGAAAACGCATCTTATTGGATAACCCCGTACCCAATCAATCTCCACTTGCCGCCTATCCTTCTGCTGATGGCGATCCTCTGACCCTTTTCCGCGCTCACTGGTATCTTGAGCATCATCTCGGCGCTGTCAGATCTCGCACTGCTCACCACACCGACGGTCGTCGCGGTCCCAACGCTCAGCATCAGAGGCTCGTTGGTCCGAATCTCGTCGACCTCCAGGTCCTCTGCGGCTCCTACGACTCTTTCGAGCAGATGTACTTCGGCGACCAGTTTCATCTTGATCGACGGCAGCGTTCCGGGAGCACCTATCACACGGCCAGTCAACGAATCGGACTTGGCCAATGAGGGGTCCAGCTTGGTGCCGATGGCAATCAGACCTCCAGGTCTGGCGTCTGTCCTGTTGCGACCACCTGAGAACAGTGATGTGATCTTGGTGCTTAGATTCACCCATTCCTTCGCCTTTCCAATCGTCTCGACCTCCCTGCCGGGAGATATCTCGATTTCGTCACCCACCTTCAGCTTGCCCCGCAGAAGGGAACCTCCGATGACACCTCCGACCATCTTCTCCAGGCGGACTCCGGGTGAATTAACATCAAAAGAACGGGCGACGAATCCTCTGGGTGGCTTGGTCTCATCAAGATCCGGGGCCTTTATCAACCTCTCGATCTCGGCTATGAGCACGTCCAGGTTCGCTTCATGATGTGCGGAAATTGGAATTATGGGGGATTTCTCGGCGACCGTTCCCTTGACGAACGCCTTTATCTGCTCGTAGTTCTCCATCACGGCCTCTTCGCCGACTATGTCTATCTTGTTCTGTACTATGATGACGTTCTCAACACCGGAGATCTCCAACCCCATCAAGTGTTCCTTGGTCTGCGGCTGGGGACACTTCTCGTTGGCGGCAATCAGAAGCAGAGCCCCGTCCATCAGCGATGCGCCGGAGAGCATGGTGGCCATCAGGGTCTCGTGTCCTGGGGCGTCCACGAAACTGACCGCCCTGAGGAACTCGACATCCTCCCCGCAGATGGCACACTCCTTCTTCACCGTGTAGCACTTGGGCTCTTCGCAGTTGGGACATTTGTAGAAAGCGGCGTCGGCGTACCCGAGCCTGATGCTGATACCGCGTCTGAGCTCTTCCGAGTGGCGGTCCGTCCATTCTCCGGTGAAGGCTTTGGTGAGCGTTGTCTTACCATGATCAACGTGCCCGATCATCCCGATATTCACTGCAGGTTGTTCGGGTACCTTCATTTCTCACCCTCTGTGGCTTTCAAGCTGTCCTCGATAGCTTTCGGCCCGTGTTGCACAATCCTCATGTTGATCTGAATGATGTCGGGTGAGATCGTGTTCCCCCTCATGTTGCGCCTCCTCCTGACCCCCTTGTCCCGGGGGTGGAAACCCACGCCTGCCGTCACCAGCATTGGCCTTCTCCGGGCGCCTGGAACGTCCTTTCTCATGGGAACTCCATCTCTGTCGCTCCCGCCAGTTATGATCAGCTTGTAGCCTGGAAGGTCCACGAAGATCCCGTCAACTTCCTCCCCGATCTTCTTGCCGATCAGAGAGTTAGCGTGATGGCCCGAGACTTCCATCGGGTGCGATTTCCCGGACTTTGGATCTGCTATGATTGCCTTGAAATCTACCACTTCAGCACCTTGTGAGCGCTGTTAATACCATGAGCGGTTAAAAAGTTTGGCTTCCAGAACGTGCATGCTGAACAGGCAACTGGAGCATCTAGAAAAGACCCAAAATCTTGTCAAACTGGTCGACCACTTGAAGTGTACGCTCAGTATCTTCCTTCGAGAACCCGTCCGTCTCGTCATGGGCCCAATTAACGAACTCCGATAGAGCCGCGAGCGCCCTATCCGTGTGCAGATCGTCGTTCATTGCCTCCTCCAACCTCGACTCAGCTTGCTCAATCCTCGTTGATATCTCTTCCGAACCTGGCCCATTCCTACCGCTGATGGACCTCAAACCCTCGACCTTCCTGTTCAGATCATTGTATTCCTCAGAGGACTTCTCCACACCAGGCCCGTCAAAGTCCAATATTGCTCGATAGTGATGCTGCAACAGATAGAACCGGACCGCCCCTCCCCCGTACTTGTCGGTCAGTTCCCGAACGGTGATGAAATTCCCAGAGGACTTGGACATCTTCTTTCTGCCCAACGTGACGAAGCTGTTATGGATGAAGTGATTGCAGACGGGCATCCTGGTATGGGCTTCCGACACCAGCAGAATGCTCTCATGATGAGGGAATATCAGATCCAGACCGCCGCCGTGAAGATCGAAGCACTCACCCAGAGATGAAGATGACATGGCATAGCAGCCAACATGCCATCCCGGCCTTCCCTTCCCCCAAGGGCTGTCCCAGAAGCGCTCACCTTCCCTGTGCTTTCTCCACAGCACGAAGTCAAACGGGTCCTCCCTGCCTTCGGGCAGTTCGAACCCACCCGCCACCGACTCCTGCGGGTCCGTGTGACTCAATCTCCCGAACTTCTTACCACTGTCGGACCTGAAATAGACATCTCCGCCGCTCTCGTACGCCGCTCCCGAGTCGATGAGTTCCTTGATGATGTCTATCATCTTGGGAACGGTTTCGCTGTAGGTAGGATACGCATGGGCTCGTTTCAGATTCAGTTCATCGGCGTCCAAGAAGAACTCCTCGATGAACCTCTCCGCAGTCGCCTCGGGTGATATTTCCAGTTTCCTGGCCCTCCTGGTAATGCTCTCCTCGACGTCAGAGAAGTTCTGGACGTGGTTGACCTCATACCCGGAGAATTCCAGCCATCTCCGCAGGATGTCGAAGGTGATGTAAGAACGGGCGTGACCGATGTGGATGACATTGTAGACCGTCGGTCCGCAGATATACATTCTCACTTCACCAGGACAGTTCGGTTGAAAATCCTCCGCCTTACCGGATTCGGTTGAGTACAATCTGAATGCCATCGATAGCCCTTCGCGTGGAAATCCTTGTCCGCAAAATAATCCCTGGGGGTAGTTAAACTTTCCCTAAGGACCGCCAAATAGGGCACAGGAGAATCAACAAGTGAGATGAAAGAGCGGGACACCGTGACCAGACTGGAGGCAAACCTTATAAATATCGGTTAACAATTCACACCAGACTCTATTTCTAACCAGTGGAAACGGAGGAGGTATCATGATGCAGAGGCCTAAAAAGGTCAGTGTGGGCTTGTTGGTATTTGTGATGGTTTTTTCTTCGTTCGTACCGATGGTGGTAGCAGATGATGGGACCAGGATCCCTATAGCGGAGCCTCTCGGTGACGATCCGACATTGCAGCCTTTTGAGAACGATGAGGTGTATGACAGCGACGGGATCACCGACCTGCCGAAGGTGTCCCAGTCCCTTCTGGGGAAGTTGAACACTAAGTTCAAGATTCCGATAATCATCGCGACCCTGGACATCTCCGAGCTCTCTTCTGCATTGGAGGGTGTGGACTACGACGGCATCATGGGTTCTGAGAAGAGCAGTCTGGACGGCATCTCGTTACCTCTGCTGAACGTTCCTGGCTACATGATAGAGAAGCTCGGTTCCCTTCCGTCCACCATCTTCATCGAGGAGTTCGAGAGCCCCATCAGGGACTCCGCGCCTTCCTTCGAGCCGCTGCAGTCCCGAGGAATCATCGCCAACAACCTGAACGCGACCATAAATCACAAGGCAGACCTGGCCTGGTCCAAGGGGTACACGGGCAGCGAGGTCGAGATCGCGGTCATAGACGACGGGATAGATTTCGCGCATCCGGACCTGATGGACAAGATGGCGAGGGTTGATTCACTGTTCCTGGAGGAGAATGAGACCATAGTCGATTCCGCCACCTCTGGTCAGGTCTTCTCGGCATTGCACAACTTCGACATCGTGCCCAACTCGTACATCCTGTACAGGAATGGCAACCCAATGAGCGGTGCCACCTATTCCCTGAACATGTGGAACGGGACGGTGCAGTTCACATCTCCTCTGACCCAGGGCGACGTGGTGAAGGCCACGTACAAGTTCTATTCACCCTATTACGGCTGGCCCATCGCATTTGACCCGGCCTCATTGAGAACACTGATCGATACCAGATACCCGACGGACACCTGGTACGCCAACACCACCTCCGACGACAGGAACGTGACTCACACGATAAAGATCGACGGGAGGTTCGATTTCTGGGATGACGGCAGCGAGCTTGTGGCGACCGATTCAAACGCGGACATCATCACCCGACCGGGGATGCCCGCTCACGAGGGTAATGATTACAACGTCGTCTCCCTGTACGTGACCCAGGACGCTGACTACTGGTACTTCGGATTTGATAGCCTGGCGAACCAGACGACCATGAAGTTCGGTCTGTACATCAACACCACCAACTCTGCACCATGGACGGATGGGGGAGATTATGATCCAGTCAACAGGAATCCCATCACCAATCAAACGCTGATAGATACGATCCCGGGGCACAGGCCAGAGGTAGTTGTCTACATCCCCCACCAAGGCGGAGAGCAGAAGGACAACTGGTCCAAGAACGACACCATAGAGGATGCTTGGGTCTATCTATGGGACCAGGGAAGCGGCCTTTGGAACGAGTACAGCATTAAGGGCAAGGAGATCGGCGGGGAGATAGGCTATGGCGGATGGGATTTCGAGGACCTCAGGGGCGTAGTTGAGTTCAGCATTCCCAAATCGATTCTTGGAGATCCGACCAACATCTCGGTCGAGCTCTTCACCACTGGCTACAACATCAGCCATGTCCAGGACACGGTCTATTCGGACCCCAACATACCCACCTTCATAAACCCTGACTGGGACCTCAACCTCACCACGACGCTCTCGGCATTCACGATAATCGGAAAGGACTTCGTCAATCAGAAAGGCTTCTGGAAACACACGTACACCAGGGTGGACGATACGGTCGCAGGAATACCCAATACGAACATGACCTGGCCCCTGAAGTACATCCCCACAGGCACGAGCAAGAGCGGGGTCTACTGGTACGGCGACCATCCCGACGAGAACTATCCGCTCACGAGAGTGCTGGTGGTGGACGAGACCGAGGCAGGGGTCTATGACACGGTGTACATGGACCTGGACCACAACAGGGACTTCAGGAACGACAAACCCACAAAGAGGTACGGGAAGTATGACGCGCAGATGAACTGGAATCCCCCGGGCTGGACAGGTAATGGGACGATATACACTGACGTCGCCTACGCAGACTTCTACGATCCCGCAAAGGGAGTCACGTCTGTGGACTGGTCCCCCAACGGGGCTCAGATCGCCACCGGTTCGGATGATCACACTATCGTCATATGGGACCTGGGACCGCCGATAGTCTACGCAAAGCAGCTTCACGCACACTACGGAAGAGTGAAGGACGTGAAATGGTCCCCCAACGGTACCTGGCTTGCGGCAGCTTATGACGACTTCTCCGGAAACGACGACTTCAGTGTCGCTGTCTGGGATGTCGCGAACGGGGTCATCGTTCACACCCTTGAAGGCCACACAATGGGCCTGACTGGCGTGGACTGGTCTCCGACCGGGGACAGGCTCATATCTTCATCACACGACAGCACGGTCAAGATCTGGGACGCGGTCACGGGAACCCTCATAGATACTTTCACGGACCACACAGGTCCCGTGTATGACATTCATTGGGCATCCGACGGACGCGTCGCTTCGGCATCGGAGGACAAGACTGTCAAGATCTGGGATGCTACCACACTGGTGATCTCAACCGAATACACCGACGCGGATCCGCTTACGGCGGTCGCTATAAACCCCGTACGAAACTACCTTGCCTACGGTTCATCGACCGGGTGGATAACCATCGTTGACCTGAACATACCAGCCTCTCTATTAGACCTTCCTCACAATGAATTCCACTGGATATGGGTCCTTGAGTGGTCTTCGGACGGCGACAAACTGCTCTCTACCGCGTCATCTGATCCAACGTCAACGAACGACCCGACCATTGCCGTCTGGCACTGGTATGGCCCCACCAGGTGGGATTATGGACCCTACGCCATAACCGGGCCCCATAACGGGGAAACCGTGAGGGGAGGAAGCTGGTCCACCAACGCGACCACGCTCGTCACGGGAGGGGATGACCAGTACGCCCAGCTCTGGACGTGCATCGGAGATCCACTGACCAGGGTAGACCCCAACGGACAGCCGTTCAGAGGTCATGAAGAAGGTTCTCTTGACTATATCAGATGGAACACTGGCGATGGGCTGCCAGATGTCTCCGGAGGCATGATCTACTACATAGCCCAGCATCGGTACAACAGTATCCTGAACGAGCTGCAGGAGATCACCATCCCGTACTCGGACGTCTTCGTCAACAGGTTGGGCGGCGACATCAAGAACTACATTGCAGAGAACGGGACGTTGGTTGCGATCATGGGCAACCTGGACGCTGACATGGACCACGGGACATCGGTGGCCTCTGCGATAGCAGCGCGTGGTCGGACCGAGTACTTTGATGCAACAAGAATGGACGTACCCAGTGAGGGACAGGTCATGGGATTCGCTCCGGACGCCAAGCTGGTGGCGATAGCCAACATCTACTTCAGCAACTTCTACGACGGATGGTACTTCGCGGTCGAGGGGTATGACGGCGTGCGGGACACCGGCGATGAACCGCAGATAGCGACCAACAGCTTCGGGTTCTCCAACATTGACTATGCCGGATTCGATTTCAAGTCCAGGTTCCTGGATTGGCTGGTCAACGAATACGCCAACAAGAAGGTGACATTCACGTTCTCCGCCGGGAACATGGGATATGGATATGGTACCGTCTCAACTCCAGCATCCTCGCCAGGCGTCATCACTGTTGGGTCGTCGACGGACTTCTTCTACAGGCATTTGTCCGGACTGGAGGAGGGGGCCCATCCTTCGTACGGGGACGTGGCTTACGAATCCTCACGAGGCCCGACCATGCAGGGAGAACCTGACCCGGACATCCTGGCGAACGGAAGGATGGCATTCGGTGATGTTGCCCTCAACCTGGTGAACTATCGACCATATGACGGATCGCGGGCCACGGAGCTCTGGGCGGGAACAAGCCTTGCATCACCAGGTGTTGCGGGAATGCTGGCACTGGCCTTCCAGGCCTACAAGGAAACGAACGGTTACTATCCCGATTCCGACACCGCCAAATCAATAGTCATGAGCTCCGGGGACGACATCAATTACGACGTCTTCTCCCAGGGCGCTGGTCTGATCAATGCGGACAGGCTCACGGATATCGCATCCGATACAGATGGTGTTCAGGTCCAACCCAACCATTGGGTTCCGGGCAACTACCAGGGCATCAGATATCCCTCGTTCACCAAGCTGGTCTATCCCGGTCAGAAGGTGGACGTGGATGAGACGTTCACCGTGAGCAACCACAACCCGGTCGCTCAGAAGGATGTCGAGATCTATGACGCAGTATACCGCAAGACCGACGAGGTGAACTACTCGTTCGTGACCGTTGCCGAGGACAGGGGAGAGTTCCAGATGATACTCGGAACCGGCCGGTTCGCCATCAGGAACCCCATGCAGCCCGGCGTGTACGAACCGGGCGTCTATGACATGAACGAGGTGAAGCTCGTTGACATCAACCTCACCAATTGGATCAACTGCGACCTGCTGAGGATAACCATGTACATGAACTGGACCACGTTGGACGACAACGGAGATGGTAATCCAGAATACAGCTACTTCCTGGATCTATACGATTGGACGTTCAAACCTGGGTCGACCACCAACGTCCCCCACACCGGGGACTACAGCGACCTTAACCGAATGCTGATCGTCTATCCTGACGCCAACGTCTTCGAGGGGCGGGTCCACAATCCGGCCCAGAGGACGCATGACGGCCTGGTGATAGGGACCAGACCCGGAATCCAACCCGGGCGCCTGGGTGCGGTGGGAGAGACCATATACATCTCGCTGGAGTTCTTCGAGAAGGATGACTGGAACTGGCTGACAACGGACAAGAACCTGGTGACGCTGCAGCCCATTGGCGCTGGCGATACGGACACTTTCACCGCGACCGTGGATGTGCCCCTGAACACATCGGTCGGAACATATCAGGGCGGCATTTACATCCAGACCGAGGGCGGATACGAGAACGAGACGACTGTGGTGGACAACAACTGGGGACCCCGGTTCGTGATGACGGAGAGATATCACGTCAAGGCGGCGACCGTGTACGTCAATGGCGCCATGCAGACCGAGGGAGTCGATTACACACTGTACGCGGACAAGGGAGTTGTCGAGTTCGTCAATCCCCTGAACAACTTCGACACGGTGATAGTGAACTACACTTACTACGAGGTCTCGACCCTGCCAGTAGTGGTCAACGTGCCTTCGGATTCAGTTGCTTTCGAGTTCGGAGGCATCGAGCCCGGGCAGGACGACCTGTACGCCAACCGGGTCAACGGAGGATTCGGGAACGGCGCCAAGTCGGGCGATTGGAGGTACTACTTCGTCGACGCTGCGAATCAAGGCTTGTTCAAGTCAGGGCTGGGGTCCAAGTTCCTCGTGAGGGCGAACTGGGACATGCCCAGGACGGACATAGATGTCCTTGCCTACGGTCCAGGAGGGGCCAGGAGTCCGCTGGATCCAAAGGAGGTCTTATCTCCGGTTCGATACGGACCCTATGAACTGTTCAGACCCAACGGTGGAAGCGAACAGACAGCCAATTTCTTCACGACGACCGGCGTTAACGAGGAGGTAGTGGCCCCCATAATATCCGGTGGGCTCAACGTGATAGCACTGCACCAGGTTCGGTTGAACGGCACGCTCCATCTGGAGAACGTCTGGGGTAAGGTCGCTTCGCTGTCCGTGGTACCGGAAGAGATCAAGATCGTCACTAACCAGCTTGTGGGGCAGAGGGAGCTCCAGATCCACTCCACCATACCCTGGGATGGAATCGGAAGTCAATCCGCTGGTCCGTCCCCTGCAACCAGGGAGATCAACGTTCACATAAAGCAGGACAACATCGAAGGGGACAGTTTCATCCAGATGCTGGCGGACGGGGATTACACCAAGATAATCAACGTTCAGAAAACTGCATTGATATTCGCCGTTAACATCACCAGCCTCAAGGAGTGGACCGAAAAACCCAGTCCCGACCTGGACCTGGGTGTTTTCTTGGACGGAAAAGGACCGGACAACGTACCCGATGGAGAGGCGACCGAGGACGAGTTCATAGCCTACGGCGCAGATTCTGACGCGGAGGAACAGGTGAAGTTGATCAAACCCTCGGTGTTCGACGATCCAGATACCCCGGCCATTAATGAGGAGGAGGTGGGTGTTCCATACATCATCAAGGTCCTCGGGTTCACCGTTCCAGGTAACTACGCCACATTCAACATCGATATTACCCTTGTGCAGGGTGCAGGATTCGAAGTGGAAGGACTGAGACCGGAAGGCGACATCTGGGGTCCGCTGGAGATATCCGACATCACCCTCAAGTGGAACTTGCCCGGGAACACGACCGACGGCGAGCTGCTGGGAGCGCTCTATCTGGGACCTGCGAATTCCCCGTTCAC
>JAUVHO010000022.1 GCA_030593295.1 Methanomassiliicoccales archaeon | reverse complement strand
AGATCCCTCCGAGCTTGGGTTACGCATTGGACGATCTCACTTATCATCGCCACATGACCTCTGAACTCGGTGCTTTCAGCCAATTCTCCCAGTTCTTTGAGGAACTCAGGTGACAGGTTTGTCTC
Source organism: Methanomassiliicoccales archaeon (assembly GCA_030593295.1). GTDB lineage: Archaea > Thermoplasmatota > Thermoplasmata > RBG-16-68-12 > SOIM01 > JAGLME01. The sequence continues at coordinate 36,321 of JAUVHO010000022.1, read as the reverse complement.
AGGATACGCGAATTCGCTTTCTGCTCCTTCGAAGCCAGCGGCACTGCCCAAATCGGACACGAACTCCCAGGCGGTGTCCAGGTCTTCGGTTTCGATGACCCTTCTAGCTTCATCGATTATCTGCTGAGCTCCCTCAACACCGAACGTCTTGGTGACCAGCGACGACTCTAGGCTCTCGGTGAGGGCTTCCCTCTTGTCTGTGACGAATATCAATTCCTTGATGAATTCCCTAATGCCGGAAACGTCGCTCATGAGACCTGTCCAACTTGAAAGGACGTCACCGAACTCCTCCTCGATCTTGGCAATGACCTCAAGGATGTGCAGGGGCAGGAGTTTCGGCTCCTGGCCGACCAGTACGGCAGCGATCGAAATCATCTTCCCCTTTTCCATCATAATCTTGCTCTCTCCGAAGTCAAGCCTCTTCAAACCGACCTTGCCCTTGCTCCTGAACGAGTCCTTGACGAAATCCTGGACGACTGACAGCATACCACTGAACACGTCCTCATCGATCTCTTCTTTGTACTTGCGGGTCTCGTGCGCCACCAACCTGCCATCCCGGTGAATAAGGAACACATCCTCCACGAGGTATGTGCCCTGTGACTCCACAGAAATCTTCTCAAGGTCTTCCAGGCAGTACTTCTCCTCGTCGAAGTATTTCTGATAATAGACCTTGACATCGATGGGGGTCTCACCCTCTTTGGTGGGTCTGAGGCCGATCTCGACCTCCTTCTTCTCCTTTGCATCGATGTGCGAAATCGTTTCCAGTCCCTTCACCTCGAAGTCTCCTGAGAAGTCGACGTCGATGTTCCTTGCCGCGGTGTTGCCTTCGTTCGCTATCTCGAATACGTACTTGTTCCATATGTCGGCCTGGAGCCCTTTCTGGGGATACTTCAGCTTGAGTGCTGGAAACCTTGTTCCAATGAAATCAGCGATCATCTGGGTCGCCGACATCTCGGCGTTTCCGATCACGGCCCTCAACTTCTCGATGTCATCAGGGTCCAGCTGATTTGTGTCTTCGAGTATACTCTCGGCGTCTGTTACCTCGATGCCAATCGACTTGGCCCTTTCCACCATTCCCCGAACCGATTCCAGATAAGTGTCAATCTCCGTTGCAGATAGTACCCCTCTTGCCTCCTCAAGAAGCTCGCCGACTTCCTTCAATGATTCCTCCACGCCGCTCTGGTCGCCATCAGACATTGCCTCTTCTGCCGCTTGAAGCCTCTCTTCGACCTTGGAAACGTCCAGACCCAGTTCCTTTGCATTATTGGTCAGGAACTTGAACTCGGCCAATCTAGAGGTTATCGTGTTCAACTCAGCGGTCGTTTCGGCACTCGCGACGGTCTCTTTGAACATCTGGAGATAGTTCTCAGCAGCCTCGAAGTCCTCCTTCAGCTTTGCCTCCACGGCCTCCTGAGCAAGTTCTTCGGCCTCATCAACAGGTACTCCCTCCTGCCTGAGTTTCTCCAAGACCTGCTGGGCCTTCTCGAGTTCCGCTGATATGGATGTCTCGAGGGTCCTTGACTTGGCAATGTTGACAAACTCATTGACCTTCTCCACGATGGAGTTGACCTTATCGACCTCCAGATTCTCCACCATTTCTTCGGTGTTCTTCAGCAGCACTTCTGCCTGGTCGACCTCAAAGCCAAGCTCTCTCGCCTCATCGACCGCCTTCTGCGCTGCAGCAAGGGCGTTCTCTATCTGGCCTCTCAGCTTCGATTTGGATTGGGATGCGCTCACAGCCGCTTCCTCAACGCACATCCAGGCCGATTCGTAGTCCTGTTCCTCCAGGAGGTGTTTGGCCTTATGGAGCAGGTCCTGGGCCTGGGAAACGTCGGCTCCGGCGTCCTGGGCGTTCTTCATCATCTCGAGTGTGGAAGTGATAACACTGGCTTCCAATTCCCCGATGTCGGCATCCTCGTCATCTGATACGAATATGAGCTTCTTCACGATGTCTTCCACGCCCTCAAACTCGCTCAACAGTCCACTCCAGTCTTCCACGAACTCTTCATACTTCTCTTCGATCTCCTTGACAATCTCTGCCATGTAGAGGGGGAGAAGCGCGGGTTCTTCGCCGGTCAGGATTGTGGCAAGATACACGAAATGGCCTCTTTCGATGACCACCTTGTTGTCACCGAAGTCCATCCTGCTGAGGCCTGTGGTCGCTCTGGTTCCGAACGAATCTCGAACGAACTCCTGCATCACAGTGAGCATTCCGCTGAAGATGTCGTCATCCACTCCCTCCTTGAACTCCCGAGCCTCGTGCGTGATCAGCCTGCCGTCGTTATGAACCAGAAAGACGTCATCGACTAGGTAGGTCCCGAGCTTGCTGATGTTCAGGTTGGATTCCTTCTGAACTTCAAAGCAGGTATCCTCTAACGGTTTCTTGAAGGAGACTGACACATCCACCGGAACATTTCCATCGACTCTGGGTTTGAGTCCGACCTCCATCTTCTTCTTCTCTTTCGGCAGAAGGCTTGCGATCTGTTTCAGTCCTTTGACCTCGAAATCTCCCTTCAGGTTTACCTTCACGTCCTCGGCGGCGATATCCCCTTCGTTGCTGACCTCGAAGGTGTACTTGTTCCAGATGTTCGATTCAACGGCTCCGGCCGGGAGGTTCACGAGAACCTTCGGGAACCTCTCCTGGAGGAACTTGCCGATCTGGTTCCGGGCCATGCCCTCCGATTGCTCCACCAACCTCAGCGCAGCCTCATAATCGTCCTCGCCGAAGCTCTCCTGTGCGCCCTTAAAGAGCTCCTGCACTTCTCTGGCGTCGACCCCAGCCTCCTCGGCTCTCTCAATGAGCTCGGTGATGACCTTGCTCTTTCCGACGAATTCCTCGATGAGCTTTCTCTTCTTCGACTCCCCGACCATCTCTCGGGCGGTATCGGTGAGCATGGAGACAATTCCGTAATTCTTGGATTCGAAAGCATCCTGGGCCTTCTTCATGACTATGTCGGCTTCATCTGTGTGGCCCACTCCCATGCTCTTGGCCTCTTCTATCAGCGCCTTTGCGTTCTCAAGCTCTTGAATGGCCCGAGCGCTGAGGTACACGACCTCCGCTTCTCTGAGGGACCCTTCTGCCTTCTCAACGAGGACCTTGTACTTCGAGTAGTCCTTTTCTTCAATAGCCAGATTAGCGTCCTCCAATATGACCTCGACCTCTTCCACTCGAGCACCGGTCGCCCTTGCTCGCTCGATTCCCTCCTTGATGGCCCCGACATTCTCTCTTGCGGACAACTCGATGGACTTCTCAGATTCTTCGAGAAGCCCTTGAGCCATCTTTGCGTACTCGATGGCTTTCTGATAGTGTCCCTGGTTCTGATGGTCCTCCGCCGTCCTGCAAACGCTCTCCACCTGGGGAACGGAGATGCCAGCTTCCGCCATCTTGTCCAGGGCGAAACGAATAGAAGCAATGAACTCACCAGATACGTCCTCCAATGATGATGTGAGTTCTTGAACGAGCTTCTCGACCCGTGTGATCAGATTCTCGGCATCGAGGAGTCTCCCTTCTTCTGCGGCTCTCTCTGCTTCCAGAAGGGAATCATCGGAGTCAGAAACATCGACGTTTGCCCTTCTGGCCTCATCCAGTACGGATTTTGCATCGGCAAGCCTCTTCTCCATCTCCTTCTTCTTGACCATTGACTCTTCCGGGAGACCTTCTTCAGCTATCCGGTATGCCTTCTTCGCCTTCTCCAGGGCCTCCAAGAAGTTCTCTTCGCTCAGAAGAGTCTCTGCAACAGCGACAAGATCTTCTGCGTCAGTGATCTCCATATTCAAGTTCCGCGCTTGCATCACCGATGACTTGGCTTTGTGAAGGAAGTCCTGGGCCCTTTCCTGGGATAGCCTGGCAATTGATTGGATACGCTCAATCTCCTCCATGAGGGCTTCTGCCTTGTCCAGATTCCCCTCCTGGAAGGCATATTGGACGTTCTTGATGATTGACCGTAACTCTGAGACATCCGCACCCTGCTCCTCCATATCTTTGAGGAGATTCCTGATCCTGCGGAACCGACGTACTGACCTTTGGGCCCTTTCGTCCCTTTTTGTTTCCTCAATGTCCCTTTGTATCAGATCCTGAAGGTCCGAGACCTGGTCGGAGAGAATGGCCTCCTTGAAGCTCTTCAGAAGTTCCTTGGCATTAAGGAAGTCCTCGCCACCCTTGCTGGCTTTCTCCATCAATGCCCCCACTGCGTCCATGAGAACTTCGGTTTCCCTCTTCTTCCTTTCCCGCGTTATCCATCTTCTGTTCCTCAGGATGAGGTTCTGCATCTTTGAGTACTTGCCCTCTTCCATGGCCTTTCTGGCCTTTTCCATTGTCTCTTCGCCGGCTGAGGCGTCGACGCCCATGGCCTTGAGTTCCTCCAAGTCCATACGAACGCTCTGGAGCTTGTCCTCCATCTTCTTCTTGAGCTTGGCATCTGAGACGGCCTTCTTCATTCTCTGGAAGCACTTCTGGACCTCGGCGTGTCTGTCTTCTGTCAGCGCCTGTCCGGCCCTCTGAAGGTGTTCCTTTGCCTTGGATACGTCGAGTTGCTCTTCCTCAGATGCGGCTATCTGGCTCCACATCTTCTCCAGGATATCGTTCGATTTCTTCCGTTTCTTGGAACGCCTGATGGCATTTCGAGCGTTCTTCACACTCACTGAAACCACGCCGAAGTTCCTTTCCTCGAGAGATGTCTGGGCTATTCTCAGGAATTCCATTGCTTCGGATATGTCAGCACCCATCTCATCCGCGTGATCAACGACAGGCAGGACATTCTGGATCATCCTTTCTGCTCTGAAGTATCTCTTGGCCTCCGTAACCTCCGCCTTGGAGTTCCTCACCAAGCCCGGAACCTCTTTGTACTCGAGGGATTTGAGAGCCTTCTCCGCCTTCTTGACACATTCCTCTGCGATCGCCACATTAGCTCCCAGTTCCTTGGCATTCTTGATGAGGATGCTGACATTCTTGATCAGCGACCGGAGCCTCTTCTCCTTCTTCTGGTCCCGATTCGCTGATGGCTTTGGTACCTCCTCTTTTGAAGCGTTGGAATCAGGCTTTCCGATTTTGGCCGGCTCGGTCGAACTACACACCACCATCTGGGTGAATCTCCTGGTTATTGCCGTAACAACCACTCAACGACAATCGGAATCAACAACTTGGGGATGTAAAATAAAGGTGCTCATTCTTTTATCAGAAGCGATATTGATAACAAGAACTGCCAAGGACAATGCCCTCGGCTACCTTTCTATCGAAATCGGCCTTTGCGATGTTGTCGTTCTCAAGAGCAGACAGTTCAGGGACGACGTTCGCGTTGTCCTCAGCAACTGCGACGACAGCGAAGGCCATCGCAACCATAAGGAATGATGCAAGAACTGCCACAAGTTTCCACTTCATTTGTTCTCCTCCCTAGAGCGTGTTGGTATTTCCTCACGGCGCTCCACCTCGGCGCTCCTTATCAAGAGTTGACCGCGATAACAATAATCATGTGAATCTCTAACATGATGTCCCGTGTTGGCTTTGAAAGCATTCATCCATCCCGTCCCCCTTGACAAATCTGAGATATGTCCCATCCTCTGCCAGAAATATCGAATTGGGGGGTATGAGAGGCTTTCTCACAGGCGTGGCAACTGGACCCCTTGCGATAGTAGGATGAAGGCCAAGTCAGAAACGTATAGCCATGGAGCAACTGCAGGTATCTTATGAGATGATGACCAAGCTTGAATCGATCAATCGAAGGAGCGAGAGAAGGAGTCGTCGAGACCTTTCATTCACGTCCTATTTCCCGAGAATCTGCCCCTTCGTTTCCCATCACCCAGTTCCATAAACATTAAATACGGTATAGAATATTGGAACAGAGCGCATCGCATCTGACCAGACGATATGGGAAAGGGTTTCCCTCCCAACAATGCGGTCCAATCGTTTTCGGATCGCAGGAATCGCCACGGTCGGACCAACAGAATGCGAAGGAACCTCTCGAAACGTTGAGAAGAGAGAGAACTATCGAGGTATCCCATGCCAAAGAGGCACCGCCCTCGTCACGGATCAATGGGCTTTTCGCCCCGGAAGAGAGCTAGTTCTCAAGTTCCGAAGTTCGGTTCCTGGCCACAGACCGATGATGGTCCAAGGATACAGGGTTTTGCAGGATTCAAAGCCGGTATGACGCACGCTTTCGTAGTGGACTACCGAAAGACCAGCACGACCACGGGCCAGGAGGTTCAGATACCTGTCACGATCATAGAAGTTCCTCCGATGAAGGTTGCAGGGGTAAGGTTCTACCAAGACACTGCTGACGGAAGCAAGACGCTTTCCGAGATCTGGACATCAAAGCTGGATGAGAACCTCCGGAAGAGATTCCCGATTCCGAAGAAGAGCTCCAAGGACGCATGGAAGAGCGTGAATCCCGAAGAAGTCGACGAGGTCAGGTTGATCACCTACACCCAGCCGGCCCTTGTGTCAGGCGTCCCGAAGAAGGTCCCGGAGATCATGGAGCTCCATATTGGCGGAGGAACCACCAAGGAGAGAATCAAGTATGCGAAGGAGCGCATCGGGAAGACAATCGAGATAGCCGATTTCACATCCGCGGGCAAGTTCGTCGATGTGGCCGCCATTACAAAGGGCAAGGGGTTCGGCGGACCTGTGAAGCGTTGGGGCATTAAGCTCCTCGACCACAAAAACTCGAAACACAGGAGATTGGCAGGAACCATCGGAACATTCTATCCGGGATATACAAGACCCACAGTCCCGATGGCGGGACAGATAGGATACCATCAAAGGACCGAACACAACAAAAGGGTGCTTAAGATAGGAGACAGTGGAGAAGAGATCAACCCCAATGGGGGATTCCTTCACTATGGCAATGTCAAGAATGGTTATGTGATACTTCACGGGTCGGTGCCAGGACCGGCGAAGAGACTCATAAGGATGAGGGATGCGGCACGTCCAACCACTCCGAGCGTGGAGCCGGCTGAGGTTGAGCTTACTTACTTATCGACCCAATCCAAACAAGGTGCGTAGTCAGATGGCTGAGAAGAAGACCGTGAAAGCGAAGAAGAAGGCGAAGGGTGCTAACCAGGTCAATCTGTATTCCCTCAGAGGGAAGGCTTCCGACGTCCTAGACCTGCCTCAGGTCTTCTTGGGAGAAGTCCGAAGGGACCTTGTCAGGAGAGCCGTCTTGGCCGCGAGAGCGAACAGGAGGCAAAGCTATGGACCGGGCAAGGGAGCCGGGATGAGACATGCTGCGTCCACGTGGGGAAAAGGCAGAGGTTCTGCGCGTGTCCAGAGGATGACCGGTGGGAGAACAGCGGTCCAGTCACCCGGAGTGGTCGGAGGCAGAAGAGCCCATCCACCCCGCCCGTGGAAGGACTGGTCGATGAAGATCAACCGAAAGGAGAGACTCACTGCCAAGAACTCTGCTTTGAGCGCGATAAAGGACCCAGAGATCGTCGCGGGCAGAGGTCACAGATTCAAGAAGAAACTGACACTTCCAGTCGTCATTGAGAACGATGTCGAGAACCTGGAGAAGACCGCGGAAGCGGTGGACTTCCTGACGAAGCTGGGAGTATATGAGGACGTGGAAAGGGCGAGCAACGGAAGGAAGGTCAGGGCCGGAAGAGGCAAGATGAGAGGACGGAGATACAAGTCCCCCAAGAGCTTCCTTTTCGTGATATCGGACCCATCCAAGGGAGGCATGGCATTCAAGAACCTGCCTGGCGTGGATGTCATTTCGCCAAAGCAATTGAGCCCAGAGGCCCTCGCTCCAGGTGGGGACCCTGGAAGATTGACGCTATTCAGTGCAAAGGCGTTTGAAGAACTGAAGGAGTGGTAGAATGGAAAGCGGACACCAGATACTGTTGCACCCGTACGTCACAGAGAAATCCATGAACGCCATAGACGGAACGCCAGCACAAGATCTCAAGGACGGGAACAGGATTGAGTTCATAGTCAAGAGGACCGCCACCAAACCTCAGATAAAGGAGGCGTTCGAGAAGACATTCGAGGTCAAGGTCGAGAAGGTCTACACCAGGATCGCAAAGGAAGGCAAGCACGCCATAATCAAGCTGGCAGAAGGAGAAGACGCCAAGGACCTGAGCATGAGGATTGGTATATTCTAGGTGGTGAAGTGGGAAAGAGGATCAGAACCAGGAGAAGAGGGAAAGGCTCCCGATCATATCGTTCACCCAGCCACAGGCATCACGGAAAAGTGGCACACCCACCTTACGAGGATGAAGAGGGCAACGTGACAAAGATCGTCAGAAACCCAGGAAGAAGTGCGACGCTGGCCAAAGTTTCCTTCCCATCTGGCACCGTTCTCATGATAGCCCCAGAAGGCTTGCAGGAAGGTCAGACTGTCACGATCGGCAAGACAATCATCGACAGGGGCAACACTCTGCCAATTGGTGATATTCCAGAAAGCACTCTGATACTCAACGTGGAATCCATGCCAGGAGACGGCGGTAAGTTCGCCCGCACTGCTGGATCGTCAGCTGTCGTTGTCAGCCACGGCAGGGAGACGGTTGTCCAGCTCCCATCAGGGAAGTACAAGAACCTCAACCCCAGGTGCAGGGCTACAATCGGAGTTGTCTCTGCTGGTGGAGTGACGGAGCGTCCATTCGCCAAGGCCGGGAAGAAGTTCCACGTTTATCAGAGCAAGGCGAAGAGAGCCCGAAGGGTCAGCGGAGTGGCCATGAATCCGGTGAACCACCCCCACGGCGGTGGTGCTCACCAGCATGTTGGGAAGCCGAGCACAGTTTCAGCTAATGCGCCTCCAGGACGAAAGGTCGGGAGGCTTTCACCGAAGAAAAAGAAGAAAGGAAGGAGATAGATGGCAAAGAAGAAGACGAGTTCCTCTGGCAAGGCGGCGAGAAGGAGGGCGAGGAAGAAGAAGGGTGTAATCGAGACCCGGAGAAAGAAGGAGTTCACATACCGGGGATTCACCATGGAAGAGCTTTCCACCTTGAGCTTTGAAGAGATATTGGATCTCCTGCCGTCCAGGGCGAGGCGTTCGTACAGGCGAGGTCTGAACGACGAGCAGCAAGCGTTCCTGGACAGATTGAGGAAGACCGAGGAAGACGTCATAAGGACCCACAGGAGGGAGATAGTGATACTCCCTGAGTTCGTGGGCAAGAAGATCGCAGTTCACAACGGAAAGGAGTTCGTGCAGGTCCCGATAAAACCCGAGATGATCGGCCACGCACTGGGAGAGTTCGCTCTGACCAGAGGCATAGTCTCACACTCAGGGCCGGGTGTCGGCGCGACGAGATCATCAAAGTACATGCCATTGAAGTAAGGAGCCAGAAGAATGGGTTACACGACGGAATTCGACCCGAAGACGATGTCCCGTGCGTACGGGAAGGAACTGGACATTTCGCCCAAGAAGAGCGAGGAGGTCTGCAGGGCGATCAGGGGAATGCACATAGAGGATGCCGTCGAGTACCTGGAGGACGTGAAGGATCTGAAGAGGGCTGTCCCATTCAGGAGACGTAACAGGTACATAGGGCACAAGAAGGGCATGGGCCCTGCTGCATATCCGGTGAAGGCCGCTGGGGCGATACTCAGGATCCTCGAGAGCGCCCAAGGCAACGCAGAAGCGACAGGACTGGACCCGGAGAACCTGAGGATTCACACAATCGCCGCATCCAAGGGTCAACCAGACAAGTTCTACAGACCAAGGGCCCAGGGCAGGAGCACTCCTTGGTTCCATGAGAAGACGAACGTCGAGGTCGTGCTCCAGGTTATTGAGGAGGAATAGATTGGCTGGAGAACGGAAGATAGTGATCGAGAACATACGAAGGGTCCTTCTCAAGGAGTACCTAATGAAGAAGACTGAGAGGGCCGGGTTCGGCGGTCTAGACATCCAGAGGACCCCACTGGGGACGAGGGTGACCCTCCTCGCGGAAAGACCTGGTCTAGTGATCGGCAGACGAGGGAAGTCCATAAAGGGACTTACTCAGGACATGATAACAAAGTTCGAGTTCGACAACCCCCAGATAGAGGTTGAAGAGGTCAAGAATCCAGCGGTGAACGCACAGATAATGGCCGACAAGCTTGCGAGCGCCTTGGAGAGAGGTTGGCACTTCAGAAGGGCTGGCCACTCCACCGTCCGAAGAATAATGGAATCGGGCGCCAGGGGCTGTCAGGTGACCATCTCAGGGAAGCTCACCGGTAGGAGACACAGAACAGAGAAGTTCAAGCAAGGTCACATCAAGCACTGTGGCGAACCCAAGTTCATATGGATGAAAGAAGGGTTTTCGGTGGCCAAAGTGAAACTCGGCGTAATCGGCGTCAAGGTCCTCATCATGCAGAGCGACGCAAAGCTCCCGGATGAGATTGACATTATCCCGCCCAGCGTGGAAGAAGTTGCAGAGGCTCCTTCAGAGGAGGCGCCCGAAGGCGAGGAAGAGGCCGAAGAAGAACCGGTTGCCGAGGATAAGAAAGCTGAGCCTGAAGCTGAAGAAGCCAAGAAAGAAGCCAAGGGCAAGGCCAAGGAAGAGGAACCGAAGAAGGAGGAGAAGGCCGAAGAAGCTCCACCCAAGGAAGAGGAACCGAAGAAGGAGGAGAAGTAGTTGGCGCTCTTGAAGACGAAGGACATCCGCGCGATGACCCCCGAGGAAAGAGAGTCAAAGGTGAAGGAGCTGCGAGGCGACCTGATGCACGAGAGGGGAGTCGCAGCCATGGGAGGAGCGCCCAGGAATCCTGGGAAGATCCAGGCCATAAGAAGGAACATCTCCAGAATGTTGACGATCATTAGAGAAGAAGAAAGAATGAAACAACAGGAGTGAGGAAAGGAGGAAAGTGATGGTTGCGATATGTTCGACATGTGGGCTGCCTGAAGAGCTGTGCATGTGTGAAGAGATTGCGCGAGAGCAACAGCGTATCAAGATATTCAGCGACAAGAGAAGGTACGGCAAGGTCATGACGATAGTCGAGGGAATAGACGAGAGCGACATCAACATGGATGAGCTTGCCAGGAAGCTCAAGACCAAGTGCGCTGCAGGCGGCACAGTGAAGGACGGAAGGATAGAACTGCAAGGAGAACACAGAAAGAAGGTTCAGAAGGCCCTGGAAAAGATGGGGTTCAACGTTGAAACGAGATGATCGGCAAATGATATCCAAGAAGAACATCTACAAGCATGAGCTCATCGGGCTCCCCGCGGAGGTCGTCAGTTCCACCCACAGCGGCTATGTGGGGATGAAGGGGCTGATAGTTGATGAGACGAAGAACACGCTGGTCATGGAAGTGGACAGCTCGGAGAAGGTGATACCTAAGAATGGAACCAGGTTCAAATTCTCCCTGCCCGAGGACGTTGAGGTCAACGGGGCGAAGCTGATGTTCAGACCGCAGGATAGGATAAAGAAGGCAGGTAGATAGACATGCCAGCAAAGAAGAAGCCAGAAGCCAGGGACATCGGGATTGATGTGACCCCTCCCAAGGACAGTTGCGAGGACCCCAAGTGTCCATTCCACGGCAGTCTCTCGGTCAGGGGACAGATGATCGATGGTGTCGTTGTCTCTGATAAGATGACGAACACGGTTGTCGTCACCCGAAAGAGGTCCATGTATGTGCCCAAGTACGAGAGGTACGAGAAGAGGACTAGTCGGCAGGCCGCCCACAACCCGCCCTGCATATCGGCAAAGGTGGGAGACGAGGTCACGCTCATAGAGTGCAGACCACTTGCAAAGACGGTCTCGTACGTCGTGGTCCAGAAGAAATGAGGAGATCGGATGAAAGGACTTCCCGGAAGACAGACAAGAGGCATCCCCAAAGGAGCGTACCTAGCTTGCGTGGACAATACCGGAGCCAAAGTGGTTCAGGTCGTGGAAGTGCCCAAGTACCACGGAGTCAAGAGAAGGTATCCCGCAGCCGGGATAGCGGACCTGCTCATAGTTTCGGTCAAGAGCGGCACGCCAGAGATGCGTAAGCAACTGTTCACCGCGGTAATCGTGAGACAGAGAAGGCCGTTCCGAAGGTCGGACGGGACCATGGTGCAGTTCGAGGACAACGCGGTCGTCATTACGACGGAGAAAGGCGAGACGAAAGGCAGTGACATAAAAGGTCCGGTGGCACGTGAGGCAGCAGAGAGATGGCCCAGGATCGCTGCAACGGCTTCAATGATAGTGTGAGTCACATGAGACCATCCAGCAAACCCAGGAAACAAAGAAAGAGGCAGATAGAGGCCCCGCTTCACCAGAGGAAGAAGATGTTGAGAGGGCATCTTGCGCCTAAGTACCTCGAGGCGGGGAAGAAGAGATCCCTGACGATAAGAAAGGGTGATCAGGTAAGAATCATGCGGGGAGAGCATAAGGGAGAGGAAGGGAAGGTCGAGAATGTGAACCTCAAGAACCTCACGATCACCATAGAAGGTGTGACCCAGGCGAAGGCGGACGAGAGCCAGTCTGCCCGGATGATACACGCGTCAAATATCATGATCATTAGACCCGACATGTCTGACAGAAGAAGGTTGATGAAATTCGGAAGGATAATCGAGGAAGAAGAGGAAATCGAAGAAGAAGCCGAAGAGGAAACGGAAGACGTGGAGTCGGAGAAAGAAACTGAAGAGGAAGAAGAATGAAGAAGCATCTCAAACGGTTGGCAGCGCCACGGTCCTGGCCATTGCCGAGAAAGACGAACGTGTGGGTAGTCAGACCCGCTCCGGGACCACATCCCCATAATCTGGCCATGCCCCTGGCAGTGATAATGAGAGATCTGCTCCGCCACTGTGACACAGGGAGAGAAGCAAAAAGGATCATAGGTTCCAGGAACATCTGGGTGGACGGAAGACCGGTCTCCAATCACAAGCACCCAGTTGGCCTCATGGACGTTATCTCCATTCCGGACATGAAGGAGCATTACCGGTTCTTGCTGGACTCCCGAGGACACTTCACTCCGGTCAGGCTCACTGACAAGGATGCGAAGTGGAAGATGGTGAGAATCGAGAACAAGACAACGGTCAAAGGAGGCCTCATCCAGCTCAACCTTCACGATGGAAGGAACATACTACTCAAAAAGAATGCGTACAAGACCGGCGATACCCTGAAGATATCTCTGCCCGAGCAGAAAATCCTCGGACATTATCCTCTCGCAAAAGGCAATTCGGCGGTACTAGTAGCCGGAAAGCACGCAGGAAGACTCGTACATGTCGATGACTACACACCGACCCGTAACCCGAAGGAGAACGTGGTAACGTTCCAGGAAGGCTTCGCGACGGTCAAGGACAACGTGTTCATCGTGGGCAAGAAGAGTCCCGAGATCAAACTACCAGAGGTCCCAGCAGTATAGGTGGTCGATTGAACAAGATGAGAGAACTGAGAGTGAGGAAAGTGGTCATCAACATCGGGGTAGGCGAAGCTGGAGAGAAGCTTGTCAAGGCACAGAAGGTCCTTCAGCTCCTGACGACCCACAAGTCGATCCAGACCATCTCCAAGAAGACGAACAAAGATCTCGGCATCAGGGAAGGTATGCCCATTGGCTGCAAGGTCACGCTGAGGGGCGAGACCGCCGATGAGTTCCTGAAGAGGGCGTTCTGGGTGAAGACCAACAAGATCGCGAGCTACAATTTCGATTCCGAAGGCAATTTCTCTTTCGGGATACCAGATTACACTGACTTCAAGGACATGAGGTATGACCCGGACATAGGGATCTTCGGAATGGACATCTCGGTGACCGTGGACAGGGCGGGAACCAGAGTCAGAAAGAGGCGCAGGAGCCGTTCCAGGATCGCCCCGAGCCACAAGGTCAAGAGAGATGAGAGCATGGAATTCATCAGAACCGAGTTTGAGCTGGAGATAGTTGAATGAAGCCAAAGAAGAAGTTTGGCAGGAAGGAAGGCTGCGCCAGATGCGGCAGGAAGAGAGGCATCATTCGAAGGTACCGAATGCACCTGTGCCGGCAGTGCTTCCGCGAAATCGCAATTGACATAGGATTCAAGAAATACTCATGAGGAGGAAATGAATGAGACACGACCCCCTGAACGACGCAATGTCGATCATAATCAATGCCGAGCGGACCGGTAAGGGCGAGTGCACGGTGAAACCCTCCTCCAAACTGATAGGACGGGTGTTGAGGGTTCTGCAGGAGAACGACTACATAACGCAGTTCGAGTACGTGGAGGACGGCAGGGCAGGCATGTTCAAGGTCCTTCTGAGAGGGAACATCAACAGCTGCGGTGTCATAAGGCCCCGAATGGCGGTCAAGAGGACAGAACTGGAGAAGTACGAGTCCAGGTATCTTCCGGCTCAGGATTTCGGAGTACTGATACTCACCACGACACAAGGTGTAATCTCCCATTCAAAAGCAAAGGAGATGGGGGTCGGTGGAAGGCTCCTAGCTTACGTTTATTGAGGTAGTTGAATGCCGGTAGCCAAGAAACTAGAGAAAGAAACGGAAATCCTAGACGGGGTGAAGGTGAAGCTCAAAGGAGATGAGATTCTGGTCACCGGAGGAGAGGTTGAGCTCAAAAGGGAGTTCCGTCATCCGAGGATCCGCGTCTCAGTGAAGAAGGGAAGGGTGCTGGTCACGTGTGACTATCCCTCCAAAGAGGACATGGCCCTCATGGGGACCACCATATCCCACATAAGGAACATGATCACGGGCGTGACTGAAGGGTTCGAGTACAAGATGAAGATCGTGTATTCACACTTTCCTATCAAGGCCAGCGTCAAAAAGGAGCAGGGAGAGTTCGTGGTTGAGAACTTCCTGGGAGAGAGGAATCCCAGGGTAGCCAGGATACTCGGAGATACCGAGATTAACATCAATGGAGACGAGGTAATTCTCACGGGACCAGACATTCAGAGTGTCGGCCAGACAGCAGCGAACATAGAGCAGGTGACGATGATCAAAGGATATGACCCACGGGTGTTTCAGGATGGAATATACATAACTCAGAAGCGAAGGGAGGCATAGCGACTTGCCGGAAGACGAGAAAGAGGAACTTGAGATAGTCGAAGAAGAGGCCGAAATCGTGGAAGAGGTCAAGGCGAAGAAGGTACAGAAGAAGAAAGCCGAAGTGCCAACGGTCAGTGAAATCAAGAAGGCAAAGAAGGCTGAGCTCGTTGAGATGTGCGAAGCGTTGGGCCTGAATCCAGAGGGAAAGGTCATAGACCTTCGAGAGAGACTGACCGATTATGTCGAGACCGAAGAGGAAGAAGAGGTCGAGATCGCGGATGAGGGGTATTTCGTTGAGGTCAAGCCCAAACTTGACAAGAAAACAAAGGAACAGCTCAAGTTGAGGGAGAGAATCAACAAATCCAGACCTGCCTTCAAGAGGCAGGAATGGTTCAGATATGTGAAACTGGGTGACAGTTGGAGAAGGCCGAGAGGACTTCACTCCAAGATGAGACGGGGATACAAGTACCGGCCAAATCTCGTTTCAACCGGTTACAGAGGTCCCAAGGCTGTGAGAGGACTTCATCCATCAGGATTCCAAGAAGTGATGGTCTTCAGAGTGGAGGACCTGGAAGGCGTGGACCCCAAGAAGCAGGCCGCCAGGATAGGCCATTCGGTCGGGTCTAAGAAGAGAGAGGCGATGGAGAAGGTCGCAGATGAGAAGGGAATAAGGGTCCTTAACAGGAGCATGCTTCATGAATCTTAAGAACCAGAGAAGGATGGCAGCGGAGATTCTCAAATGCGGAGAGAACAGGGTCTGGATACACCCAGACTATATCGAGGACGTGTCGGAGAAGATCACGAGAAGCGATATCCGGGCGGCCGTAGACCAAGGTCTGATCCAGGCAAGGCAGAAGAAAGGTGTCTCCAAGAGCAACATCCGAAAGGCCAAGGCCCAGAAGAAGAAGGGCAGGCGCAAAGGCCACGGCAGCCGAAAGGGCACTAAGAAGGCCAGATATCCCAAGAAGGAACGCTGGATAAAGACAATCAGACCTATGAGAGGGAGATTGAGAGAGCTGAGAGATGATGGCAAGATCGAAAGAAGGACCTACAGAATCTTCTACCGCCAGTCCAAAGGCGGGATGTTCAGAAGCAAGGCTCACCTGGAGCAGCAACTCAGGGCCCAGGGACTGTTGAAGGAGGAGAGCGAATGAAACACGGTCCCAGGTATCGAGTTCCCTTCCGGAGAAGGAAGGTCAGCAAGACCGATTACAGGAGCAGGAAGAGACTGCTGAAGTCCGGACTTCCCAGAGCCATTGTCAGGTGTTCAAACATGCACGTTCGCGTTCAGTTCGCCACATTTGACATGGGGGGCGACCTGATCGTCGCGTCCGCATTCTCCAAAGAGCTCGACGCGCTCGGGTGGAAACATTCCAAGAAGAACGCGCCAGCAGCGTATCTTACAGGTTATCTGGCGGGAAAGAGGGCTTCAAAGGCTGGGGTCGACAAGGCCGTCCTGGACATCGGACTTCACAATCCGACCAAGGATTCCAGCGTGTTCGCCACGCTCAGAGGGATAGTTGACGCGGGTGTTAGTGTCCCGCACAGTGAGGACATATTGCCGGATGACGACAGGATCCGAGGGAAGAACATTGACGAGAAGATGGGTTCGGATTTCGATAAGGTGTTGAAGAAGATGGAGGCTGAATAGAGTGCGCCGATCCTACGACTGGATTCCGAAGACGCGGTTGGGACGAAAAGTCCTCGATGGAGAGATAAAGACGATGAACGAGGCCCTGAACTCGGGACTGCCCCTGAGGGAGACCGAGATAGTGGACATTCTGCTCCCTGGTCTGGAAGATGAGGTCTTGGATGTCAACATGGTTCAGAGAATGACAGACTCCGGAAGAAGGGTCAATTTCTTGATCACGGTTGTCGTCGGGAACGAAGATGGATACGTGGGACTGGGCTTGTGCAAGGGAAGAGAGGTCGGTCCGGCGATCAGAAAGGCCATAGAAACAGCGAAGCTGAACATGGTCGAGGTCAAGAGAGGTTGCGGGTCCTGGGAGTGCGGTTGCGGTACCGCCCATTCACTACCATTCCAGGTTACAGGAAAGGCCGGATCGGTCTCGGTCACATTCAAACCAGCGCCCAGAGGTATAGCACTGGCAGTTGCCAAGATTCCCAAACATGTACTGAGACTAGCAGGTCTCGATGACGTCTGGGGATTCTCCAAAGGTCACACAAAGACAACCGTCAACTACGCGTTGGCATCATTCGATGCGCTCATACAGACCGCCAAAACGAAGATAACAAGAAGACAGATCGAGGAACTGCACATAATCTCTGGCCCCATAGAGATCATTGAGGAGCCGGAATCTCCACCTGAGGAAGTAGTCGAAGCAGAGCCTGAAGAGAAGGATGAGAAGGAAGCGGAATCGAAGAAGCCTGAAGAGAAGGATGGACCTGAGGAGAAGGAGACCGAGAAAGAGAAGAAGCCGTCCAAGGAAAAGGAAGAGACTGATGATAAGCCAGACAAGAAGAAGGTGAAGAAGGAATGAGCTACGCGGCCATCAGGGTGAGAGGTACAGTCAACATCCGCGGGGACATTAGCGACACGCTCAAGATGCTCCGGCTCAACCGTGTCAACCACTGCGTGATACTTCCCAATGATCCAGCAACAGAAGGCATGCTGAGGAAGGCAAAGGACTACATCACCTGGGGAGAGCTCCGACCTGAGACACTGGCAAAACTCATTCTGAAGAAAGGGCGTCTGGAGAGCGGAAAGGGAATAACTGACGCTTATGTGAAAAAGAACACCAAATTCAAATCACTGATTGCGTTCTCAAAAGCGGTTTGCGAGGACAAAGAGAGATTCGTGAACCTAGAGTCTGTGAAGCCTGTAATCCGCCTGCATCCACCCATCAAAGGGTACGAGGGAATAAAGAGGACCTTCGTCGAAGGCGGAGCATTGGGATACCGCGGAGAGAAGATAAACGACCTGGTCGACAGGATGATCTTTGAGGGGTAGTGACATGGGAAGATCCAAGAAATTCAGAGGAAAGAGGACCCACGGAAGAGGTCACAAGGCCGGCAGAGGTGCCGGACTTCGGGGCGGAAGGGGGAACGCCGGGCTGCACAAGCACAAAATCATGCATATGATCAAATACATGCCAGACCACTTCGGCAGACACGGATTCAAACGACATCCCTCGCTTGCCAACAAGAAGAAGTCGATCAACATATCGGAGATCGGAGAGAGGCTGGGGGAGTTCGTGGAGATGGGGGTCGCCAAGGAAGAGAAGGACATGGTCACACTTGACCTTTCGTCCATTGGCATAGACAAGCTCCTTGGGAGAGGGCATGTGAGCAGGAAGATGACGATCATCGTCCCGGAGGCCTCGAGCAAAGCAGAGAGCAAGATCGTGGAGGCAGGCGGGGCAGTTCAGACACTTCATGAAGAAGAGGAAGAAGTGCCTGAGCTAGTTCAAGAAGAAGAGGAATAATAGATGGCAGAGGAAGGCCAGAGCCTCCTGTACCGGCTGAAACCGCTTACGGACAGGCTTCCAGCCGTGACACGCCCGGACAAATCGGTTCATTTTAAACAGAAGATGGGCTGGGTCATCCTGATCCTTTGTCTCTATTTTGTCATGACGAACGTCTTCCTGTACGGCCTGGACCAAGCCGAAACGGTGGACATGTTCGCCAGTTTGAGGGTTATTCTGGCAGGTGCGCAAGGCTCCTTGATGCATCTGGGTATCGGGCCGATAGTCACGGGCTCCATCATCATGCAGCTCTTCGTCGGGGCCAAGATCATAAAGCTGGACCTGTCAAAGGAGGAAGACAAGGCGGTCTATCAGGGAACGCAGAAGTTCCTGGTCATAACGATGATAATCGTCGAGTCCGTCCCTCAGGTCTTCGGCTTTCTGCAGCCTTCTGTGGCTCTTACGGGCTCTGTTGGTATGGAGTGGGCGAGAAGCATCATAATAGTGCAGCTCATCATGGGAAGCTATTTGGTCTTCCTCATGGACGAGGTGGTCTCCAAATGGGGGATAGGGAGCGGTATCAGCCTTTTCATAGCAGCAGGAGTTGCCCAGCAGATATTCGTTGGGACATTCAACTGGATGCCGGCCAGTGCGGGGAGTCCCATTCCGGCGGGAACGATTCCCAAGACAGTTTATTATCTCACACACAACAGCGCCTCTGAGATGGCGCAGGGCGGATACGAGGGAATCCTTCTGGCGAATCCGAACCCGATGATAGCCTTAGTGGGAACTATCGTGATATTCCTTATAGTGGCATATGCAGAATCCATGCGGATCGAGCTCCCGTTAGCTCACGCTACCGTCAGAGGTGCCAGAGGAAGGTATCCCATCAGGCTCATCTACGCGTCCAACATCCCTGTTATCCTGATGGCGGCCGTCCTGGCGAACGTCAGCATGTTCTCCCTGCTGTTCTGGCAGAACCCTGACTGGCCGATAGTCGGACAGAATTGGATGATAGGAGCGTACCCGACGAGGGATGTCGCTGACACACTGGGCATAAGTCAAACAACGGCAACGTCCGGCATTGCATATTATCTCTCAACAGTCATGGGTGTGGGGGACTGGCTCCTACCGTTAATGAACCCTGATAGCTACGGCTATCTTATGCGGGGGCATGAGTATTGGCAGGTTCTAGTCCATGTGCTGGTCTATGTGACTGCCATGGTCCTGGGATCCATCATGTTCGCCAAGTTCTGGATAGAGACGACCAACATGGGGCCTGAGGCGGTCGCGAAGCAGATAGAGTCAAGCGGTATGCAGATCCCGGGATTCCGTCGTACGCCAAGAACGTTCAAGAGGGTGCTGGAGAGGTATATCCCTGCAGTGACCGTGATTAGCGGAGCTGCCGTCGGTGGTTTGGCCGCTGGAGCCGACATGATAGGGACCGTGGGCAATGCAAGCGGAACTGGTGTCCTGCTAGCCGTAGGCATCATGATACAATTCTACGAAGCGATAGCCAGAGAGAGACTGGAAGAGATGCCCAGGTTGGTCAGAAAGGTAGTGAAAGGATAAGGGCTATCCAATCCTGTGTTATGAGAAGACAACTTATATCAGACCGCACGCCAGTTCGTACATCAGTTTGATCTTGAAGACGGATGTGAGGAACCTCCCGACGTCGAAGGACCTTACGTCCCTCAGGGATCTCTTCGCCTCATGCATGTGGAACTCCCAGAGCCTGTCGAACTTGTCCATGGCGAAGTTCTCCAAGGCCTCGAATGCGGTCCCGTCGTACACATCATTGATGCCGATACCGTCGTTCTCCAGAGCGTAAATGGTCGCATAATTGCCAAAAGAGACCTCGTCGCTGATTTCCCTCTCGATAGTGTAGACGTCGTTCACAAGTTGAACTGCGATCTGTATGTGGTGCAGGGCTGACCTGAAGGTGGAGAGATCATTCTTGTCGAATTCGGGGGAGAATATGAGGTCCATGGTCATGTGGGGTTTCACGTTGAAGTTGTGGGTCCCGTATGTGATATACTCCTCGGTATTGCAGAGGGAGGGGGTAATATTGATGGTGAAATTGTATCTCTGGCACTGGATCAGTTCGCCTATGTCGAAAAGCAGCAGATCCTTATATTGATTGAATTGGGGTCCGGTCTTGAGGAAGGATAGGATCTGTTTCCAGGCTTCTCTGGCCAAGGAAAGGGAAGACGTATCGCTTCGACTGGAAACCAGGACGACGCCCATCTCCTCTTCGTAAGGGATTGCGGATATCTCATTCAACAGCTTTCTGTCCTTCTGCTTGTCTACAACGTCGTCAATCAGAACAGTGAAAAGAGTAGCGAGGTTCTTGGTGTGGACCAATCTTTCGAAGTAACGCTCCGGGACGCAGGATAGAGTGGTTATCTCGTTCGCCTTGTTCATGGCCTCCCACAAGGTCATGTTCCTGATGCCCATTCTGACGAGCATGGGGAAGAGCTCGCCCCTATTCTCGAACTTCATGGCGTCGAAAATATCATGAGTCCGTGTTATCTCCTCGACAACTCCTCGGGCTGACGTTCCCATATCTCCTTTCCACCCCTGTTCTCATTATCGATAATGGGAATCTGCTACATCTATATATACTTTGCTACATATTCTATTATTCATAGCATAATATACAAGAGAAAGTTAGAAGTATCGCATTGATACTTATCCAAATAGATGAGGAAGGGTTCAGAGAAATCTCAGTACAACATAAGGATTGATGCGAAGCTCCTTCAAAGGTACAAGGACTTCTGCAAAGAGAATGGGCTGGACCCCCAGGGTCAGATAGTGAACTTCATGAAGAGGATTGTGGATTCAGAGTATCTTTTCCAGGAGAAGCTGTGGGAGGTCCTGACGAAGGACATGAAATGATCAGCCGATGATGAGATCGAACCTTCTCTTGATTATCCCGAGTTCCCTATCGCCGAATGCTTTTGGATGTACCGGAACAAGAAGTCTGGTGCCCTTGGAGGATGTGAGATCTATAACAGACTGAAGGAACTCCAGGACCTCCGAGAATCCAATTGTGGATGTGAGGTACTCAAGCCCTTCGAACAGGATAACGTGGGCGGGATTGGCCTCGATGAACTTGATGACGTCCCTGAACACCTCATACTTCAGTCCAGCTGGGGCGACGGCCCCAGGCGACTCTTCTGACTCGGAGAGCCAGATGAAATCCACGTTCTGTATCCCCAAAGACGGGATGATCTTCTGAGGGTGAATAGTGGTTATGAACAGACCTCGCCCCCCTGCGAGTCCTTGTTTGAACTGCTCAAGGCATTTGTCCCGGGTGTCAGCGAACAGAATGCTGTTTATGAGACGATCATCGATTGCCGCAGTGGATTCACCTTTGAGGTGGGAAACGTCCCTTATCGAATCGAAACTCCCCTTGATGACGAAAAGCTCCCGTTCATCGATCGCGTTAGGATCCAAAGGAACGACCACAGTGGAGTTGCTGGCCGACCCGACATCTGTGAGTATCTTGACGAATCTGATGACATCATCAAAGCCAGCGATCTCGACGAGATACTCGAGGTCATCGAATATCACTGAAGTCCTCGGGTTGTCACGCATGAACTTGGTGGCGGTCTGAGAGATCTCGAAGTTAAGGTCAGATGGTTTGAACGTCATCTCACCCAGTGAGGTCTTGGAGATCCAAACTATAGGGGTCTTCTCCAGGCCATACTTCCGTCTGATCTTCTCCGGGAAGGTGGTTGTGATGCACAGGCCAGGAGTATCGGATACTATGTTCCTGAATGCACTGAAGGCGTATGATGAGTCGCCGGATTCCACCAGGTTGTTGTGTCCAACATCAATGGTGAACTCTATCTTGGCGGGCCTATACTCCTCAACGGTCGGCTCGATAATCAGAAGTTTGTATTTCATTATGGCGTATGCGGCGAAAATCCCCATTATCACCGTATAGATGCTCCCGATACCGAGTCTTGTGGGTATGTCAATGAGAGCTGGCAGGAAGGTCTCGGTTACCGAACCCACGATGACTGGAACGGCAACTCCCATCAGGAGGATCCGGGACCTCTTCCTTATGATCTGGACCTCACTGGTTCTGTACGTCCTCAACAGGACGGTCAATGCAACGAAGATCTGGATTGTGTATATCACAGCCATCAATGGATAGGCAGAACCTACGGCAGCGTCATATCCGAGAGGGCCATGAGCGAGGCCATGAACGACGAGGTCCGTGGTCCAGACGAGCCCAATGATCAGGAAAGTGGGGGCATATATCAGTACATATGTGGGCTTCCATTCGAGGATCCCTTTCTTCGTCGGATACGAGAGAACGAAATGCACCAATACTCCTCCGATAGCGGCTATCCCGGTCCATTCAAGCCTGAGCCAGAACATCATTGCGGGGTCCCCGCCGTTATCGATGAACCTAAGAACTCCTTCCGAAAAATCCCAGATAACAAAGCTGCCCATGAGAAGAGCAAAAGACCGGTTGGCGGCACCGCCAGGGTTCTTCCTGAGAACATATGCACCGAGGACCAAGTTCACAGCGAACGCCACAACTGACACGACTACCGAAGGATTTGTCATACTGAGCTCGCTCCGAACTAATCGACGAGGACCTCGAACCCGCTTTTATCTACTAGTAATGGATAATAATCAAGGTCGTGCTTGGTGCCTCTCATCTTAGCGATGCCGATGTACCGTCTGACCGATGTCGTCTTGCCGACCTCGATCTCTCTGAGCCTGAGATGAATTATCCCATCTGACAGGAACTCTTCGACGCCATACTTCCCGAAGGACGAACCTTCCCTGGGCATCTCCGATACGATGAACGTAGTGAGGTTCATGCCCCTGAGGACCTCGAAGAAGTTGAATATCTCATTTCGGGGGTTCTCGAGATTAGAGAGCGCATACAAAGCGTCAATCGAGTCGATGACGAGAATCTGGCAGTCGAACTCTTCTACATATCTGATGAGTATGTCCTTGAGCGATGTGAACCAGTTCTCCCTCCCCATGCCTCCCGCTTCCTGTCTCAGGTTGGCCAGGTCAACAATGTTCAGATCGTTCATGCCCTCCATCGAATATCCGAGAGATGTGACCTGCTTCAAGAGGCTCTCCCTGCTCTGTTCGACGGAGAGATACAAGCTCTTGAGTCCCTGATCCTTTGAAGAGTGATAGATCATGTTGAATGCCAGAGATGTCTTTAGACTTCCCGATGGGCCACTTATCAGTACCGTGAACCCAACGGGGATTCCACCATCGAGTCTCTCGTCCAGGCCCTTAACGTGGGTCCCAATCCTCGTAACTTCGTTCATAACAACCTCTCCATGTCAAAAGAGCAGGCAACACTCACTGTCCTTCCCCCTTACCCCGCACTTCAAAGCGCAGAGAAAGCCATGATTATACTATTATATAATGCTTTTTTGGCCTTCCATCACGAGTGGTAGAGCATTGCCCAGAGCGGTGTTCAGGCAACCATCTGGCTCACTCCAATCATACTATCAATCCTGATAACTCAGAAAAAAGGTTTATATCAGCACCAACGGCATCGACACCCGATGACAGCAGACGACCAACCCCAACTCAAAGAGAAGAAGATGAAAATGAAGATCTGCTTGATCGGCGAGGGAGCAGTAGGGAAGACCAGTCTGATCCGAAGATTCGTACTGGACGATTTCGACGACAAGTATCTCCAGACACTTGGCACGAAGGTCTCGAAGAGAGAGATCGAGGTTCCAGCCAACGGTAACGAGGCCGCCATTAAGGTGGACATGACCATCTGGGACATCATGGGTCAGAAGGGTTTCAGAGAGCTCCTGAAGGATGCGTACTTCTACGGCGCCAGAGGAATCATAGCTGTCTGTGATGTGACCCGAAAGGCCACGCTCGAGGAATTGGACGACTGGATAGAGGGAGTCTACAGCGTTTCAGGAAGGGTCCCAATCCAGTTCCTAGCGAACAAGGCTGACCTCGAGGACAAGATAGCAATGAACGAGAAGGATCTTGAACAGGCTACCAAGGCGTACGATTCGGAGTACTACTTCACCAGCGCCAAATCTGGCGTGAACGTCGAGACGGCTTTCCGGAATCTGGCTCTGAAAGTTGGTAAGGAAGAATTCAACAAGGAGAAGAAACGGGAGTGATCGCAGCCAGCATCGTTCGCCGCTTGGCGGATGCTGTACAAAGTCAATGAGGTTTCCCCTTGAACAAAGATAAGATGAAAGCTAAGGTTTGCCTCGTAGGTGAGAGGGCAGTAGGCAAGACCAGTCTGGTCAGAAGGTTTGTGCTCGACGAGTTCGATGACAGGTACATCAGAACCTTGGGCACGAAGGTATCCAAGAAGAACTTCAATGTAGTCCGGAAGGATCTCGACACAGAGTACGACATGAACATGACGATCTGGGACATAATGGGAGAGAAGACCTTCACCGACCTTCTGAAGGAGGCGTTCTTCACAGGAGCGACTGGGATTTTGGCCGTGTGCGACCTAACCAGGAAGAAGACCCTCAAGGAACTGAATGGATGGATACAGAGCGTGTACGGAGTCGCTGGAGAGGTGCCGATAGCCATACTCGGTAACAAGGCGGACCTGAGAGGAAGAAAACAGCTCACCAAGAAGGACCTTGACACGCTGTGCAAGAAATATAATTCAGTCGCCTACCTCACCAGTGCCAAGACCGGACACAACGTCGAATCCGTCTTTCAGGAACTGGCGAACAAGATAGTGGAGTATAGGAGCAAGTAGCCCAAGATATGCCCGAGGCGCGTTGTGATGTTCGATGAGGACAGGCTTCTGAAAGCCAAGATATGTCTGGTGGGCGATCCACGAGTGGGCAAGACCAGCCTGATTCGCAGGTACGTCCACGATGATTTCGACGACCGTTACATCTCAACTCTTGGGGCCAAGATCACCAAGAAGGAATTCGTGCTGCCATCAAGAGATGGAGAATACAAGGTCAACATGACCGTCTGGGACATCATGGGGGATAGAGGCCTGACGGATCTTCTTAAGAACAGCTACTTCGACGGGGCCGGAGGTCTACTGGTTGTCTGTGATCTGACAAGGACGGAGACTTTCGAAGGACTTTCCGAGTGGATGATCACGGCAGATTCGGTGATTGAGACGCCACCCATGACCTTCGTGGGCAACAAGATCGATCTCAAGTCCGAACAGGCTGCTCTGGATGCCTCCCCCCTATCCAGCTTCGCCGGAGAGTATGATTCACCGTATTTCCTAACAAGCGCCAAGACGGGGGAGAACGTCAACGCGGTCTTCCTGGATCTCGCGAATAGGGTTCTCAAACAAACTTACGATATGGAACAGTAGGCACCTAATGGCCAGTTCGTCTGTTCACAAACTATCATCTTAGATAATGGGGAGTAAAACCTTTTTATTCCAAAGGAGGTTCAAAACCTGAATGTCGAGCCTAGTCTCCAGTCATAATGACGCAAAAACTGCAGCGAAACGCATGAAAGCGAAGGTGTGCCTGGTCGGGGAGCAGGCTGTCGGCAAGACCAGTCTGGTAAGGAGATTCGTCCTTGACGCTTTTGATGACAGTTACATCGCTACGATGGGTGCCAAGGTCCTCAAGAGGGACATAGAGGTCTCTGACGAGACGTACGGGAACCTGCTGGTGAACCTGGTTATCTGGGACATAATGGGCAACAAGAGCTTCAGGGATCTGTTCAAGGAGGCTTTCTTTCAGGGAGCCCAAGGTCTCATAGCAGTGTGCGATGTCACGAGAAAGGCGACACTCACGGAGCTGGAGAGCTGGATCAAGGCAGTATCCAAGGTCGCAGGGGACATTCCGGTGCAGATCCTGGCGAACAAGGTGGACTTGGTGGACGACACAGAGCTCGCAGAAGATGACATCAAGGAGTTCAGCGACAGGATAGATTCCACCTACGTGATGACAAGCGCCAAGACAGGAGAGAACGTTGAAGACTCCTTTGACATTGTGGCAAGGAAGATCATTGACAAGCATGTCAAGGCATCAGACACTGGATTGGTCTAGGCGAGTTCTGACGCACACTTACACAAAGCGGACTTGCGCAAGAAAACTTTAAGAAGAATGAGATATCTATTGAATCTAGGTAGTCAGTAGGGAGACAACAACCCCATGGCAAAGTATTCTGAATCGCGTAAGAACGAGGACCTCCCACCCATCGGAGAGTGGATAGAGAAACACAGCATCCAATCAACGGATCACATCGAAATCCCCAAGAAACTGGTAGACCAAGTCATCGGGCAGGACGAGGGTGTGGAAGTTGTCAGGAAGGCCGCGGAACAGAAGCGGCACGTGATGCTTATTGGAGATCCTGGCACGGGCAAGTCCATGCTGGCAAATGCTATGTCAGAGCTTCTGCCCAAGGAAGAGCTTCAGGATATCATCTGCTATCATAATCCAGAGGATCCGAACGAGCCGAGGGTCAGGGTCGTTCCTGCCGGCAAAGGCAAGGAAATCGTGCACGCCCAGAAAGCCGAGGCCATGCAGCAGAAGGAGAAGAAAGCTGGAGTAATGATGACTATCATGTTCATGATCATCCTCCTTGCTCTCTTCTTGTCGTTCAGGCCGGCTGAGGGAGGCGGCCCTTTTCCGTTCACTTTCGATCCGATGATCCTGCTTCTGGGAATACTCATAGCCGTCATCATTTTCGTTTTCACAAGATACACTGGCCACAGGCAAGAGACCTTATTGATACCGAAGATACTGGTAACGCACGAGGAAGGAGATGAAGCTCCGTTCATCGATGCCACAGGAGCACACGCTGGCGCCCTTCTGGGGGACGTCAAGCACGACCCATTCCAGTCAGGAGGCCTGGAAACGCCGGCCCACGATAGGGTGGAATCAGGTGCGATCCACAAGGCTCACAAGGGAGTTCTCTTCGTTGACGAGATAAACATCCTGAGACTGGAGAGCCAGCAAAGCCTTCTAACGGCCTTGCAGGAGAAGGCCTTCAGCATAGTTGGCCAGAGCGAGAGGAGTTCCGGAGCGATGGTGAAGACCGAGGCGGTACCATGCGATTTCGTTCTCATTGCCGCGGGCAACCTTGATTCCATTTACGGCGTTGTCGACGAGCACGGCATCAGACACGGCGGAATGCATCCGGCTCTCAGGTCCAGAATCAGGGGATACGGTTACGAGGTCTACGTGAACACGACCATGCCAGACACCGAAGAGAACAGGATCAAGCTCATAAGGTTCGTCGCCCAAGAGGTGGACAAGGACAAGAAGATACCACATTTCGACATGTCAGCAGTGAAGGTCATCCTGAAGGAAGCCAGGCGCAGAGCCGGAAGGAAGGGACAATTGACCCTGAGGCTGAGGGAACTGGGTGGACTTGTGAGGGTCGCCGGGGACATTGCCCAGGAATCCGGGAAGTCACTGGTGTCAGCTGAAGATGTCCTTGAAGCTAAAAAGATCGCAAGATCTCTGGAACAGCAGGTCGCTGACAGGTTCGTCGAGTGGTCGAGAGATTACAGGACCTTCGTCACTGAAGGAGAGATCATCGGCACCGTGAACGGGCTGGCCGTTCTAGTCGGAGACAGTTCACTGAGCGAGTACAGTGGGACAGTGCTTCCCATCATGGCTGAGGTAACTCCAGCACATACCAAACAGGGAGGAAGGATCATAGCAACTGGCAGGCTGGGTGAGATAGCCAAAGAGGCCGTGGAGAACGTGTCCGCACTCATCAAGAAGTACACAGGAGAGGACATCAGCAACCACGATATCCATGTTCAGTTCATCGGAAGCAGGGAGGGTACGGAAGGTGACAGTGCGAGCATCAGCGTTGCCACTGCCGTGATCAGTGCTCTGGAAGACGTGGAAGTCGACCAGTCGGTCGCCATGACAGGAAGCTTGAGCGTTAGGGGACAGGTGTTGCCTGTCGGCGGGATCACGGCCAAGATCGAGGCCGCTTCCGAGATGGGCATAAAGAAAGTCCTGATCCCCAAGGCGAACATGAAGGACGTTCTGATAGAGGACAAGTACTTGAAGATCATAGAGATCATTCCGGTGGAGACCCTTCGCGATGTCCTGAGCCATGCATTGGTTGGGACGAAGAAAGAGGGACTTTTGAAGAAACTCTCGTCGTTGGTGACCCAGAGGCCGTCTGCGACCAGAGAAAGGATCGTCCCCCATTAGGGAGGTTGTCTATTGACCGAGAAGGAGGGGAGTTCTGAACTTCCAGCCCTTTTCATCGGCAGGTTTCAGCCTTTTCACAAGGGCCATCTTTTCATGACAAGGAAGATACTCGAGGACTTCGATCAGCTCATCATTGGAGTTGGAAGTGCCCAGTACAGTCACACAAGGAACAACCCATTCTCATACGAAGAGAGGTCCACGATGATCGGTCTGGCATTTGAGATGGAGGGTCTGGATGGATGCAGGATACTGCCAATAGATGACATCCACGACCATTCCACTTGGGCGTCGTTCGTGGAGTCCGTCGTCCCGAGTTTCGGTGTTGTCTTCTCCAATGATCAACTGACCATCAGGCTGTTCCAAGAGAAGGGGTATGATGTGAGGGAGCTGCCCCTGCACAACAGAGAAGACCTCTCAGGAACCGAGGTAAGAGAACGGATGGCATCTGGGAGGGATTGGGAGAATCTGGTCCCAAACGCAGTCGCCGATTACATCAAAGACATCAAAGGTGGAGAACGAGTGAGGGACCTCCAGACCTCATAGAGGGGTAAGGGCCAAGAAGGAGATCAGAGAGACCAATGACACCGAACTCACACCAAGATTGAGAAGGGGGTCGTCATTCTTTCGTTTTCCGCTCAATGAGTACCTTCCCCAATTCACCCACGAGTTCTCCGGATCTGGCTTTCTGCGGAACCAATGGCTTGAGCCAAGGGGACCTGGGAACACGAATATCCCCTCTTCTGTGAGAGAGTCGGTGAGAAGGTGGGCGGCAAAACCCGTTGGCACGATTAGGAAAAGCAAAACAAGCTGGTCCAGAGAAATGAGTTCAACCGAGCACAACAGTGCAAGGATGATGAACGAACACCAAGAGTAGATGGCCGCAAATAGAACCGAGTGCAGCAACGGCGTCCTACCGCCATTATAACAATCACGGTCGAGATGGATGAGCATACCGATCACACCGGCAAGAAAACTGGACTCTGAGAGGAAGTCCAGACCCAGAAGTGGGTTGACAACAGATTGCAGAGCCATCGCAGACAGACAATGGGCCAGAAGATTCGCCATCGAGGAGTTCCAAACAGCCAGACCACTTATCCATGACCATTACAGGTATGATATAGATAGCATGACCCCAGGACAGAACAACAATCCTATTTTATATTTCTAAGTCGATATACCTTGGCGATTCGGAGCTTTGCATGGGAGAAGCGATAAAGATTGGCATCACAGGCTTACCAAACGCTGGGAAGACCTATGCTCTTCTGAAAGTAATCGAGATGCTTGAGGCAAATGAGCTGAAAGTGGGGGGAATGATCACCGAGCCGATTATGGAGGACGAAAAGAGAGTGGGTTTCTACGTGATGGATTGGGCCACTCAAGAGAAGCAGGTGTTTGCGCACGAGGACCTGGAATCGAAGTTCATGGTTGGCAATTACGGGATAGATCTGTCGGCATTGGAGAACATCGGCGTTGAAGCCCTCAGGACTGCAGCCGCCGAGGCAGAGGTCATTGTGATTGACGAAGTTGGGAAGATGGAAATCGAGTGTGACTCGTTCGTTGATGCGGTGAAGGAGGCGCTCGAGGCCGACAAGCCGTTGTTACTCACCTTGCACAAGAAGTCCAGGAATCCGCTCCTTCAGGACATCAGGAGGAGGGACGATGTCCGAATACTTGAGGTTACACCCGTGAACCGGGACCTCCTGCCCTACAAGATAGTGAAGATAATGCAGGGCGAGATATGGTGAAGTTCGGTTTTGAGACAGAGGAGATCAACGAAGGAAAGGCCAGGATCATCGTTCCAAAGACACAGAGAGGAAAGGGTCCCGGTAAGAGGGAGGGGTTTCCGTTCTACAACCCAGTGATGGAGGTCAATCGTGACGTTTCCATACTTGTGGTTCAGAAGCTGGTGGAGAAGGGCGGTTCGAGAATACTGGATGGTCTTTCGGGAACCGGAATAAGGGGGATAAGGTTCGCTCTGGAGGTCGAGGGGGAGCTCTCGCTCCTGTTGAACGATTGGAATGAGAATAGCTTCGAGTTGATGCTTGAGAATATCAAGAAGAACGGTGTGAACAATGCTGAGGCAGGGCAGGAGGATCTGAACCAACTCTTGTCCGAGCGCACGTTCGATTATGTGGATGTTGACCCGTTTGGAACTCCAGTGCAGTTCGTGGACAAGGCTCTGAAGGCAGTGGATGACGGAGGTTACCTGGCAGTCACAGCGACGGATACGGCGGCATTGGCGGGAAGCTACCCGGGCGCATGCAGAAGGAAGTATGACGCAGAACCAATGCAGACCCGAACCAGACATGAGATGGGTCTGAGGATACTCATAGGCCATTGCGCCAGACGCGCAGCAGATCATGGCATAGGAATTCATCCATTGGTTTCACACTCATTGGACCACTATTACCGCACATACATGAAAGTGACCGGAGGTAAATCGGACCAGGAATTGGGTTATCTTCTGAAGGACCCAGACACTTTGGAAACCCACCTTGACGCCACGAAGCGTAATCATGTCTCATCGGCGGGTCCATTATGGATAGGGAGGATATGGGACCCGGACTTCTTGCGGGAACTGAGGCCCAGGTCTTACATGTCATCCAAGACGTCCAAGCTTCTGGATACGATCAAAGCTGAATCCACAATCGATGAACCGTATTACTCCTCTGATGAAATGGCATCCCGATTGAAAGTTCATACACCTTCACTGGCAAGCATATTAGAGTCCCTGAAGGACAATGGATACTGCGCGTCCCTCACTCACTTCGACCCAAAAGGTTTCCGTACCGACGCACCGCTGGAGAGCATATTGAGCGTATTTCAGGCCGACTAGAACGAAAATTCTCCAGTGAAATCTGCAGCAGGACATGGACCTATACACGACCCGCAGTGCTCACATTTCTCCGCATCGATCCAAGCGACGCCGTCCAGATATATGGCCCCAAGAGAGCACTGGCCTAAGCACGTACCACATCCGACGCAACTGTGAGCCTTTCTGACAATCCTCTCAACAATGTTGGACATCTCACGGAGCTCATCTTCATCCTTGGCCTTGAGAATGGCAACCCCTTCCTCGAACAAAGTGATGCGGTCGGTCAGTGCGACCCGAACGACATCGTCATATTCGACCTCCCCAACCAGGTTCAGAAAGACCTTGACGCGGTCAATATCCAATGTACTAGTGAAAATGCCCTCGGCGGAGATGCCCATGACGCACGGACCGAAGCCCTCGGAGAGATGGAACTCGTACGGATCCGGTGGACGCTTCGCGGCCTCCTTTCTATCGCCAAGAAGCTCTCTGATGGCCTGAGGAGGGATCTTCCATCTCCAGCCCCCGAACTTCACCCAGTCCTTGCCCCATCCGGATTTCTCCGCATATCCTTCCAGGAACTCCCTCCATTTCTTGAAGTCCGGAATGTCCGAACCGACGGCCTCCATTTCGGCCAGATCGGATGAAGGGCACAGCCAGCAACCGATCCTGTCGAGTCCTCTTTCGTACCATGGGTTATAGTCCGCACCCATCTTGAAAATGTAGAGCCATACATGCAGAGCGGTCCAGTTCTGAATGGGGGAAGCGCCCAGTTGGAGGGGAACCCAGGGGTTCTCCCAGACGCTTCTCTTTGCGGCCCTCTGTTCGGACTCGTACCTCCTTTGTCCTATGAACGACAGAACACCGCCAGGATACTTCTCCTTGATGATTCGGGCCGCGGGCCCCAGCTTGCTTGTCTTGCAGCACCATCTGTAGTCCTTCCCTGGAGGACCGAACATGTCCAGATTGTTCCAGAACGAATCCCCTGCCTTCTCAATCACCAAGGGAAGATCGAACTCCTTGGCAACGGCCTCAACATGATCCAGTGTCTCCTTGAACTCCAGGCCAGTATCGATGAACAATATGTCGGGCTTGAGATCGGCCTCCAAGACGAGAAGAAGGGTAGCGAGACTGTCCTTTCCACCGCTGAAAGACACAGCTACGGGGAGATCGTGCTCCTCCGTGACCTTCTGAATGAACCTCACCGCCTTCTTCCTGACCTTGGATAGACCTGCATCGTTGGCGGCGACTGCATCATCCCAGGTCTGCCCTCCGGGAAGTACCTCCGGAGGACGAGGATCAGCGGCCCACCGATTCTTGACCCCAGCACCCTTCTCCAGTTCGAGCATCTCCTTTCCCGACATTCGGGCGATGCCGACCGCGATGGCATTTCTGTCCTCGGTCAGAATAACTACTTCGTCTCCTTTCTTGATGCTCCGTGAAGCGTCCTTTATCCCCGGGACCATAGCGCTTGCCTTCTTGGATATGGGTTCAACAGCGCCCTCGTGCACGATAATGTACCCTCTGCTGAGATCCTTGGCCAGCCTCCTTCCACCCTCCACCCTCAAAATGAATGAGTAGCCCTTTCCTGGGTCGAACCTGAGAGAGCCCAATACCTGTCCATCTAGGATGACCTCGTCCATGCGGTCGATGTGAGGCGCCTTGTTCAGGACCACCACTTTGTCATCCGGAAGAAAAAGCTGTCCGGTCCCCTTGCCGAACTGGGAGTCGATGGTCTCTCTCACGAGTGAAATGTCAGCAGCGAATGCGGGTCGGATATCTCCAGGGGGTGTGATCTTCACTTCTGCTGTACGTTCGGAACATGTTCCGCAGTGTTTCTCTTCGAGAATGGGCAGGTTGCAGGCATTGCACCACCGAAGTAACAGCCTCCCAAGGCGGACAGCAGGCACGCATGCAGATGAGTGACAGAAGATTAAAACATTTTCACCCGACTAGCCTTGGAAAGGTCCGAACATCCTCCGTTACGGACGCAACTTCAAGATATTAGAGCATTGTTTCGCGAATTAAAGCGTCACCTTTCCAAGCAATATACTTATATACAGGAAACATATACTCATTTCAACACTTTGTTGAATCGATGGGAGGAAGCCTCTGAACAGAGTACCTACTGGCATTGATGGGTTTGATGACCTGGTAGAAGGTGGGTTTCCGGAAAACAGTGTCAACCTGGTTTCGGGACCAACAGGTTCAGCGAAGAGCCTCTTTTCACTCCATTTTGCGTACAACGGTGCAGCCAGATTTGATGAGCCGTCACTCTACATCACGCTCGAGGAGAAGAAGAAGAACCTGAGGGAGACTTTGAAGAGCTTCGGGATGGACCCGACTAAGTACGAGACGGACGGGTCACTGACAATCGTGGACCTGGGTGAGTTGAGAAAGCTCGAGGATGACGATGACGCGCTTGATTTTCGATCAATCCAGGCGATAATCGATGGGCTGATCGAGAACAATGACGTGAAGAGACTGGTAGTTGATTCGATCGCCATAATAGGACTTCAACAGAAGGATGTCCGTGAGTTCAGAAAGGACCTATTCCAGTTCGGCAGGTTCTTGGGTGACAAGGACACGACGTCCATACTCATCACAGAGTGTTCAGAGTCTGGGGAGATGACCAGGTTCGGAGTGGAGCAGTTCATAACTGATTCTTTCATATTCTTAGGATTGGACAATATCAAGGGTGAGCTCAGAAGGACGGTCGTGGTAAGGAAGATGCGTCTGACACATCACGACACTTCGGTTCATCCGTTTTTGATCACCAAGAAGGGGATGAGGGTATCGTCCGACGTAAAAGTCTCGGAGGGCAGATAGAATGGTGTCTATGGGAATAAGGAGATTTCGTCTTCTTTTAGAGGATGGTGTGCCAGAACGTTCAGCCGTTGTGATCCAGGGTCCGGCAGGTGACGAGAAGGACCTGATCTCATACCAATTCCTGGCGGAGGGACTGAGATATGGCGAGGGGGCCTTCGTGGTCCTCAGCAAGATCTCTCCAGACGATTTCAGGGAGGAGATGCGGAAGCTGGAGCTGAAGATCGAGAAATATGAACAGCGCGGGGAGTTCTTCATAGTGGACTGGTACTCTCACAGAAGTACAAGGATAGATGGTGTGGAGGAAGATGGTGCTGTTTTCAAATCATCGGAGAGTAGGGTGAACTTGGAGATAGCCATCAGCGAGGTGGTGGCAAAGCTGGCCACGTTCGAACGCAAGAGGGCCATGGTGGACGTTCTCTCGCCCGCAATGAAGATATTCGGCTCCACCGAGATATTCGAGCTCTCTCAGACCCTCAGGACAAAGTTCCGGGACGAAGGGATCACTTCCCTGTTTCTGGTGGAAAAAGGCATGCATGGGGAGGAAGAGCTGTCAAGCCTTCACCAGGCCTTCGATGGGGTCATAGACATCGAGAAGGAAGAAATCGAGGGGAAACGAGAGACCATGATAGGGACGCTCTTCATGAGAGGTGTGAGGGCCGAGACCCAGTATTATCCTCTGGCGTACGAGGACGGCGAGATCGTAATCAAAGCTCCGTCTGAGGCAGAAGAGTTTGACATGGCTCCCGAGGAGGAAGAGGTTCCAGAAGAGGCTCTGATCGTAATCGATGAGAAGCTCTTATTCTCCGAGGGCATGAGCCTGCTGGAAGCCGGGAAGTACGAGGATGCGGTGGAGAAGTTCACAGAGGTCACGAAGATCAACCCAGACTATAAGGAAGCCTGGAACGCGAAAGCGAATGCTCTGATGCACCTCGGGAGACACGAGGAAGCCACCGAATGCTTCAAGAAGGCCCTGACCAAGGTCCTTGAGTTCGTCGATAGAGACCAGCTCAGAGAAATGACCAGTGGGGGCACGGCGAAACAGGCTTTGAGAGAGATAATCAAGGAAGAAATCAGTCTGTCAAAGGTTCCGTGTCCAACCTGTGGAAGCAAGGTCTTGGATACGCTGGAAAAGTGTCCCGAATGCGGGGCTTCCATGTCCAGGAAGGAGGTCGATATTGGAGTTATTACGGAGGTCCCCCCTACCGAGAGAGTGTCAAAGGATGAAGAGGAACTCAGGGATTGGCTGAGCGATCAGAAGGAGAAGCAGAGGGAGATAGTCGACCTCAGAAAGGAACTGGCGAGGGAGGCTAAGAGGCCCACCCCAAAACCAGCCTCGAAAGGGCTGGTGAACGGTTTGGGCAGAGAAGGAGCCGTTTCGAGAGGTCTCACCAACGGGCTAAGGGCAACGGGACGGACGAACGGTGTGGTCAACGGTCTCACCAATGGACTGAGCAGCACCCTGAGAGGGTTGACTAACGGTTTGACCAACGGAAATGGACTCACCAACGGTCTCGGACATCAACGGTTCACCAATGAATCCAAGATACGGAGGCACAAGATACTCCTCATACCAATAATCGCGTTCATACTATTGGCATTGCCACTTCTCACCGCCCCTGAGCTGTTGCCAGAGGGGAAGATACAGATCGATGGAGGTTTCTCGGACTGGAAGGGGGTAGTCTCCAATGACCAGGATCCGGTCGGGGCCGGTGTCGACCTCACAGCGACCTATGTCGATTCGGACGAAAAATCTCTGTACCTGTATGCTGAAGTTGGCGGCTCGATCCTTTCCGGGTCCTCTGGCGAGAGGAAACCTGACAGCGTAAGGGCGCTGATTGACTTGGATAGAGATGGCTCAACCGGATACCCGGCCGGAGGCATCGGTGCTGATTACATGGTGGAGGTGAATGGCTTTGGGGGACACAAGACCTCTTCCAGGTTGTTCAAGTTCGACCTGGACCAAGACCGAGGAAGGAATGACTGGAACAGCTGGAGCGGGGTCAACTCGGTCCAGTCCTCAGTGGGAAAGGACTCCAGAGATTCCGGGAAACTTGAGATCAAGGTTCCTTGGGGCCACATGGTCGCAGAAGAATCCACTGTGAATGTGTTGTTCTACACGACCGCCCACAACGGTGACAGTGACTCCTCCGATTATGTCCTGAGCAACTCCCCCGGCGTCCTGGAGATCACCCAGAGCTTCCCGCTGCAGCCCGGTTCCAACATAATCACCACGGGCCAACAGACGGGCG
>JAUVHO010000025.1 GCA_030593295.1 Methanomassiliicoccales archaeon | reverse complement strand
CTTCGACGAGTACTTCTACGAGACCGACTCACCCGAATACAGAAGGAAGACCCATGCAGTCTTCATAGACCTGTGGAACAGGGGGCTCGTTTACACCGGCCTGAGGCCCAGCTTCTACTGCCCCGCCTGCAAGACGGCCATCGCCGAGGCCGAGATAGAGTACGAGGAGAGGCCCTCGACGCTTTCATCATTGAAGTTCAAGGTCAAGGAGACCGGAGAGGACCTGATAATAGCGACCACGAGGCCAGAGCTCCTGTGCGCCTGCAAGTTGGTTCTCGTTCATCCGGACGACGAGAGGTGGACGCACCTGCACGGCAAGACGGCAATCGTTCCCCTCTACGGGATCGAGGTTCCCATTCAAGCCCATACTTACGTCAGTCCAGAGATCGGGAGCGGCATCGTGATGATGTGCTCATACGGAGACCTGGGAGACGTTCAGATATTCCGCGAACTTGCGCTGGAAGCGGTCAAGGCGATCGACGAGGATGGACAGATGACCGAGGTCGCAGGCGAATACCAGGGGATGAAGGTCGCGGATGCAAGGCAGAAGATACTGGAGGATTTGTTGGCGAACGATCTGGTCACCGACGAGGAATCGCTCATTCATCAAACACCGCTGTGCAGCCGGTCTCGTACCGAGATCGAGTTCATCCCCATGGAGGAGATGTACCTCAAGCAGATCGAGTTCCTTGACGATCTAAGGGAAACCGCTAACCAAATGAAATTCTATCCTGCGAAACACAAGAGGATCCTTGAGGACTGGATGGACGCTCTCACCATCGACTGGCCCATAAGCAGGAGGCGTTACTACCACACCGAGATCCCGCTCTGGTACTGCAGGGAATGCGGCGAGGTCATTGTTCCACCGCCGGGAGACTACTACCAGCCTTGGAAAGATCCACCACCCGTGAACACATGTCCAAAATGCGGCGGTAACGAGTTCGATGGCGAGGAACGGGTTTTCGATACCTGGATGGATTCCAGCAACAGCAACCTCGTCGCTTCGATGTTCATGAAGGACGATCAGTTCTTCGAGAATAACTTCCCCACCTCACTGAGGCCTCAGGGCAGGGACATTGTCAGAACATGGCTCTATTACACGACTCTCAAGAGCTGGCTGGTCAAGAAACAGAAGCCGTTCGAGCACGTCTTCATTCATGGTCTTGGATTGGACGCAAGGGGTAGGGCCATGCACAGGAGCCTCGGGAATCAGATACTGGCTGAGCCGGTGATCGATGCCCATGGAGCCGACTCGTTCCGGTTCTGGGCGGCCAGCGAGACCAACGTCGGGGACGATTTCAGGATATCAGAGGAGAGGATAGCTGGGTCCAAGAAATTCTTGACAAAACTGTGGAACGTTGCACGCTTCGTTTCATCGTTCAGTTTCGCGGAGAAGGGCGATCTGAAGCCGACCGATGAATGGATACTCTCCGAGCTGAACAACTTGGTAGAGGAGTGTGAGAAGGGCTACGACCAGTACAACTTCTTCGTACCCTCCAACAAGGTTAGGAACTTCCTGTGGAACGCCTTCGCTTCCCACTATCTGGAGATGGCCAAATCCAGGGCGTATCAGGAGGATACCGGAGCTCTTCATGCTCTTCACGAATGTCTCAGGACCGTGCTCAAGCTTCTTGCTCCAATCACACCCTTCATAACCGAGAAGATATGGATGGAGGTGTATGGGGGAGAGGTCCACGGGGAAGCGATGCCTAAGCCCACTGACGCGATGAAGAGTGCACTTTCGGAAGTTTCCGATGAACTGATGGACTTCAACTCATCCATATGGAAGGCGAAGAAGGATCAGGGATTGAGTTTGAAATCGGAACTGGCAGGTGTCGAGATCCCTGAGAAGTTGGAACCGTTCAGGGACGATCTTGTTGTCATGCACAATCTCGTGTGATTGGTGACGGCCGTCGTACGTGTCTCGAATTGTGGCGTATTCCTGGATTTGTGGAGTGCCCTTCTTCCTGACTCCTGTATTACAATGTAATACAGAATTGAAACATCGATCAAGAAAGCCCCCCTCCAAAGCGTATTACAATGTAACATAGAAAAAGAGTTATAATCCCCACTCAATTCTTCTGGCGATGCCTTTGAGGCCCAAGTTCAGAGAGGAAATGGTCAGTGTTGTCACCACTTTCGTCAGGGACAGCTTGGAACAGAGCGGAATGGATGGCGTTGTCATCGGAATGAGCGGAGGCTTGGATTCGAGCATCGTGGCAAAGCTGGCTACCGACGCATTGGGCCCCGACAAGGTGCTTGGAGTGTTCCTTCCAGAGTCCACAAGTTCCCAAGAAGACGCAGAACATGCAGAGTTCTACGCCAGGTCCTTGGAAATAGGGTTTGAGACCATTCAGATCGATGATATGATGAAGGCTGCTCGAGAGGCCGCTGGAGGTTCGACCGACAAAGTCGTTCTCGCCAATATGAAGGCAAGGAACAGGATGATAATCCTGTATCAAAGAGCCAATTCTCTGAACCGGCTGGTTCTGGGCACGGGCAACAAGAGCGAGCTCATGGTAGGTTACTTCACCAAGTTCGGGGACGGTGGTTGCGATCTACTCCCCATCGGTGACATCTACAAGACCCAGATCAAGGAGATGGCCGAGTTCCTCGGGCTGCCGAAAGAGATAATCATCAAACCGCCCTCGGCCGGACTGTGGGAAGGCCAGACCGACGAAGTGGAGCTTGGGATAAGCTACCAGGAACTGGATTCGATACTTCTCGGGATTGAACTCAGCATGGACGATGATGAGACCTCGGAAAGGACGAACCATCCGGTCTCTGAGGTTGCCAGGATAAGGTCCATGGTAAAACGCACCGCCCATAAGAGGAAGACACCGCTGATACCCAAGATAGGCATCAAGACCATTGGATTGGACTGGCGAGAATAGGCGCGTCCCGCCGTTGGATGAAGCCGTCCAGGACCTCCACGAACCTCAAACGGTCCTCCACGTCAATTATCACCTCTTCGGCCCTCTTCCCCATCACCATTGGAAAGCGGGTCGGTTCCTTGAGCGTTATCTTGACGAGTCCGAACTTGGAGCTGGTGACGTACACCTTTCTATGTGCAATGGAGAACTTGACGCCCACCTTGCTCGGCTCGTCCGTGGTCTCCACCGATTCGATGTCCTCTACGGGTATGGTCGTCTTGAAGTACCATCCCTGCCTGAGCACGAGTTTCTCCGACGTCAGTGTGTGTGAGGTCAAGAGGGGTGAGATCGAGGATATTACCATGTAGACCCCGAGGATGCCCAGGATGATCGCGGAGTAAAGTGGCTTGATGTCTAGGAAGAAAGAGGAGAGCAGCACGACCACCAGCATCACCATGACGGTCTGGAGCACCAGTCTCTGAAGGAAGACGCCCTTTGAGTAGGAGAATTCAACCGATCTGGGAAGGTCTATCGGAGGACGGGGTTCCATCTCCACCCGTACTTCCGGGGGTTCCAGCTCCTCTGTCCGCCCAGCCGGCATCTTCACCAAATGCGCCTTTCGTTTGGCCATCTATTACCCTTTGTGACGCTCTACTATATTTCCTTTTTCCGTTCCATGCACAGAATGATAATGTCTGGCCGTCTCATGCATAATAATTACGAAATGTTAATAAGAGCCGTCCCCAATATTTCCCCCAGAGAATTTCCATGGCTACGATGAGAGAATGTCCTGTTTGCGGCATACGAGTCAAATTGGAGAACCTCGAAGGTCATCTGAAGAAGGTCCATCCGAAGGCAAAGGTGGACGCGGTGCTGTCCGAGGACGACAAGACCGACATAAAGATCGCTAAGAAGAAGGTGAAGAAGACCACCCAGCCTTTCGAGGACCGTGAACGCAAGAGATGGATGGCGGCCGGCCTCGTCATAGTGGTCATCGTTGTTGTGATTATGATTTTCTTCTCCACCTTGCCCGAAGGCAGTCCTGGGTGCGATCTTGAAGGCGAAGATGCGATACTCTTCACGATAGGAGATGTGGATGGAGTCGCGTATGATCTCAATGCACATATCGGGTCGAAGCCTATACTGATTGAGTTCTTCTCCACGGGATGCTCAGCCTGCGTTTCCATGGCAGCTGTGATGCATGATTTGTATGAATACTATGGATGGGGTGAGGACGTCGAGTTCGTGGCCGTCTCATCGAGCAGTGAAGACTCTGTTGCGGCCGTCAGAGAATTCAGGGACTACGTAAATTCGAACTGGACATATATCTGGGATTCCAGCTTCGGTCTGGCTAGCGATTACTGCACCCCTGGAACACCAACCTTTGTATTGATAGACACTGACGGAACCATCGCAAAGTGGTGGTACAAGACCCGGGATTACAACACCATGATAAGCATCATCGACCCTGTCGTGCAGGGTTGAAGGGGGTTCATCATGTTCGAGTTCTTGACGAAGAGGAGAATCCACAGTGAAGCGAACATTCTGCTTTTCACGGTAATCCTCTCCATTCTCGGTGTTTTCATAGCAGGCTACCTTGTGTATGACCACTACAATCCCGGTGCACTTTTCTGCCCGGAAGAAGGGTTGATAGACTGCGGTGCGGTCACTCAAGGCGAATACAACAACATCTTCGGGATACCTTTTGCACATCTCGGCCTCATCGGGATGGTGCTCACCTTCCTCTTCGCGGCTCTCAGGCTCAAGCATTGGAGCAGAGATTACACCGAGAGCTTCTTCGTGATCGTCCTCATTTTCTCTTTCTTGGGAGCCATCCTCGCCTGGTACCTCACCTATCTGGAGCTCTTTGTCATCGGATCCATATGCATATACTGTTTCACAGAGTTCATCTTGATCACAGTAATCTTCGGCGCTTGTCTTTACGGATTTATCAAAGGAGAGTAGTGCCGCTTTTCCGTCTAAGAAAACCTTTAGTATTGAGGTCGCTATACCCCAACTCCACTCGGGACAATCAGAAATTATCCGAGAAGAAGGCATCAATTCCTCGACGTTTAGAAAGGGGGAGGGGAATGGAGGACAGCGTATTCGAGCCCTATCTGGAAAGGGAATCCGTGTTCAAGAAGGACAGGGACATCCTTAGGCCCTCATATATCCCAGAGAACCTGCCGCACAGGGAGAAACAGATAGACCAGCTCGCATCCATTTTGGCGACCGCACTCCGCGGGGAGAGACCTTCCAACATCCTGATCTTCGGAAAGACCGGGACCGGAAAGACGGCCGTCATCAAGTACATGGGGAACGAGATCTCCAAGGCGGACGAGAGGGAGAGGGTCAGTTTCCTTTACATGAACTGCGAGATAGTCGACACTCCTTACGCGATACTCCAGAACATCGGCAACAGGTTCGTGCAGGACTTTGACGACAGGATCCCGTTCACGGGATGGTCGATCGAAAGGGTGTACAACATCCTCAGGGAGAAGATAGACGAGGAGAAGAGGGTGGTCATCGTCGTCCTCGACGAGATCGACAAGCTGGTGACCAAGAGCGGTGACGATATCCTGTATCACCTGTCCAAGATAAATGACGATCTGAAGAAGACCAAGATAAGTCTGATAGGCATCTCAAACGACCTGAAGTTCACGGAGTTCCTGGACCCGAGGGTCAAGAGCAGGCTCAGCGACGAGAAGCTGGTCTTCCCGCCCTACAACGCCAACGAGTTGAGGGACATCCTGCAACAGAGGTCCAATCTGGCCTTTGAGAACGGGGTCATCGATGACGGCGTCATTTCATTGTGCGCCGCATTGGCAGCTCAAGAACACGGTGATGCTAGGAGGGCTCTCGACCTGCTGCGTGTGGCCGCGGAGCTGGTGGAAAGGTCCGGGAGCGACAAGATAACCGAGCATCATGTCAGAAAGGCAAAGAACAAGATAGAGCTGGATTGCGTTCTGGAAGCAACAAGATCCCTGCCCACACAGTCCAAGCTGGTACTTCTCGGCATCATACTCAGCGAGG
Source organism: Methanomassiliicoccales archaeon (assembly GCA_030593295.1). Lineage (GTDB taxonomy): Archaea > Thermoplasmatota > Thermoplasmata > RBG-16-68-12 > SOIM01 > JAGLME01. The sequence continues at coordinate 26,836 of JAUVHO010000025.1, read as the reverse complement.
AAAGGAACGGCACCAGGCTCACGACAGGGGATGTCTTCTCCGCGTACAGGGAACTGGCAAGGAAGGCAGGTGTATCCAACCTCACCCAGAGGAGGGTCACCGACCTCATCTCCGAACTTGATATGCTGGGCCTTGTGAATGCCAGGGTGAAGTCCTTTGGCAGGGGCGGCAGGACCAAGGAGATCCAGTCGAGCGTCCCCGTACTCGAGACAAAAAGGATACTTGAGAAGGACGAGGTCCTGAAAGGGATGAAGAACTACCGTCTGAAAAACCAAACTACCTTACTCGGCCTGAAGTGAGTCCTCGGTTCTCTCTTCCGTCTCTTCTTCCAAGGGTTCCCCCTCAACTTCTTCTTCATCTTCCTCGGAGGGTTCTTCTTCCTCTTTTCGCGCCTGTTCGACCAGTTCCTGGTTCCTCTTATGCCTCTGGTAGAATCCAAGAATGACGTCCAAGGCGATAGGTACGGCAATGAGAACCACCAGGGCGATGATCAAGGATGTCCAGGCGTTGTCCGCTGCGCAGCCTCTCTCACTGGGCGCCGAACACACATTGCCCCAAGGGATGTCCCCGCTGACCGAGAGCTTTATGAGACCGAACCAGGGCAGCTCTCCCCTTGCCTTCCCGATGATCCAGTCGTGGTTGATCAGGCTGTTGTCCGGCTGGTTGTTGTTGTCCCCCATGGCAATGAACCCACCGTCGTTCCATTCGTCATCTGTCTTGATATCGTTCAGCAGATTGGCAAGATTCAATGTCACGTTGAAGCTGCGATAGGCCGAATCTAATCTCAAGGTCAGTGTATAGTTCATGTTCCTGGGCTCGTAAACGGGGATTCTTGGTCGTCCGGACCCGTTTCCGTTTTCTCCCCACCAGTTGACGCCGTTCTCCCAATGGTCGCACTCCAGGCTGGGCACGTCGAAGCTGTTATTGGTCGTCGTGTTGAACTCCAGCCATATCAAGGCCCTGTGGATGATCGGTTTGTCGCCACCGCCCAACTCATTGTAGATTATCACGTCCCCCGAGTCCCCGTACGTTGAGTGACCCGAACACTTGCCGTGAACGTAGGTCTCAACCTCTTGCTTGGAGTTGGTATTCTGCACTATTACCAGGTCCCCAGTATCTATGACCCCGACAGAGCTGGAAAAATCGTCATGCTGCATGCTGCTGCTCTCAACGACCACTATTGGCGGCCAAACCCCCGAATAAGCCCAGAGAGCCACGAAGACCAGGAAGACGACAAGTAACGCGATACCCACATCCCTGAGGACCAGCAGTGCCGACTTCAACCACTTCCTGTGCTTTGTCGGTTCAGCCTCTTCTTCCGATTCTTCGATCTCTTCCTCTTCTGGAGAGCTCACGTCGGTTGTTTCCATATCCTCGCTCTCGGCGAGTTCGTTATCCTCTTGCTCTTCCATCTGGACCACTGGGAGTCATGGAATACTTTCCGTAGCGTATAAATAACTTCGTAAGCTGGATTGCCCAGAGCACCCAATTAGAACTCCTTTATCCTGGCTCTTCCGGTCTGCAGGTTCACTATGGGCACCATTGCAGGTATGGGGTCGATGTTCCTCATCTTCTGGTACGCGGTCTGCGTCTGCCATGCGGAAGCGTTGATGAGCCTGACCCCCTTGTACTCGTCCACTCCCACCCAGTGAACGTGCCCGGTGACGAAGATGTCCGGTACCGTGTCGATGATCAGGTAGTCCTCCTTCTCGGGAGCTATGGGCGTCTTGCCCCCGTAGGTCGGTGCGACGTGTCTCTTGTTGAGCATCTCGATCATGGATGCCAGCGGGTTCTCATAGGTTAGTGAGGGGACAGTGCTGATGAAGTCGTCTATCCCTTTTCCGTGATATATCAGGACCTCCACTCCGTGCAGGAGTACGGTGCTGGGGTTCCCCACGAAGGTGATCTCCGAAGGAAGCAGCTTCGTTATGTTGTTCGGGAGCGCCGGTTGAGGTTCCGCCGGCCGGACGGCGTCGTGGTTACCAGGTGATATGACGATCCTGATGTGGTCCGGCACTGCCTCCAACAGCCGAGCCAGTTCCTCGTACTGCTCATAGATATCGTGTATCAGAAGTTCCTCTTCCTGTCTTGGGTAGATGCCTATTCCGTCCACCATGTCCCCAGGCATCACCATGTACTTGATGGATGATGAGATCTCATCGCCGTTGTTCAACCACTTCATGAACTTGTCCCACTTGTCCTGCATGAACGCGTTGCTGCCGACGTGAATGTCCCCCACGAAAGCGGCGGATATGGGGTCGTCGCACCCAGAGAACCTCTTCTTGCCCGGTATGTCTGGTCTGAAGATTCTCTCCGCTATGATGAGGTCGTTGTTCTTCCCTGGCTTCCCGATCACCCCTATCACTTCGTCCGGAACCAGGTTGGAGCCACCGTTTGCAGTGTTTGGCACGAGCACTGTAACGACATCACTGCCGTCCTCCACCTCGATCATCGTGTGTCCGCCCTTGGTGCTCCTGACGTTGTTGACGATGCACATGAACTTCATCTCGGACATCTTTCTCTTCGCCTTCGATATCTGGAGGCTGCCCCTCATCTCCCTCCTGTTCCGTATCATGTTGCCGAGCGTTTGGAACCTGTGTTTGAAGTATCTCTGAAAGTCCTTGATGGTCCCTTCGCACGTGGAGTTCCCGGTGATGTCCTTTTTTATTTCAATCTCTGAATGAAAATCTTTCGCCTTTGCTCCGGCCACCTTCTTCGGCTCGGAAGGTCTGATCTCCTCGTCCTTCTTGGAGGCCCTGTACTCCTTCGCTACCTCCCTTACGATCGACTCGACCTTGAGCACATCTTCCATCGTCACCATGAATGTCCCGTCGTCCAAGTTGGAGAAGAATTGATCCGCGAAGTCCATCGGATCCTCCTGAGAAAGCATGTGTTCTATGGCCTCTGGCTCGACGAGGGTGCCCCTTTTGGTGAAGAGATTCAAAAGACGATGCCTCATTCTAAACCATATTCTAGATCGGCTACTATAAACTTTGCTACCGCAAATTTTTGTATCGAGTCGCCTTTCCGAGATACGTGTCCCGTGTTGTCGTCAGGACGATATGCAAGCCCACCGAGAATCACGATAAGGTGATGAGGAGCATGTTGAATATCTTCCCCGATCTTCAGATCGAAGAGGGCGATGGAGAGCTCGTGGGAACCTCCGGATCGGTCGATAATCTCGAGGAGCTATTGAGAAAACAGAAGATAAGGTCCGCAGCAAGGGCCGTCTTTCGCAGGTCTGTCGAAGGCGACAAGCTCAGGTTCCGATTGAACAAACAGGTCGCATTCGTCGGCAAGGTGAACTTCGCCGAGAGCTCCCCGTTGGGCGACATTGAGGTGACCATCGAGGACGACGATATCGAAGGGCTCATAGACAGGATCGCACCTCGACTGCAGGAGGTCTAGAATGATCTCGGTCTCTTCTTACGTTGCTCTCTCACCCATGACCCTCGATAAGGCCTTCAAGCTTGTATCCAGGGACTTCGACGGCTGGGAGATCGTGGGGGAAGGGGTGCACACCATTACGGACATCCTGCCGGAGCTTGAGAGGCTCATCCCGTCGTACGACCTGCAGCTGTCCCTCCACGCGCCATTCTCGGATGTGAACATTGGTTCGTTCAACTCGAGGATACGGGAAGAGGCCGTGAGGCAGGTGATCGAGGCCATCCAGGTCGCCGATGGTGTGGGAATGAAGACGGCAACCGTCCATCCGGGGTTCTTTTCTCCTCTCAGTTTCTCTAGTCCAAAGAAGGTCTTGGACATCACCCGAGAATCCATACGGCTAATCGATTCCAGCATTCAGGGACTGGGGATAAAGGTCGGAGTGGAGAATATGCCAAATATGATCGTCACCACCTGTCGGAAGGTCCAGGAAGTGCTCTACGTGATCGAGGGTACCGACATCGGAATATGCTTTGACGTTGGTCATGCGAACACCACAGGCGAGGCCGAGAACTTCCTTCAATATGCGGACAAGTTCGTCAACGTTCATCTCCATGACAACGACGGCAGGAGCGATCTCCACCTGCCCATGGGCGCCGGTACGGTCGATTTTGAATCCATCGTTGGAAAACTCTCGGACTACACAGGGACCTTCGTGCTTGAATCAAGATCCTATGAGGATGCGCTTGCAGGAAAGGCGTATCTGGAGAAGCTACTCGCTAGATGATGTGGCCGCACCTGAGGCACTTGAAGAGTCCATCTTTGTACGTCGCCTCTCTCCAGCCGCAACTCGGACAAGTGTATACCCTTTGAGGTGCCTGCTGCTGCATCTGGATTTGTGTCCCCGGCTGCCCTTGACCTGCCTCCAACGTCCTGGCGGTCGACTTGGCGGTCCGGAACCACCTCATCACGAACGTCACCGTCAGCACCAATCCCACGAAAGCTACGAAGAGGGTGAAAAGCACCCCCAAGGTAAGAACCAGCAAGTTCTCAGTGACCGATGCCAGGTAGTTCAGCGCGATGTTGTAGTTCCAGATGAAGTGGAACATGATGGAGGCGATTATCCCCTTTTTCAGGAAGAGGTATCCGAGTATCAGACCCCCCACGAACAAGGGAGGGAAGACCCACGGGCCACCGCTGAAGATGTGCGCCAGGCCGAACATTATTGCAGAGAACAGAAGGAAGATCAGTTCAAGTATTCCAAGTTCGAAACCTCCGCCGATGAAGTATCTCAACGGGCGGTCCACCTTCTTGTTCCTTACCAGCGCTATCACGAAAAGGGGCACACCGATCAGAAGTGTCCTTGAGATTAGTTCCTCCCAGACCGCAGCACTTGAGACCAGAGAAAGGAAGAACCAGGGCGGACCTATCTCGGTCTCTGTAGGCAAGACCCCTTCCCCGAACAGGATCAGGACGACCAAGTTGTATCCCACGTTGAAGAAGATCCCGAAGGCGAAGAGCTGTCCGATCCTCAGCAAGGTGCTCTTGGACCTGACCGAGAACCAGCCTTTCTTGAGAGCCTTCTTGAAGTCCGCCATCACGACCGGCATGTCCTTGTAGAACAGCCAGAAGAAACACGATGAGATGATCACCACCACGAACAGATAATAGATCAAGAACGGAGGGCCGCCGAACGGTCCCAGTATGGATTTTGGTTCCGGCGTGATGATTAGGAGCACCATCTTGCAGTCGGCACACGCATCTCCCAGTATCCCGGGTATTATCTCCGAAAGACCTCCCCACAAGAGTCCAATGTAGACAAGCATAGCGGTCAGAAAGAAACCGAAGAACAGGATCATGAAACCCGTGAATATCTTGCCGAAGTCGCCACCCGATCTGGTGGGCGCGGTATACTCGTAGATGACCGGACCTGTCGGTGTGAGCTGCAGTCCGCAGTACGAGCAGAAAGAACCCCTGATGAGATGACCACACCTCAGGCAACGCGTTTCAACTCGGGGGGCCGGAGCCTTGGCGGGAGCACCGCAATTGGAGCAATAAGCTCCTTCGAACTCAACTCCACACCTGGTACAATACATCCGGTTTACGATAGTTGGTGGCATATTTAATCTGTATGGTTTCAGTATCTGGAAGGTCTCTCAACGCCGCATTTTGAACATCCATATCTCCAAAATATTTATAAGCCCGAAAAATAGTCAAGGCTAGCTCATAAGTGCGACTACGGAAAACAATGCACGCAGCGGTCCTTGACAACCGTGTGCGTGACGGACGGAGGCACTAAAATGGAACCAGAAAGAAGAGGAGACGTCAAATTCGAGACCGTGAGCGCTGACACAGTATCTTTTGGAAAGAACAACTTCCTAGAGGTGGCCAGGAAGAAGGCCATAACAGAGGATGGCGAGAACGAGTTCATCTCGCTCTCGAGAGGTTATTATCTTTCCGACGGAAGCGCCCGGTTCAAGAGGTCTCTCACCATACCCGACGAAGAGGAAATAAAGGAATTCGTGGCAGAGAAGATCAGAACGCTCTAAGATAAGTGCAGACCTATTCTTTCAGTTGATTGTCGGAGGGTCGATAGTTGAGCCCATGGTCTTTGGTATCTGGTATTCTCAATGATGATAACCACCTAGGGATTATATACTGCTGAGCCGATTGATGGACGAAATCTCAGAGGGGGCGAATCAAGGACTGGTCGGTTTCAACCTTAGGCTCATGGAGGAGGATTTTTTGGCCAATAATAGTCCTATGCCTTCCGCTACGCCCTCCTCCTATATTTCTTTTCAAATGATCGATTTGTAATGTCCCCTTAACGGGATAAACTCCCCTCAGACGTTCACAACCGTCATCGGTTGATCGAGGTGCCCGTGCTGATAAGTCTGGTGAACGTGGCTCTACGGGCCAGGAAGAAGTATTTCCTCAACAGATTAGAGATCGATATCTCCCGGACCGACTAGCCAAAAAGTAGACCCATTCCCCCTTCTGCCTCTAATTCTTTATCCTTGATCGTCTTGAAGATGGACTCCGCATCTTTACCTTCCAGCTTGTCCCCGACTTCCTTGAAGAGATCGTCCGCTTTCTCCAGAGCTTCCTCGCTCCCCTCAATGAGAACATACGTCTCCTTGCCCTTCATCGAGAGCGCTGCAGCGTCTCGCACCGTGATGCTCTGTCGGCTTACCAGGTCGTCCTTCAGCAGTTGATCGATCTTCCCCTTGTTCTCGACTGGGACCTTGAAGATTGCGTGCATTAGATCTCCTCTTCCGTTCAATGCCATATTCGGATATAAAGTATACCTTTTAACTTATATACTGACTGAGATATCGGTTTCCAGATGAAGGGTCAAGGGCTCATTCACGTTTACACTGGCGATGGGAAAGGGAAGACCACTGCAGCGCTCGGCTTGGCCCTGAGGGCTTCAGGTCACGGGCTGAAGGTCTACATCATTCAGTTCATGAAGGGCAGGATAGACTACGGCGAGATCAAGGCCTGTCAGGACAATCCCAACATAACCATTGAGCAGTTCGGAAGACCCCAGTTCGTGGAGAGGGACAGCCCCGAGCCAGAGGATCTGGATTTTGCGAAACAGGGCATGGAGAGAGCTAAGGAGGTCCTTGCCAGCGGGGAGTATCATATTGTAATACTGGACGAGATCAATGTTGCATTGGACTTCAATCTGGTAGAGCTGGACGATGTTCTGGACCTCATTGAGAAAAAGCCTGCAGAGGTCGAGCTTATCCTCACAGGAAGGAACGCTCACCCTGAGGTCGCCAAGGTCGCCAACTATGTCACCGAAATGCTCCCCATAAAGCACCCCTACGATCAGGGCCAGCCCGGCAGAAAGGGCATCGAGTTCTAGTAACGCGGACGGGTCATTGGCATTATGAACAATACGATCGCCATCACGATCATCCCGATACCGATGTACCTGTTGAGAGTGAAGATGTAGAGACCAATGATACCTATGATGCTGGCGATGATGTAAAGGACCACCATCAACCTTGAGATCTTCCCTGCCATCGCTCCTGAGAACAATATATCTCTATAAAGAAATGTCGAACTACTTCGCCCCGACCCTGCTTGAGAAAATCAGCAGTTTTATCTCTGGATTGGTGAACCTGGACCTTCTTTTCAGCTCTTCTGAGTCCCCGTCCCTGATCAACTTCAGGTACAGGGGGCACCCCTTGGTCAACAGGTAGATCCTGCGGAAAGCTTCCTCGTCTATCAACTCGTTCTCCAGCAAGAGCTTGCTGTTCTTCTCGTCCAGGCCCTTCAGGTGCATCTCGCTCACCAGATCTTTCTCCAGGTCCGCCTTGATGTGGAACCTGCAGTATGAAGGGGTGGCTTCCCTGGCCAGCACGAGTATCTTGGAGTCCTTCAGCGATTTGGCTTCTTTGGTGAGATGGGACAACAGGTCCACAATGTCCTCACCCACGTGGAAGTAGTTGTCAAGAACGTAGATCGCTCTTATCGAGGCCATCTCCTCGGGCAGACAGGAGATGAGACTGTCAATATCACCCTCCTCGAAGAGCTCCGAAGCCTTCTTTCGTCTCCTTCTTGCCAGGAACTCGGAAATGCCACTGAATATCTCGTAGGTGGAATCGTCATCTGACAGTTCCTTCCAGAACACGTCATACTTCCTCAGTCCCTTGACGAACCTTTTTGTCAGCTGGGTCTTGCCGAAACCTTCAGGGGAGTAGATGACCAGTATGTTGACGTCTCCGTTGAGCCAATTCTTCATCTCAGAGAGCTCGGGCTTCCTATCCAGGAACTCCACCTCCTCGGCCTCTTTCTCTTCGGGGATATCCAGCACGTTCTCCGGGGACAGGTTGTGGACGATCTCCAATGTGGTCAAGTCGAAGGCCATTCTGGCTTCCTTGATGGTCATCTGGGTTTCTTCAACCCCCCTGATGATTATCGTATCCTTCCCCAGTTCGTCCGAGATCTCACGACCGATCCTCATCCCGGAATCGGTCAGCGCATAGGTCTTCACCTTTCTGGTCCTGCCCGGGAGCCGGGTGGAGGTTTCCTCCACATTTCCCTCGTGGACCAGTCCCTTGACGGCCCTGGGTACGTGGCTTCTCCTCATGTCCACACCCTCCGCTATACCCTCTTGGGTCGAAGCCCTGCTGAGGTGTCCCCTGCTGCTCCTGGAATCCCTCAGATGGAGGAGGATCTTCTCCTTCACCGTCAGACCCTCTCCTATCATATGGCGCACAATCAGACGCTCGTTATATAACGATGACGGTTTTCTCACTTCGATTCGATCCCGCATTCGAACCACCTTACATGATAGTATAAAGGGACCCCGGAAGGTGTTCCAGTTCTTGATAATCACGAGGCTAGTCTTGGTATGTTTCTGGTAAGTACCACGTAACCCTTATATACGGTCCATCCCACTTGACTGCCTAGAATTGTCGGAGAGATCGAAATGAAGAGGCGCAGCATAAAGAAGAAGGAATGTTGGGACGAGAAGGGTGTTTCTGAGGTCATAGGTACGATTCTGATACTGGCCATAACTGTCGTCCTGTTTTCGGTCATCATCGTATGGGTGAGCAGCTTCCCGGCTCCAGAAGCATCTGTGAGGCTGACCATGCGTGGCGAACTGGAACCCATCGTTAACGCTGGGGTCTGGGGCGGCGCGAAGATATACATCACGCATGAGAGAGGAGAGGCACTTCAGGGATTCATGACCAACGTCATTATCGCGGTCTCTCATCAAGGCGGAGGTTACGGGGAGGACCGTTTGGATCTTCAAGGCACCCAGGCCGGGATGCCGTACGGCCTCGCGAACGATGACACCTGGAACACCGGCGAGACCTGGGCGTACACCAACTACTCCATTGCGGCCAGCGACAACGTCGAGGTGTTCATAATAGACACGGAGGCAGGGCAGGTCCTGTGGAGCTCTAACCTTCTGGGAAGAGAAGCGGATCACTTCCCCATCTTCGTTGAGAAATGGACAGATGCATGGCCACAGACCATCTTCACTAGGGATATATTGCAGGACGATGATCTGACATTCGCCGTGTATGCGAGGATCGAGGACAACGACGGTGACCTTGATCCGGCCAAGGTTCGTCTATTGCTAACATGGCTCGAGATAGAGACCCGGCTTTTTGACAACGGATTGCACGGGGATCGGGTCGCAAGCGATGGTATATTCTCCTACGATTTCGACAACTACTTCACGGATACTGGTTTCAAATTCCCTGGCGTCGACCTCAACTGGGACGGAGGGATAATGTTGTTCAATGCAACAGACGACCAGAATCTTACCACCCAGTCGAGGATGAACTTGATCGTTGTCCTTTCCGCGGAGACCAAGCAGGAAATTAACCTGCAACGGAACCTGACGCTACCTCCAGGCGGTCCGGGGAACCTGAGCTTCGGCAACAGGCTCCAGAGGTTCGACATCTTCAATTTCACCGACTGGGAGACCCTGAGATGGCAGTCCAACTCCACAAGGCAGTTCGTGAAGGGTGAGATCGCCGTGGTTCTCGTGGCTTCAAAGACGCTCGAGGCGAACGACGAGGAGAACTCATTCATGCTCTACAACAGCCAGGGCGTCCCGCAGGTGTTCTGCGGTGTTATTCCAGGTCCAGCCACCGTACCGTCTTCTACTGACGCGTTCATATTCTTAGACGCCGTGGGTAAATGGACGGTGTTCATGTACATGTTCAATACGTCAAGTGAGGCCATTGGTTGCGGTGATGGCAAGCTGGACTACGGGAGGTACCCGATCGAGGTCACGATTAGGGACACCTATGGCAACAGGTTCCACACCGTTGACAGGATCAACATCACTGACGAGGACGGGAACATACCCGACTATCCAGATATGCTGATATACTGCGATTCCGGCCACTTGGTCCCATGCAAGGAGTTCAATTTCACCGACACGGTCTACGTGAAGATAATTGTGAACACAGCTCAAACGGACATGGGTGGTGTCGACATTGGTGACGTGATTATCGAAGATTATGTGGGCGGGAAGCAAGTGTGGGCTCCCCCTGGAGTCAGCCCGGTCAGCGACGCCGAGTACAACAACACTGTGAGCTACAAGTTCTCGATTGATCTGTCAAAACCAAATGTCGATCCATGGCTCCAGGGCGACAACTATTACGGCTTCTGGGTGCGTAGTCTGGTTGATGACGATGAAGAGTACATCTTAGCTTTAAGCATGCAGATCAAGGTTAATGGTCCTCGGTGGAATCTGGACATTGTGACGCCGGTGCAGGAGTTCGCTCATCCCACGCATGACATCCAGTACTACGCGTTCTTCTATGACAACGTCGCTCCGATGTTCCCAAGAAACTCCATCGAAGAGTTCGAACCCTTCCCGAGCCAGCAGGATCCGCCTTGGGGCGAGGGCGCCTTCTTGTCGATTGCCATGATCGATATCGATCTGGATCAGGACCTCGATGTTGTTATCGGGATTGAGGCCGGTTATGTCTTCTGGTACCGGAACATTGGTGGTGACGGCGAACTCTGGCTCAGATACGAGATCGACTTCCTTGATTCGGAGGTCAATGCTGTCGATGCAGCTGATGTAGATGACGATAGGGACGCCGACATAGTTGCAGGTGCCGAGAACGGGCAGATATGGTGGTACAAGAACGGAGCGGCCTGGTCTCCGACTTTGGTGGATAGCGTTGACGCAGCCGTGAACTCAATCAAACTGGCGGACGTTGTTGGCGATGACCTACCTGACATCGTGGTCGCTTGTGATGACAACAAGGTAAGGGTCTACAAGAATGACAATGGAACCTTCGGATCGACCACTTCGAATCCCTACTACACACTCAGTGAGACGACAAATGTCGGGACCATTGTCTCTGGCGCTCACGGCCAGACACATGATTCAGATAACGTCTACGAACATCTCAGGGAAGGAACGGGTGATGCTTTCACAACAACAATATACAATGCAACCGCCGATGACAAGCCATTCTACGGATCGGTTAGCGGGACATACCTGAATACTCACACAGACGACGGAACCTACGAGATCCTCACAGAGGGAATAGATACACAAGGCGGTGACAAGTACATCTACAGGAACACCTCCGCAGGTGTGAACACGGGACACTTCTACATCATGGGCGACATCAACGTGCAGGCAGGAGACTCGGTTGACCTGATCATCTCTGGCTTCATAGTTCCTGACAGCGGTGCAAATACTGAACCATGGGCGATCGGCTACTATGACACGGCCTTCCATTGGCCAGCGGGTTGGACATTCTCATCCACAGTTGAAACAAAGGTGACCCTTGACTTGGCCGGCGCGGGATTCACTGGTGGACCGCTTGCCATAGTCATCAGGGACACGGACAACTCTAAGAATCCTTCAGCCGATGCGAACACTGACGGCACGATCACATCTTTCAAGATCGATTTCCTTCGGGTCGAGGTCAAACATCAGAGCGGTCAGACCAGCGTTCTCGACCATGTCTGGACATTTGATTCACCCGCGGGTGGCGGAGATGCGTACAAGTTCTTCGTGGAAGCGTATCGCCCCACAAACTCCGAAGGTGACAACTTCAAGTTCCAGTACTCTCTGAATGCTGCTGGTCCTTGGTCGGATCTGCTCACGGTGTCAAAGGCCGTCGACGATGGTAAGACGCAGTCCGCCACGATGCCGACGAGCGTAGGAGGCAACACAGTATACATCCGCGTCATCGACACAGACGGGACGATGAACAACCTTCAGAACGATTCAATCTACGTGGACTACATGAGGATAGACAGGATCGTGGTCGTCTTCCAGGGTGACGATAGAACCGAGATAAATGTCGGAAGCGCTGTCAACGATGTGGCCGTTGGAGACATGGACGAGGACGGTGTGAACGATATCGTGTGCTCATTCGCTGTCAGTCCGTACGTCAGGGTGTACTACGGAGGCGGCTGGACGGCCTCGGACAGTTTGACCGCAACCGCCAATACCCTCGCAATCGACATCGGATACTTCGACGGTGACGACTACCTGGATGTGGTCGCTGGCACTACCGACAACAAGGTGTACATCTGGATCAACGGACAGGCCAGGGCTGCATGGACCCGATCAAATATCGCCAACACGGCAGGTGACATCTACTCAATCAGAGCCGGTGACATCGATGGCGACCGTTGGGATGACATCGTGTATGGAACAGACCTACAGGAGCTCGTGTATCTCAGGCACGTCAAGGGCGCATACTGGGAGAGCAATGACGTTAACATCGACCCGGAACTCGTCACAACATTCTTCGACATAGACATCGGTGACGCCAACAGGGGCATCACACTGGACCCGGTGAGGGCAGACAAATAATCTGACCTTCTACCCTCTTTTCTTTTTCAATTCCTCTAGGACACCCTTCGACCTTTCCAGTTCAATAATGGCCAGGATCTTGTTCTTCTTCTTGGCCAGCATCCAGATCTTGTGGACCATGACCTTCTCCCTCTCCTTCTCGAGATCCCTGTGGCCTTGGGTCTTGTTCACAATTGAATCGAACTTCATTACGAATTCCTCCGGAGTAGAAGCCTTCACGGCCTTCGTCCGAAGTCTCTTCTTGGACCAAGAGTCGCGCATCATCTCCATGGTGGACACGAAATGGCAGTACGCGTCGGTGTACTCGTCCTCGGTCATGTCCGCCCCCACGCATTCCACACCGTTCTTCATGCAATGCTTGACAGCCACCACGAAGCATGGAGGGGGTTTCTTCACCTCCCCGAACTCGCTCAGGTTCCTCACGTAGAACTCCTCTTCGAAGGTCTCGAGGGCAGCCTCGTCCTTCGCCATCCTCTTCAGGGTCTGGACCTCCTCTTTGGATATGGAGAGGGCAACTGAACTGGGCGTCCAATAGTCAATAGTCTCTCTGACCTTTCCTCCCTCAGAAACAAGCCCTCTGACTACCGGTAGAATTGCAATCTTAGAAACGCCAAGATCAACGACTTCCATGTCATTTCTTCCTTTCCGCGATGAGCTCCAGTATCTTCTCCCTGTCCTTCACCTTCTTCAGTTCCTTGCTGCCTATGATGGGTGTACCGGAGATATTGAGCTTCACTCTTATCTCATCCACGAAGATCACAGAATCCTTCTCCACCACCTTGGATATGTTGGCGACTATGGCGGCCTTCCTCTCCAAGGGCTTCGCCACCTTTTCCAGTCCCGTGAGCAGAACCGTCCTCTTGTCCTTGGTGAAGACATCGAATGGGCATCTAGCGGCTGGTACCAGACTGTATCCCAGCATTCCCAGGTGGTCAAGCACGTCCTTCTTGAACCCATCGTACGTTTCCAGCCCCGGAACCGGTCCTTCCGAGGGTTCAGTATAGCTGAAGGGATCGATCGTCATCACCAGCGGCTGCCCCAGGAACTCCTCTATGCGCATTGCGACATCGACGGTGGCGCCCATCCCTCCCTCGTACATCTGGATGGTCCTTCTTGAGACCCCAGCGATCTCCGCCAGTCCCCCGAGCGATATCCTCTTCTTGTCCCTGATCGCCCTAATGAGCTCTCCGTCCATTCGCACGTACAGACCGCCCGGAGCAGAGAAGACAAACGGTGGAACGCCCTCCAAGAAGAACTCGGTCAATGTCCCGGGGGTCAGTATGCCCACGCTGAACCTGGAGTACATGACGCCGTCCTCCAACTTCCCGGCACCTGTCCTGACTCCCACAAGTAGCGCCGAGGCCCCAAGCGTGTCGGCTATCATCCTCAGCTGGACAGCGTTCTTCTGGTTGAACGAATCAACGTTGGTGAGGATCTTGACAATAAGGAGAACATCATCCCTTCTCGCGACTATGTCGAAGCATATCAACCTCGTATCGTAGTTGTCCGAGAGGTAGAATCCCGACTTCCCAAGAACCGTCCGAACCTCCTCTATCAACTGCTGGCGGTTCATATCGTTTGATATGTTTGGGTTTCTATTTAAAACTGATGATATTCGCAACCTGGCCTGGCGACCACACTCTTAAAATATCCCCACCGGTTTGTTCGATGGACATGGCGGAAGCTGAACTGCTCGGGGAGAAGATGATCGTCAAGGACGAGGCCGAGGCGAGCCAAATCCACAACAAGGGGTACTTCGGCACACCCCTCTCAGGTGGAGCGCTGGAGCTGGAGCTGATCGAAGGGATATTCCTTTCCGAATCCGGCAAGGTGGACGTGAGGAGAAAGGGCAAGAAGATGGCATTCCCGGAACTGCTGAAGGCGGCGAACCGTATCTACCCCAATTTCGAGATCAAGTACCTGGTCTACCGCGACCTCAGGCTTAGAGGGTACGTTGTCAAGTCGTGCCTGGCGCCGCTGGACTTCAGGGTCTTCCCTCGTGGAGGCAGCCCCAACAAGACGCCCTCCAAGTACTGGGTATCCGCACTCTCGGAGAGGTCCGTCTTCGACCTGAAGGCTCTCAGAATGCACCTGGCCAAGGTGTTGGTCGTCAAGAAGAAACTGCTGATAGCCGTCGTGGACGAGGAGAGTGACCTCACGTATTACGAAGCAAGAACGGTCAAGCCGAAGGGCCAGATCAAGAAGAAGGGGAAGAAGATGCTGGCACACGCGATGTTCCTGGAGGACAGGGTCATGGTGGCCGACAAGAGCGAGGCCCTCAAGCTGCACGAGTCTGGATTCTACGGCAAGATGATCGGCAGTCGGCTCCAACTGTCCCTGATCGAGACCGCATACCTCATGGAAAAGGGGATCATAGAGGTGAAGAACGCCAACACTGGCAGGAAGATCGGTCTGGACTCGTTCATGAAGAAGGCAAAGAAGATACAGCCGGATTTCAACCTGAGGCTCAAAGTGTTCAAGGACCTGGAGGAAAGGGGATTGATTGTCAAGACCGGGTTCAAGTACGGGTCGCATTTCAGGGCGTACACCAACGCACCCGATAAGACTCACGCCAAGTATCTCGTTCATTCGTTCTCATCCGATCACAGGGGAATGTGGCCCGAGGTCAGCAGGGCGGTAAGGGTATCGCACGGCGTGAAAAAGGATATCCTGTTCGGTATGGCCGGGAATAAAATAGAATATGTCGCACTCCGGAGAGTACGACCTTAGAGCTGGATCTGGATGTTCAGCTTCTCAGTGAGTTCTTTGTATCTGTTCCTGATGGTGACCTCTGTCACGCCAGCTATATCGGCGACCTCTCTCTGGGTTCTGCGCTCGTTGCATGCGATCGACGCTATGTAGATGGCCGCTGCGGCCACACCAGTCGGTCCGCGTCCGCTCGTGAGCTCCCTGTCAGTGGCTTCCTTCAGGATCTCTATCGCCCGCGTCTGCACATCTCCCCCAAGCTTCAGCTCGGAGCAGAATCTGGAAACGTAGTCCTGCGGTTTGGTGGGCATCAGCTTGAGCTTCAGCTCCCTGGTCATGAACCTGTACGTCCTTCCGATCTCCTTCCTTCCCACTCTGCTGGAATTCGCTATCTCGTCCAATGTCCGTGGCACGTTGCACTGCCTGCACGCGGCGTACAAGGACGCAGCCACCACACCTTCGATGCTCCTTCCCCTGATGAGGTTCTTGTTGACCGCCTTCCTGTAAATCATCGCTGCCGTTTCCCTGACGTTCCTGGGTAATCCCATGCCACTGGCCATTCTATCCAGTTCGCTCAAGGCAAAGGCCAGATTCCTCTCGGTCGCGTTGGATACCCTGATCCTTCTCTGCCACTTCCTCAGTCTGTACAGTTGGGCCCTGTTCCTTGTCGGGATGCTCTTCCCGTAGGAGTCCTTGTTCTTCCACCCAATGGTGGTGGAAAGGCCCTTGTCGTGGATGGTGTAAGTCATTGGAGCGCCGGTTCTGGCACGCTTCTCCCCCTGCTCTACGTCAAATGCTCTCCATTCAGGTCCCTGGTCTATCATCTGATCGTCCAGAACCAGTCCGCACTCCTCGCAGACAAGCTCTCCCCTGTCGTAGTCCTTGGTCAGATGTCCGCTATCGCACTCAGGGCACCTCTCGACGTACTCGTCCTGCTCGACATTCTTCTTTTTCTTAGGCATTCTCCGTTCCTCCCGCTGGTCATCCGAGAAACAACTCACTTCCTATCAGGTCCAGTGTTGTTTTCTTCTCGGTCGGCCTTATGGTGACAAAAGGTGCTTTCGTAGGTCCGAAGACTCTGGCGACGGCTCCAACCCTTCTCTTCCTTGGGTCGAGAACGATTTCCCCCCTCTTCGGGGCGAACTCGGCTCGAACGAGAAGGAGCCCGCTATAGGTAATGTCTGTGATAACACCAAGCCTTCTCAATACACACCCTTGCCGTTCTGCTCTACGAACATAGAACGTTATAGTATTTAAATAAGTCGGAAAAGTATATGAGTATGATATGATTTGAGACCGAAAAACCTAAAGTCTTTTGTCCTCCCTCAACATTTAATAACTAGGGAAAGATGGGATTTCAATGCCAGAAAGGTTGCCACAGCACAAACACTGCATCGCATGCGGGAGGGCGGTTTCGCCCAAGGATGAGTACTGTTCAGAGTCCTGCGAGCGGGAGCGAACGGACATCCTGGCGAAGAAGAAGAAGCAGCTTCTCATGCTCTACGCCGTCAGCGTTGGTGTTGTGGTCGTGGCGTTCATCTTGGCTATGGTGTGAACATGAAGGTGGCCTTCGCCGGAACGTTTGACAGGATCCACAAGGGTCACAGGACGATTTTTGAACAGGCGTTCGCTTTGGGTGACGAGATACTCATCGGGGTAACATCGGACGACATGGCCAGCAATGCTCGGGGACATTCGGTGAAGCCCATTCAAAAGAGAATGGAGAAGCTCGAGGCATTCCTTAAGGAGGCTGGATACCAGGGATTCGAGATCGTCGAGATCAGCGACATGTTCGGGCCAGCGATCCACATGCCCACTCTGGATGTGCTCATCGCGTCGGAGGAGACGAGGGAGACGGCCAAGGAGATCAACCGAATGAGGGAACAGAGCGGACTGACACCGCTTGAGATTCATCTCGTCCCACTGGTCATGGCCGAGGACAGCTGTCCGATCAGTTCTACCCGGATAAGGAACGGAGAGATAGACGCGGACGGGAAGCTCCAGAGACCTCTGGTGGTGAACGTCGGCTCAAAGAACAAGGCAAAGATATGGGCCACCAGGGATGTCTTTCTCAAGGTGTTCAAGAAGGTGGAGATCCACGGTATCGAGGTGGAGGACAAGGGTCCCGAGAACCCGATGGACGACCAGGTGAAGGAAGGTGCCATAATCCGCGCGAAGGAGGCCATCGGAAACGCTGATTTCGGTATCGGTATCGAAGGCGGGATGATGGAGCTCGACGAGCTCGGTGCGAAGTGCATGGTCCATTACTGCGCCATCGTGGACAAGAGGGGTAATGTTACCCTTGGTCACGGTCCCGGTTTCCATCTCCCCAGGTCGGTCTCTGACATTGCGATCGAAGGCGTTCCTCTCAGCGAGGTCATGAGGAGGTTCCTCAACCTGGACCAGATCGAGGAGGAGAAGGGAACGGTCGGGCATCTCTCTGACGGAAAGACCACTAGGAAGATCCTCGCGGAGCAGGCCGTTCTCATGGCGCTTCTTCCAAGACTTAGGTCCGACCTGTACCCCGAGCTGTGGAAACAAAATCCTTAAGGTTCGGTTTTCTTCTACCCCTCGGGGATAGGAGTGAAGGCAAAGATAGCGGTAAATGGTTACGGAACTATCGGCAAGAGGGTCACTGACGCCATTAATTCGCAGCCGGACATGGAGGTCATCGGTGCGACCAAGACCAGACCGACCTTCGAGGCCAAACTGGCGAACCTGAGAGGGGTGCCTTTGTACGCGGCCGCCAAGGAGTTCGTTAAGAGGTTCGAGGACGCCGGACTGGAGGTCGAAGGGACCCTGGACGATCTGCTCCCGCAGGCGGACCTGATAATCGACTGCACGCCCAAGAAAGCGGGTTACAAGCAGGTCTATGAGAAAGCAGGGGTCAAGGCGATATGGCAGGGCGGGGAGAAGCACGATCTCACGGGTGTTTCCTTCAACTCGATGGCCAACTATGACGACTGTTACGGGGCG
Source organism: Methanomassiliicoccales archaeon (assembly GCA_030593295.1). Classification (GTDB taxonomy): domain Archaea; phylum Thermoplasmatota; class Thermoplasmata; order RBG-16-68-12; family SOIM01; genus JAGLME01. Next base: position 8,445 of record JAUVHO010000025.1, on the reverse strand, counting down.
CAGTTCGTGAGGGTGGTCTCGTGCAACACCACCGGTCTTCTGAGAACGCTGTACCCGCTCTACACCGAATACGGAATAGACAATGTCCTTGCGGTCATGATCAGGAGGAGTGCGGATCCTTGGGATACCAAGAGGGGTCCGATAAACGCCATCGAACCCGTGCTGAAGGTGCCATCTCACCACGGTCCAGACGTTCAGAGCGTTGTTCCAGACATCAATATTCAGACGACTGCGGTCAAGGTTCCCACCACCATCATGCACTTGCACTCGGTCGTCGCGGAGCTGAACAAAGAGGTCTCCAGCGATGACGTGATCGACCTCTGGAAGGCGACACCCAGGATCATCTTCGTGTGGGGCTCTGACGGGATCAAGTCCACCGCCCAGATAATGGAATACGCCAAGGACCTGTGCAGGGAGAGGGGAGACCTGTTCGAGATCGCGGTGTGGGAGGATGGCGTTCACGTCGTCGGGAAGAAGCTGTACTATTACCAGGCCATTCACCAGGAGTCCGATGTGATCCCGGAGAACGTGGATTGCATACGAGCAATGCTGGAACTGGAAGAGGACAAGTTGAAATGCATGGAGATGACCGATAAGTACATGGGCGTCTGCTAACTCTCTTTCTCCAACCTCTTGGCAGCCTCGCCAATAACGCCCATCAGAGCGTGGAATTCCCATTTTGAAGGTGTGGCCCTGCCCATCAACCTTCGGAACATCATCTTTGTCCTTTCCATCTTGTGCTCCGGGTAGTTGATCGCATCCAGCAGTTTCACGAAGTGTTCCTGCAGTAGCTCCTTCTCATGTCCTGACGCCTCTCTTCTTTCCCTTTTCTCTGCCGTCGGCTTGAACAGCTCATAGAGAACGACGCTGACCGCATGTGACAGGTTGAGGATCGGATAATCTTCGCTTGAGGGGATTCTGATGAGCATATCGCACTTCATGAGCTCTGGGTTCAACAGTCCGAAGTCCTCCCTTCCGAACAACAGGCCGACCTTCCCATCCATCTCTGCCAGTTTGCCAGCGGCCTCGTCCGGCCTCAGCGCGATACGTATGAACCTCCTGTCCCTTGCCGTGTCCACTCCTGAGGTGCCCACCACGAAATCCACTTCCTTCAGAGCCTCCTCAAGCGTATCGACCGTCTTCGCGTTCTCCAGAATGGTGATCGCCTTCATCGACCTCTTCTCAGCAACGACGCCGACCTCGCACGGGTTGACCAGGATCAGATCTTCGACCCCGAGGTTCATCATCGCCCTCGCCACAGCGCCGACGTTGCCTTCGTTCTTCGGCTCCGCCAGCACCACCACATATTGAGGCATCCAGGTCACCTTATATAGACTGACCATAATCAGGTTTCCTATGAGGGTCGCCCTCAAGTTCGGCTATGATGGCTCTAGGTTCTGGGGATATCAGAGGCAGCCTGATGTCAGGACGGTTGAAGGGGATATCATCAATGCGATGAAAAAGACCAAGATGATACTCGATGTCCAGGAGAGCAACTTGAGAAGTTCCAGCAGGACGGACAGGGGTGCAAGCGCCGTAGGGAACGCGGTGGCCATTGATACAGACTTCAAGAAAGGGGAGATTCTGAAAGCACTGAATTCCAATATTGAGGACACATACTTCTGGGGCATTGCGGAAGTTGAAGACGATTTCAATCCACGCCACGCCAGGCAAAGGTGGTACCGGTATCACTTGGACAAGGACCTGGATCTGGACATGCTGAGGGAGGCATCGGGCTTATTCATTGGGGAACACGATTTCAGGAGCTTCTGCAAGAAGGACGACAAAACCACTGTGAGGATTGTGGACTCCATTACCCTTGCCAGGGGCGAAGAGTTCATCCAATTCGACATCAAGGCTCAGAGCTTCCTGTGGAACATGGTCAGGAGGATTGTCTCAGTCGTGGTGAAATATGCAATGGGAGAGATTTCTGGAGAAGATATCGAGAGTGCTCTTGGCGGGGAAGAAAGGGACTTCGGTCTCATGTCAGCCCATCCCCTGTTCCTGATGGACGTGTCGTACGGTTTCGAGTTCGATGTTGAACCACCAATCGTTCATCCTGCCTTCTTGGAGGACCACGAAAGGGCACTGTTGAGGACCGAACTTTACAGCATGCTCAAGAAGCGGGCTGAATGAGCGTCCAGATACTTCTGTCATTCTCGTCGCAAACCATATATCAAGGTAATCAATGCAATCCTCAATGCTCGTGGCCATATCAGGGACACCAGGCACAGGCAAGACGGCTGTATGCGAGAGGTTGAGGACCGATGGATATCAGGTGGTGGACCTTAACAAGCTGGCATTCGAGACCGAATCGATCATCGGCGTCGATCCGGAGAGGGATGTGGACATCGTTGACACTGACGCCCTCAGGAAGAAGGTCATGGAGCTCAAGAACGACCTGGTATTCCTGGACGGTCATTTCTCTCATCTCATGGGCGTTGACATATCCATCGTGCTCAGGTGCAATCCGGACGAGCTGAAGAAGCGGCTCGAAGCGAAGAAATGGAACGAGAAGAAGATCAGGGAGAACGTTGAAGCCGAAGCAGTGGATGCCATTACCGTAGAATCGACCGAATCCGGTGTGGACACATTGGAGGTGGACACAACCAACAGGTCGGCCGAGCAGACCGAAGAAGCGATTCTCAAGATCGTTAACGGTGAAAGTGAGGAGTTCCGGCTGGGACAGATAGACTGGAGCGAGGTGATCCTGGATTGGTACTAGACTCCCACCGGGATAAGGCGGACAGGTTCCTCATGCCAATGGCCAAAAGACTCCAGCATGTGAATCCCGACACTCTTTCCTGGATGGCCTTTCTCTGTGCCGTCTTCGCAGGTGTGAATTTCTGGATCGGAACGATCTGGACGCTGCTCTTCGCCTTCATATTCCTTTTTCTCAACGGTCTCCTGGACGCACTTGACGGCATGGTGGCCAAGATTGCCGGAAAGGCCTCTGTCCGAGGAGATTTCCTTGATCACGTTCTGGACAGGTACGCTGACATCTTCATTGTCGGCGGTATCATGCTCTCACCCACCTACAACGGCGTTCTGGCCTTCCTTGCGATAATCGGGGTCCTAATGACCAGCTATCTCGGGACGCAGTCCATGGCTGTTGGCGCTGGGCGCGACTATGGGGGCGTACTAGGAAGAGCGGACAGGCTGGTCATTCTGATGTTGTTCTGTCTTATCCAGATGTTCGCATTCAGCATCGGTTATGCGGACATTTCCTTTGGGGAGTTCTCATTGAACTTCATAGACATGGCAATGATAATCTTCGCAGTTGGGGGCAACGCCACAGCTATTCAGCGCGCGATAAGAACATGGCGAAAACTCTAACCCGTCTTTCTCTTCCCTTTGATCCGATAATACGAGAGTGGGTGTTTTATCCTGTTGCAGAGGTCATCTGGCTCGTAGCAGATGCCGTATGATTTCATGGTGCTGCATTCCGGCGGGGTGTATTTCGTGCCCGATGTTATCCCGCTGATGTGTTCTATCTGGTACCTGGTCTTGCTCTCGTCAAAATCCGATATGGTCGAGAACATCCTCATTATGTCATCCGGTCTGAGGCCCAGATGTCTCAGGAACGCCACCAGGGCGAATCTTCCGGTATGTGGTATTCCCTCCCCTGTCTGGACGGTTGCGAGAAGCCTGTGCATGCACGGAGGAAGTCTCGTGGTCCTTATCTTGCCCATGTCCTCCGCCTTGTACTTGCTCTTCCTCTCCTGTATCTTCTCTATGAGCTCGAGTGTGGTCTCCTGAAAGGTCTCCAGTATCTTCTCGTTCACTTCCAGGGGCAGTTCGTCCTCCAGCTTCCTCCTTAAGGCATCCTGGAGCACCCTCAGGAACTTCCGCTTGTTCAGGACGACGTAACCGTCCTCCACCCGCTGGTTGATCAGCTTCCAACCCTTGCTCCTCAGCTGTGCCGTGTTCTTCAGGAAATCGGTGAAATGTGTCTTCATGGTCCCGTTCTCGACTATCAGCTCCACATCCAGTTGTTCTGCAAGCCTTCTGACGAAGTCGGTGTCTTCATCCATCCACCTTAGCGTCCCGGTCTTCGCCTCCGAGAGGGCGTATCTCTTGATCAGGAAAGGATCGCCAACGGTAGACACGATCATTCTGGCTATCGGGTAGGAAAGGAGCTCCATCTGTATCTCGGCCTCGCTCACCAAGCTGTGGTCCTCTATCTTGGTGTTCTCAAGTGCTTCGAATACCCTGTTCCTGCCGGCGATCCTGGCTTCCTCATATGCTGGGTCCTCCAGCAGATCCGGTATGGATACGTCAGATTCCTTGATGTAGCCACTTGCCTCCTCGAGATAGGGGTACCTAGCGAGTTTCCTGGTGTCCACGATTGGATAACCGCTCTCTCCAAATAAAAACCTTCTCAAGTGACGCAAGAGGGAACCGCTGGCTATTCAGTCTATTACTGGGATATATTGATATACATCTAAGTGGATTCGATTCCTGCCATTCTGGTAATGGAGGAGTTAGAATGTGGGGACATTCGAGAACAGTGTGGGCTTTGTTTGTGTGTGCTTTGTTTTTGCTGGGGTCTTTTGCGGTGGTAGTCGGTGCTCCACCCGAAGAGAAACCAAATGCTCCAGATGAACCTGATGCCAATGTGTGCTGGGGCGGGTCCAGCGAGAGGACCGTTCTTGTGGAGGATTTTACCGCCACTCGATGCGTATGGTGCCCCTCTCAAGGAGGAGTGCTGAACAGACTTCGTGATGAACTCGGACATGAGAACCTCATAGTCTTGGCGCATCATGTTTGGAGTAGCGATCCTTGGTATTACGTGCCCAGTTCCCAGAGATTATCATCGTATTACGTTTACGGCGGCGTCCCCACCGTGATATTCGACGGAGGCGGATATTACTACGATCCCAATGGAGATGAACTGTGGTCGCATGGATTCGTCGGCAAATGGGCAGGATATGGTCCAGACCGGATTGACTACGAGGCAGAAAAGAGCAGAACAACAAATCTGACAATATCGCTGTCAGGCAATGTTACCAGCTCCGAGGGCAGGGTTCGCGCTCAATTGGTGGCAACCGATCCAATAACAGAGTCGAATCTGAAGGTCAAGTACATGGTGTATGAGAACGGATTGTATGGTGACAACGGACATGAAGGTAGCGGACTTCATCACAGGGTCTTCAACGATGTTGTCAGGGCTATATTGACCGACTATTCGATTCCGGACGGATCCTTCAACGACGGCGACACTCTTGTGATTGACAAGACCTTCACCATACAACCCGGGTGGGACATTACCAACCTGGGAATCGCGGTTTTCGTGCAGTCGGACGACGGTATCCAGTGGTTCGACGGCAGTTTCCACTATAACCACCCCGTCCTGCAAGCTGCAGCCCTGGAATTCGTTGACGCTGGAGTTCTCCTGGTCGACGGTAACGATAATGACAATTATGCAGCCGAGTTTGATGCCTATGACGAGGTTCTGACAAAGATGGGCATTCAACACGTCAACTGGGACACCTATGAAATGAGCGATTCAAACACGGACAACGTCAGGTCCATGCCCACCTTCATTGATATCGAACCCTTCTCCGCGGTCATTTGGTTCACCAGTTCTGACATGACCTCTCTGAGCGCCGGATCCCGTACTGCAATCCAGGACTATCTGGGTGGTACAGGGAATCTTCTGATGGCGGGTGAAGAGATTGGGAGCAATGCTTTAATGGGCGGATGGGAGACCTGGCTGGCAGACAATCTTCACGTCTCTTTTGTGAATGATAATGCTGGGGACACGCAGGTTGACGGCATCTTAGCCGATCCCATAACCAACGGCGTTGTTGGCTTGACCTTTTCGCACAGCTCTCCCGACATCATTTCTACATCTGGTTCAACCGAGATCTTTGTCTACTCTGCTAGTGGAACGAATGTGGCCGGGATCAGGGCGGATCACGATCCTGACTCTCGGGTCGTATTCAACGCCTTCGACTATTTCGAAGGTACCGACGTTTATGACATGGACAGCCGAGAAGAAACTCTCATGGAGAACATTATTGACTGGCTCAACCACGCCACTGCACCACATACCGACGTCCTTCAACCCGACGGCGGAGAGGTCATAGCCAAAGTGACCGATTACGAAATCCTTTGGGATGCTTTCGATGTCGAGATGGAAGAGGATTCGATCGAGGTGGCCTATACTCTTGACTCAGCATCTCCCACTTGGGTCATCCTCGCCACCGGGGAGCCGAACGACGGCGTCTACTTGTGGACAACCCCGAACGTAGATTCTACAAAATGCAGGGTCAGGATATGTGCCACAGACAGCGTGGGCAATACGAACTGTGTATTGAGCGACACTGACTTCACCATCGGTGTGGCACCAACCGATACCGAACCTCCCAACATATACTCGGTCAGGCTCAATGGAAAGGTCACTGAGATTGTGAACCCCGGAGATCCAGTTGTACTGACGGCAATTCTCGATGACGACATATCTGGTCCCGCTGGAGCCAATTATACAATCGATGCGGGCCCGCCAATCCCGATGAATGCTCAAGATGGGGTTTTCGATTCGATCAACGAGACCATAACCGCAACCATCGACACTTCAGGATGGGCCGAGGCCATATACACGATATGCGTCACTGACGCTTACGATTTCGATTCCAACGTCAACGCCACAAGTGCGTGCGCATCTTTGGAGATAACGCTGACACCTATTGACAACGACCCGCCTGAGATAACCAACGTAATGGTGAACGGTCAACCTTCAATTATAATCCCAGTGGGGACGGCTGTCACATTGACTGCAGATGTTTCAGATGTCGGTGTCGGCAATAGTAACATAGCAGGCGCAGAGTTCACCGTTAACGGAGGGCCACCCAGTTCCATGGTAGCTCAGGATGCTGCTTACGATTCTTCGTTCGAGATTGTCGAAGCGTTCATAGACACTACAGGGTGGCCTGAAGATGTCTACACAGTATGCGTCTACGCTTGGGACGTTCTCATGAACAAGAACTCCACCGGAGACTGCGCTGATATCGTCATATCCTCCGACTTCTGGCCACCAGAGATCTACGACGTTTTCATTAACGGTGCACCGACACAATCTTGGGACTATGACGTCATTCCACCCGACTTCTTCCTCACCGCCACAATTGATGACACAACCACGGGCAACAGCAACATCGGAGAAGCGAACTATACGGTCGGTCCTTCAAACTGGCCGGGCACAAAGATGTTCCCGGTCGACATGGTCTACAACGACCCGGTAGAGGACGTTCAACAGATAGTCACCACACCGAGCCAGCCTGGGACGTACGAGTACTGCGTGTACGCCTACGACGACAAGACCAACACCAACTGGACGGGTTCATGTGCAACACTGTATATCGTGGATCCGAACCCACCGATGGTGCTGAATGTCCTGGTCAACGGGTCGGTTTCCACGGTCGTACCAATGGGCACTCCAGTTACCTTGGAAGCTACCGTCGACGATAGTGGCACGGGGAACTCCAACATCCTAAGCGCCAACTACACGGACGGGGCCGCCAACTGGGCCACGAGCACACCTCTGCTGGCGGTTGATGGAACTTACGATGGACCCGTTGAGGATGTGACCATTCTCATCGATACCACAAGCTGGGCACTCGGATTGCATGACATTTGTGTTTACGGCGAGGACATTTACGGCAATTCGGACGTCTCCAGTCCGCAATGCGCCCAGATGGACATTATCACCTTCGGACCGATACCACCGATCATGATGGACGCTCAGCTCACGGGTGTGGGACTAGCGGACGTTCTGGTTACTTGGCAGGCGTCAGGCGATGATGGGGCCGGATTGGACAATGTCGTGGAGTACGAGATCTACACCAGCAACATCTACGGCGGACCTTACAGTCTGGTCACAACGATACCCGCTGTCGACCAAGCCACGTACCAATTCACGTGCACAGGTTGCGGTTATGGGGACCCCGACAACCACTTCTTCTATGTACGGGCGTTCAATGGCATCGAGTACTCCCCCTCTCCGAACAAGGCCGGCAAGTTCACCAGACATCTGACCGTCGGCCAGCAACTGATATCCGTACCCCTGGTCACATCGGATACTTCGATTGGCTCTGTCCTGCAGACGATACAGTTCGATAAGGCATGGACATATGTCGCTGCTGATACAACTGACCCCTGGAAGTCCTACAATGAGGTGAAGCCGTACAAGGGCGATCTGTGGAACATCGACCACACTCAGGCCTTCTGGGTCAACGTTCTCGTAGAGGACGATTGGGTCGTTGCCGGTCTGGTTCCGGTGTTCAGTCAGATGCAGCTTTACGCGGGTTGGAACCTTGTTTCGTTCCCGTCATTCAATCCCCTCTATACGGTCGGACAACTGAAGCTGGACATAGCGGCTCTGGACGTGGAAGGTTATGATCCGGGTGTTCCGTATTGCCTTACGGGTCTGGGCGACCTTGA
>JAUVHO010000048.1 GCA_030593295.1 Methanomassiliicoccales archaeon | reverse complement strand
GAGTCTGAAGCTCGAATGAGCGACCAATATGCACGCAACGCGGGTCTTCTTGTCTCCTGACATAAGTATGCTCTTCAGTTCCCGGGGAGTGGGGATTCTTTCATCTTTCAGAGTTGGAGTAGCATCTGCCCCTCGGATCTTGATCTTTCTTTTCACTTCCTTGTCATTGAATGCCAGCCAGGACTTCAGTGCTTTCATTATTGAGCTGATGTAGGAGCCAGACTTCCCCTCTTTCTCGAGTTTGCTGACATAGTCCAGCAAGACCCCATATATCTCTTTCTCACTCTTAGTCGCAAACTTCTTCGGAGTCGAACTGTGAGCCTCACAGAAATTGCCCAACCGACGAAGATAGACATCGGCAGTTATGACAGAGCCTCGCGAGTTGTTCTCATACCACCTGCGGACTTCTGGATCTTCTAGTAACTTCGCGAAACGAGACCCTCTTCCCTTTTTCACCATATTTGGGACATAATTCCCGGATTATTTAATGGTTCTGAACCCAAATAGATATGGGCCTGCCCGGATTTGAACCGGAGTCAATGGCTCCCAAAGCCACTAGGATAGGCCAAACTACCCTACGGGCCCCTGCTTACCAGCAAAGAAAAAGTTGTGTAATAAAGGTTGGCATTCCGTTTGCATAAGTGTCCAGAAACTAGTTCTGGGTGAAGAAGCAACGAATTTCAACGAACAGGTCAATTCTATATCAACAATCCCGACTGATATAAAGGAACGAATTCGCCGACGCGGACCTCGAGTATTGTCCAAGTTCAGTTCACTGAAATGTCTCATTGAAGCCATTAGAAGCGAATCTCCGAGAACTGGGAAGTCTGGTTCAGATTTGCAGTTAACTAAACGAAGTGTGCTTGAAACCAAAATGTTTATGAGAGGGGTATCTATGATGCAAGAATTGGTGGTTGTCGTGAGGCATCGGCATCGGGTGTTGGAGAGAGAATTCTATAATCGCGACACTTCATTGGTGGCAAAGGAACTCATAGGCAAGTGGCTAGTTCACAAAGAGAATGGGAGTATACTTCGCGCCAGAATAGTCGAAACTGAGGCCTATCTTGGCCTAAGTGATCCAGCATCTCATTTGGCATCAGGTTTCACGAAACGGACGAGCAACATATGGGGACATCCGGGTAAAGCATACGTTTTTCTCTGCTATGGCATTCATGCGTGCCTAAATGCAATAACAGTTGATTGGGAGCCATATGGTTGTGTACTGATACGAGCAGTAGAGCCGATAGAGACCGATGGAAGTGAAGATTATGGTGAGATCATAGTTAGATCTGATGGGCCGGGCAGACTGACCAGAGCTTTTGGCATAGATATCGGACATAGCGGAAAAGACCTCACAAAGGACTGCATCCAAATCTGGACTCCGAAGGACGAATCAATTGAGAGCCCTCCGAGGATTGAAACAACAACGAGGATTGGCATATCAAAGGCAAAAGATATGCGTCTAAGATACTACGACTCCAATAGTGCTCATGTTTCGAAGCGATCCCAAGTGTAACTGCAACTGTCGAATAATATAGGGAAGTATCTAATATGGGAATCTGTTCCTTCTATCTATGTTTGTATCCGTTGAGGGGATTGATAAGACTGGAAAGACAAATCTCGTCGATGAATTAAGACAAAAGATTGAAGGAATCTCCTTATCTGTCCACTGTACCTGCGATCCTCCTGAATATCCGCCTTGGAGTGACTTGAAGAAGAGCTACCTTGACGAAGAGTCGTCATTGAACCCCATGAGTGAGGCTCTTCTTTTTCTGGCAGGTCGAATAGACAATTACAGAACCAATATTCAACCCGAGATTAGCCAAGGTTCAATTGTTGTGGCGGATAGGTTCTCAGATAGCTGGATAGCATATCAAGTTCCGCGGCTCAAGGAGCATTTGGGAGGACAGGGGGAAGCAATGCTCTTCTTGCAGAGAATTCATAATAGTATGTTGGACGCAGGCTATCTCGTTGACCCAGACATTACAGTACTCATTGATGAGATTCCTGAAACGGCTCTTGAGAGAGCTCCGGATGTGCCAAGAACCAAATTTGAAAGGAAAGAGAATCTTGGGGAGGTTCGCGAAGTCTATCTCTCATTGGCGGAGAAGTTCAGCCATCGGATAAAACTGGTGACTGTTATTAATGGTGATCTGACTTCAGCATTGAAAGAGGCAGAAGAAATCGTCTTGAAGGAGGTCTATGAATCCAAACGACGTGATTAGAGACCTAATCCTTCGATATCTTCATGATAGACATTCGAAGGCCAGAGGACCCAAAGGAGTGGCAGTAAAGGTGAGCCATATCCAAAAGGAACTGAGGAAATCTGACTTCAAGCAAAGTCAAACAAACTCAAACCTGGACTATCTGATCCAGAAGGGATGGGTTGTTGAGGTCATTACACGAACGACCTTCACCACCAAGGGCGGCGCGACAAGACATCAGAATACTAGTACATACAAGATCTCAGACATTGGCATTGACAGACTCGAAGAGGGTTCAATCTACCGTCGACCTGAGTCCCAACCTGGCATAAGCATAGTGAATATCAAAGGTGTGACCATTGTTGGTGACGGAAACGTTGTGAACACAGAACTCGCTGAACTGTCCCGGACTCTGAGACAGCTTGAGGAGGCAGTAGTCGACTCAACATCTCTGAAGGACGAAGATAAGCTGGACTTGGTGGCGAATATTGGCAGCATACAGAGCCATATCTCATCTCCTCGACCAAAAAGAGACCTAATAAGGAAGATATGGCAAGGAATTGAGAAGGCAGTCACAGCAGCAGGATTTGCGGGATTAGTGGGCAAAATCTCTACAATAATTGGAGCTCTGGACTAGCCGCTTCCGCAAAATTCAGCCCTTCAAGCAACCACCCACTGGTGAATCAAGAATCGTTTTGCAGAGGCAATCAAACCGTCTCAAGATATCTCCTGGACCATACACCTCGCCGCTTCCCTTATTGCATCCTCACTGTTATATAGCGGAGACCATCCTCGGCCTTTAAGCAAATCTGAAGCCAAAAGCATCGTCCTCACATCTCCCCTCCAGCCTCTTCCATCGTCTACACCTCCAGTCCATAGATACTTCACATTCTCCAGATCCATTTCCTCGCAAACGATGTCAGCTATCTGCTTCACGAAGATGGAATCGTCACTGCCTATGTTGAATGCCTCGAACCTACCCTCCAGACTCCCCCAGCCAATAATCATCCCGGAAACACAGTCATCGATGTGACAGTATGACTTTTGGGTCCCTGGCTCCTTACCGAGGATTTCCAGACTCTGAGGGTCCTTTCTCAACTTGTGAACAAAATCGTAAGTAACCCCGTGAGTGCTTCTTGGACCCACAACGTTTGCGAACCTGAAGGACGTGGCTTTCATTCCGAATGTGTGGCAATACGCAGATATCAAAGCGTCGCATGCAAGTTTGGATGAACCGTACAGAGAGATAGGTTCCAGTGGGCCGTAGTCCTCAGGAGTTGGAATGACAGAGGCTTCTCCGTAGACGGTCGATGTAGAAGTGAATAGAATGCCTTCAACGTCTTTCTTCCTCATAGCCTCCAATACGTTATGCGTGACAGTAACGTTCTGATTGAGGTGAATTCTGGTGTCATCCGCACCAAGCCTCACGTCTGGATTCGCGGCAACGTGAAAGACACAGTCGCAGTCCCTTAACGCTTCGGTGAAGTCCTCCTTGAAGAGATCAGCGCGGATAAGAGTGAATCTCGGGTTTGACATCAGATGATCGATGTACTCCATATTCCCGGAGCTGAAGTTATCGATGCAGACGACACTCTTGCCCATTTCAATGAGCTTGTCCGCCAGATGACTGCCAATGAACCCTGCACCACCGGTCAGAAGCACTCTGTTATCTTTCATCTTCATATCACCATCAGGAATTCTTCGAAAGATTGTCGGGGATATTAACGTTCCTATTGAGATATCTCAATATCCCTTCAGAAAATCCAAGACCTTCTCCAAGGCGTTTCGTCTATGGGAGAGTTTGTTCTTCTCCTCAACAGATATCTCGGCAAAAGTCTTCTCGCCTCCAGCAGGTATGAAAATCGAGTCGAAACCGAATCCGAAGTCGCCTCTTGGCTCATACCCTAATGTTCCTACGACATTTCCCATGAAACGCCAATCTTCATCCTTCCAGTGAAGACCGATGCAACAAACGAACTCTGCATATCTGTCCTCTGTGCCTTCGAGAAGCTTGATTATACCTTCGAGACCGACAGTGTCAAAGACGTATGATGAATGTACACCTGGAAAACCACCCAGAGTGGAAATGAACAATCCCGAATCGTCAATCAAGAAATCCCCTTCCACCTTGCCAGATAACCACTTCAATGCACTCTTGACTACTTCTTCCAGTGCATCGGATTGGACCTCAGGATAATCCATGTCAAGCATCTCAGACTCTATACCGGCCTCAGCCAGCATCCTGGAGACCTCCCTGAACTTGCCTTGATTGGTGGTCACGAATCGTATCAGGTGTATCTCCCCCGGGATTCGATATCTTTCATCTTCTCGATGACGTCAGAACCTCCTGGATATGAGGTGAGATAACCGCTGAGAACTTCCTCGAACAGATCGAAAACCTTGGAATGGGCGCTCAAGAACGCTTCCCTCAGAAGGTGAAGGTCCACACCCAGAACCTCCAGTTCCTCCGACTTCTCCCCCAGACTGAGGTCGATGAAATACAATCTCTCTCCATTCAGTATCATGTTCGAGGTGGTCAGATCCCCGTGTGCAATGCCTTCTCTGTGCATCCTGCCGACCTTCTCCCCTATCTCCCAGCACAGGCTCTTCTTGTCCTTGTGGTCAGAATCCAGGATGTCCTTGACCCTTTCGCCCTCCACGAACTCCATCATTATCCTGTTGCCAGTGAGGTCCACATCGTAGATTATCGGGACCGATATGCCCAGTTTCCTGCACTCCCTCATGAGCTTGACTTCTGTCTTGATCCTCTTCGACCTGAGCCTTTCGTCCAGTTCCGGGTCCCGGTAGCCCTTCTTCACCCTGATCTTGTTCACGACCTTGCGGCCTTCCCATTCATCCAGGTGTATCTCGGCCTCCGCCCCGGTCCGAATGTGCATCGGCGCACTAATCGCCGACCGAATAGAAATAAGTTAAGATACTTGGACCGTGACCAGTTCCGGGAACGCCCTTCTGGAGAACCTGGAGACGTTCCCACGCACGTCCCTGGACACGTCGAAATCGAAGCCTTGGGGCATGCATTTCGAGTACCGGTCCTGCGTGTATCTGGAGTCCATGAGGAAGATGATCGCCTTGTCCGTCTCGCTCCTGATGCACCTACCAGCAGCCTGGAGGACCTTGTTCAGAGCCGGATGGATGACCGAATACTCGAATCCCTTCCTGGGACCGAACTTATCGGAATAATAGTCCTTGAGGGCCTGGTTCTCTATACTGGGCGGGCTCAGTGGAAGACCGACGACCACGACCGAGTGCAGCAGGTTGTTCTTGAAATCGATACCTTCGGAGAGCGACCCTCCCAGAACGCCCATGAGGACTGCTCCACCCTTCTCCTTCTTCACCTTCAGTTCCTCCAGCAGGGCGGTCTTCTCTTCCTTCTTCATTCTCGACTTCTCCTGCAGCAGGTCCTTGCCATTCCATTGTCCCATTCCCTCCTTGATCTTCTGCAGAAAGGCGTAGGACGGAAAGAACACCGCGATGTTCCCTGGCAGGCCATCTGCGATCCACATGATGTTCTGGGCGTAGGAAGCATACATGCTCTCGGTCCTCTTGGCGTACAAACTTGTTAGGCTTGGAGTCACCACAACCGACCTGTTCTCCTTAGGAAAAGGCGAAGGGTAGTTACCAGACATCGTCCTTTCGGGTTCCAGACCCAGTAGGTCCCGGTACATGTTGACCGGGTGGAGGGTGCCGCTCATGATTATAGAAGAATGGAGGTCCTTGAAAATGGGCGCGCTCAGAATGGATGGGTCCAGCAGTTTGTAGGAAATCTTCTTGTCATTCCCGTGGGTCTGTATCCTCACCATCCCGTCGTCCATCTCGTTCCATTTCTTCATGAAGTTGGCTATCTCCATCAGAGTGGAAGATCCCCCATCTCTGACGACTGCCTGGCCTACCTCCTCCAGACGTACGATCAGGTCCATTATCCGCAAGTCCTCTCCCGACACCTTCCGCATGGCCTTCTGGACCAGGTCCAGGAACAGCGCCCTCTCCGCCTTCTCCTCCCCCTCTCTATCTCTGAATGTCTTCAGGAAGCTGATGAGGATCGACCTCAGCAACTTCGACAATGCTTTATCATATGGCTTCGACTCCTTGATCCCCCTCTTCAGGTCGCGTGGGCTCAGATCCCCACACAAATGGCTCCGAACGCGGTCAGGAAGATTGTGAGCCTCATCAACGACGAGAATAATCTCACTCAGGTCCCTGTCCATCGACTTGAGAACCTGCTTGCTGACGTCCGAGAAGATATAGTTGTAGTCACACACCAGGACATGGGCCCTTCCCGCAGCGGTCATCGCGGTTCTGTGGGGGCACACTCCGAACCTCCTGCACACGTTTATGAGCTCGTGGACATGCATGGTCTCCTTTGAGATCATCTCAGCAACCGCTTCGTGGTCCCTGTTGTGCCACGGGCATGACTTCATCTTCACCTTGAAGTAGCAGTAATCGTAGAACGCCCTTCTGAACTTCCTGGCCTCGGGCAACTGGCACATAGCCTGCTTGGCGATGACGTCCACGCCCGTGACCCTGGTCCCAGCCTTGTTCATGAGAAGTATGGTATCAATGGCAGCCTTGTGCTGGGACTGCCTGGATGTCAGAAAGAGAACGAGCTTGTCCTGGTCCAGCGCGACCTCCAGGGAGGCAGTGAGCGCGACAACCGTCTTTCCCAGGCCGGTGGGAGCATTGGCCAGCAGATGTTTTCCTTCCCTGAGGGCAATCCTGGCATCCTCCAGCACGCCCTTCTGGCCCCCTCTCACCTTCTCGAACGGGAACAGCCCCCTCTCCAGAGGTTCCTCCATAGTTGTCTTGGACTGGAGAGAGGATGCCATGATGAGGGAAACCGCGGGAGAATATACTACACTTTGTGCGGGAGGTGGGTGAATGTACAGCCAGTACTCCGGAAACGCCTTTCGTGAGGTGATAATCTAAAACATAGCTTTATTCTCTTTGAAACCCCTGGGAGTCACATAGAGGAGAGATAGCTAAGTCCATCGATTCTCAGGGATGGGATATGAGCCAGGCAGCTTTGTCCATGTGTGGCGTCTGCGGATCGCACGCAGGCGCCAGCGGGTGCTGTGATATCTGCGGCACCATCCTGGTCGAGGGGAAGGTCCAGTGTAGAGAGTGCGGGGACCCGTTGCATGTTTATTCCATCGTTTGTCATTCTTGCGGGTCATCCAGGGAGGACACATCCAAATCCGAAAGCAGTCGCGAGAAGAGGGAGGCCGTTCACCATTTCATGCTGGTCCCGGGTCTGTCAGAGGAGACTGCTGGGGACCTGTATGACGAGGGTGTGGAGGATTTTGCATCCCTGGTCGGAATGGCACTGACAGAACCCCAGAGGATGAATGGCTTGCATCATGTGATAGCCAGACGAATCATGCTCATGGATGTACTGGATACAGACCATGAAGTGCGGGTCATCGAAGAGATGGAATGTCCTATATGCAAGAGCATGATAGATGCCTCTTCAGAGTCTTGTGAGATATGCGGCCACTTCACGAGGATCAAGCTGGATGTTCCCGAGGATGAACCCGAGAGCGAGTTGGATCCGTTCATGGGGGAGATAAGCGAGAAGATATGCTGGGACGCGGCATTCAGGCAGATGCCCAAGGACTTCCAAGAGGAGCTGTCCAGGGTGCTTATTGAGGCTGAAGATTCTGAACTCGAGGAGATCGAAGATTACGTTGATGTTTTCTGGGAAGAGTTGGACTCCGACCTTGCGGAGCTCGAGAATGGACCCATCGAGGAGGAGACGGCACTTGAAGAGACGCCAGAGCCCCAGGAGACTGTGATGATCTGTCCCCTGTGCGATGCTGAGGTGATGAAGAATGCGCATTTCTGTTACAACTGCGGAGCCCGGTTCGAAGAAGCATAGAAATAAATACGGAGGCGGAGTAGAAGAACCGTGTCGTACCCTCCCTTCAATTACCCAAAGGCCAGGGGTTTTCGTTTTAGCGGCAGAGAACTGAGAGAGATTGCGATATCGGTTCTCGTACTGACACTGGCGTTCACCATACTGTTTTCCGGAGGACTGGATGGACTTCCTGCCGCCATCGGCGACATGACCTTCGCCTATTACTTCGTCATATCGTTCCTGGCGGTATTGACCGCGTTCTTCTTCCACGAGATGGCCCACAAGTTCCTGGCTCAGAAGTACGGGTGTTGGGCGGAGTTCAATTACTACTTCATGGGGCTGATTCTCGCCTTGATAACTTCCGCGGTCGGGATCATATTCGCCGCGCCAGGCGCCGTGATAATCGGAGGACACATAACCCCGGAGCAGAATGGCAAGATAAGCGCTGCTGGACCTGCCACGAATATCTCGATGGGCACAGTCTTTATTCTCTTCTACTTCCTCACCAATCCTCTGAACATCACCATTTTTCCGGGCGTCTTTGACCTGGGAGAGATATTCCGCCTGCTGGCCTGGATAAACATAGTCCTTGGGGGTTTCAACCTAATACCTTTCCCACCGCTGGATGGCTCCAAGATCTACAAATGGAACATGGGCGTCTACATATCGCTAGTGGCCGCCGTTGTCGCGCTTTTGGTGATGTTGTACTTGCCCTGAGAACGTTCAGTCCACGGTCTCCCACTTCTCGAGCTCAAGAACGTCCGATAGGGTCTTTCCTCTCTTGATCTCTTCTCTTATCCGGTTCTCCCTCTCAAAAACATCCAGGGCACGGTTGGCCATCTCCACCGCTTCTTCTTGGGCAACGACTATCACGCCGCTCTCGTCCCCGACTATCCAGTCGCCGTTTCGGACCAGCTGGCCTCCGACCTCGATCTCGCATCCGATCTCGCCGTGTCCCTTGGGTTCCCCGGCCCTCGGAACGATGTGCCTGGAGAACACCGGGAAATCGATATTGAGTATCTCATCAATGTCTCTCGCGGCCCCGTCAATGACCACGCCGGCGACGCCTTTCTGCTTGCAGCTCCAGGAAGCCAGTTCCCCCCAGATGGCTACGTTCCCGCCTCCAACGTCCACGACGATCACATCACCTTCCTTGGCGTGTTCGATCGCCTCAATGGGTTTTGCCCAGTCACCGTTGGCGGTCTTGACCGTGAGGGCACGCCCGACCATCTTGGTCCCGTGGTTGATCCGGGGCAGGATACCGAACATGGTCCCCCTCTTTTGCATTGCGTCGGCGATGTTGGGGGTTGACACCTTCGAGAACACCTCGTGAAGCTCGTCCTCCTTGTACTTCTTGTACAGCTCGGTCTTGACGGCCTTGCCCCGATCTATGGCCTTTCGTATCGATTGGGTTGCCTCGGCCACCTTCGCCGCCTTGGTTATGGCTCCACCCACGATAATGATGGAGGCCCCCGCTTCAAGAGCTGGCACGGCGGTCTCCGAGTTCAATCCTCCAGCCACGGCAATGGGTATCTTTGCGACCTCTGCCACTTCTCTGAGTTCAGTGAGAGGGTCCTTTCCAACCATCTGCTCGTCGATGCTCACGTGAACGCACAGATAATCCACTCCGAACTCCTGGACCTGCTCCGCCCGTTCCGCCTTCCTCTCCACGCCTATCAGGTCAGCCATGATCTCAGAGCCGTATCTCCTGCCAGCTTTGACGGACTCCTTGATCGTGCTGTCGTCCGCCTGGGCCATCACTATGACGATATCGGCCCCGGCCTTCGAAGCGATCTCGACCTCGTAAGTGCCAGTGTCCATGGTCTTCATGTCGGCGACTATCTTCTTGCCTGGAAACATCTTCTTCAGCTCACGGACGGAGTCCATTCCTTCGCTCTTGATCAAAGGCGTGCCGGCCTCCAACCAATCGACGCCACCTTCCACCGCCTCCTCTGCGATCTTCAGAACGCGTTTGAGATGCATCAGGTCCAGTGCAACCTGGAGCACGGGTTTGTCTGGCATGCGGGGTCAAAAGCGGGCAATCTACATAAAAACATATCGATTTTCAGGACTTGTGGACAGCGGAAAGAAAACTCATATAAGAACGGTTGTCATAGGGGGTTGAGATGCCGGAGGACATCACCGGAGAGAGAAAGCGGGACCGATGCGTGACGGGCATAGACGCCCTAGACAGCATAGTTGATGGCGGCATACCCCGTGGGAACACCGTTCTCGTCACAGGAAGCGTCGGAACGGGCAAGACCACGCTTTCGATGGAGTTCCTTGTCCACGGGGCTTTGGCAGGGGAGAACTGCCTTTTCATCTCGGTCACCGAGAGCTGCGAGAAGCTCATGAACAACATCATCCCGTACGACTTCTTCGATGAGAAGCTGATCAGGGAAGGAAAGCTCGTCTTTCTGGATATGCCAGTCATCTATTCCCAGCTGGGCCTGGAACAGCTCGAGTTCGATATGGAGGAGGTGGACGTACTGGTGGACGCGATAAGCGACATAGTCTCAGAGCTCCAGACCTCCAGATTGGTGATAGATTCCATTACATCCGTCTGCTACCGACTTCGGACCCAGGAGAAGATCAGGGAGTTCATATTGAGACTTGGGGCCGTGTTGTCATCCAAGGGCTGCACGAGCCTGCTGGTTTCGGAGATATCTCCGGCTGAGGAGCGATATTCCCTTTTCGGGGTCGAAGAGGCGATCGCTGACGGCATCATATTCATGGGGAACCTGGAGAGGAGAGGCGACCTTCTGAGAACGCTTCAGGTGGTCAAGATGAGGGGAACGATGCATTCCAGAGCGAAGTACGTGCTGGACCTGACCCATTGCGGCGTACTCCTGGTACCGCTGCTAAAAGGTGGAAGTGTGGCTGGTGGTTAATTGAGTCTTTCAGTGAGAGTTGCACAGAGACTGGAGAGCCTTCCGGAATCATCGGCCATAGCCCTGAGGATCAGAGCGGACAATTACTTCGATACCATCAGGGGGATTTTGGACTCGTTCGCACCCAACAAGAACCTGGACTCGATATACGTCACGTCCACCATACCGGCGTCGTCGATAATAAACGCGCTCGAGGTGCTGGAGATAGACCTGGAGCACATCTACTTCGTCGACTCTGTCTCCCAGTTCATGATGGGAGAGTCCACCAAACACGGCCACGCCATATATGTGGAAAGTCCGACGATGCTGGAGAACGTGATGCTCAAGGTCGAGTATTTGATCAGAAAGACCAAGGGCCGCAACAACCTGGTGATACTGGATTCCATCAACTCCATGGCCATTCACAACAGCACCAAGATGCTGTCAGAGTTCTTCCACACACTGGTCAACAATCTGAGGGCCAAGAAGTCTTATACCCTGATATTCTCCATGGAAGAGTACGAATCGGATGAGATAAGGAACATCTTGAACCTGGTGTGCGATGAGACTATCTCGGCAGCGGAGGTGTGATATGACGTCAATAGGGATACCGGCTCTTGACAAGTCGCTGATGGAGGGGCTACCAGATGGGCTGGTGATATTGGTCACGGGCTCACCGGGAGCTGGCACTGAACTGTTCGCAAAGCAATTCGCCAGCAATGCTACTGGCAAAGAGAGCGTCGTTTATTTCACCACCACCGAGAGGGACGAGGATGTGACGTCCACGCTGGAGCATTTCGGCTGGAAATCGGACCTGCAGATAGTGAACATCGGAGAGCAGTATTACGAACAAGTGCTGGCCAGGGAACTCGAGATCAGTAAATACAGGCAGGAAGGACTCAAAACCAAGGACTTGAAGAGGTATGAGAACGAAGAGGGGGAGATGAGGAGGAGCGTGAACCTGCTGACCTCGCTCACGTATGAGGTGTCAAGGCTGAAGCCGCCATTTAGGATCGTCATAGATTCCCTGGACTTCTTCTTGGAGTATTACGCAGACAGGAACGTTCTCTCGGCCCTCAGGACGATCAAGTCGCACATCCAGCACAACAGGAGCATTGCGTTACTGACCATGCTCACAGACGTGCACGACACTAGGACCGAGAGCGGCGTGGAGGAGATAGTGGACGTAATCATCGAATTGGAGCGCCAGAGGGTGGACGACGAGTTCAAGAGGAACCTGCTGATCAGGAAGGTCAGGAATCACCCTGAGAAGACCTGGATCCACCCATACACCATCACCAAGGAAGGAATAACGCCATTATAGCCAGGATCGTATCTGGTTCTCGAATCGAAGCATCTGGATTCCACCAGATAGTAATCAGGAAAGGAAGCTGTGACCAAAACCTTTATATTCCCTGGAAGTTAAGCTATCTTTGTAGGAAAACCTACAGGAGTGACATAACACATGAAACGAAAGTCTTTCATCCGAAAGGATGAGGAAGGTGTGTCTCCGGTTATTGCTACCATTTTGATGGTCGCGATTACCGTGGTTTTGGCGGCTGTGTTGTACATCATGGTCATCGGGCTCGCCCCGAGTGGCTCCGTTATCCCAACAGGGACATGGGGAAAAAAGACCCCGGTCAGCAACACTGCGTATGATGTCGACTTCGGTCGGGTGAATCCAGACCCTAAGCCAGTAGATCTGGAGATTATCCTGCTGAGGAACGGTACGTTTGAGGGCAAGTACAGCTTTTCGAACAACGACGATGGGGTTTTGACCCTTGCCCCCGGATCGACGGATGTCGGGACTATAACGTATGTGGACCTGGCGGACAACCAGAAGGTCAACATAGGCGACAAGTTGAAGATGACGAACTTGTATCCTGATTCGTCATACGACCTGGTGATGATTTGGAGCGCAACTGGTGACCAGATCACTTCAACGTCGTTCGATACACCCGTCTAAGTGGACTAGTTCCACACCCTTTTTCTTTTTTTTATTCGCATCCATCGGAGGAGATTGAATGAGAAAGTTGAGGAAGAGGATAGAGGCAGTTTCACCCGTTGTGGCTACGATTCTCATGGTCGCGATGACCGTGGTTCTGACCGCACTTCTTTACATCATGGTTCTTGGAATGATTGGAGGAGATTTTGGGGAAAACACAAGATGGGGGACCATCGAGCTTGTGCCGGTTGATGGTACTACATTTGATGCAAAGGTCGGTAAGATCAGTCCTCAAGCCAGGCCGATGGACCTCAAGATCATAATCGGATACAATACAAGTGAAGGCACGTACACCTTCCAGACCAACGGTGACGGCGAACT
>JAUVHO010000021.1 GCA_030593295.1 Methanomassiliicoccales archaeon | reverse complement strand
GTGCAAGAGAGAATCTCCAAAACAGAAAACGGTGAAGCGGTAGGTATCGATTGAGATGGTAGAAGAACGTTCAAGGCAATATCTGTTTATCAGCTATGCTTCGGAAGATGGGGATTTGGCAGAGTGGCTAACCCTCAAACTAACGAGTGAAGGTTATGCTGTCTGGTGCGACAGGTTCAAGCTACTAGGAGGCGAGTCCTATCCAAGAAACATAGACGAAGCAATCAAAAGCGAAACGTTCAGAGTTATTGCGCTACTTTCGAGGTTTTCACTATCTAAGCCAAATCCAGTAAAAGAACGAACTCTAGCCCTTAACATAGCACGGAGTAGGAAAGAGGACTTCCTTATACCTCTCAATGTTGATGGACTTCGTCCAACTGAGTTGGATTGGATGACAAGTGACTTGACTTTCATTCCATTCTATAAGAGTTGGGCTCTGGGACTTAGAAAGCTTCTGAAGAAGCTCTCCTCGATAGATGCACCAAAGCCAATCAGAAACGGGAAGGAGACCGTTGCCGCTACCTTTCTGGACACGGGGTTCACGGATGACCAACCGGAGGAGGTCTCCACAAACTGTTTGCGGATATTGAGGATACCTGACGTGATAAAGAAGTTCAGATTCAACACGTATGTTTCGCGCTACGCCCTCCTTACACTTGCAGATACTTGGGCAATCTATCCAAAAGATGGGGGGACTGCCTTCGCTTTCCATTCACCACCTGAAGACCATCGCGTGAACTATCAGATCACTTATGAAAAAGAGTATGCCTTGTCGAAGACCGCTACTATTGAAGGTATTGACAGCGGCAACATAGTTAAGAATCTCCTATCGAGGTCGATTCATGCAGAATTATCGAGAAGAGGTTTGGTAGCGGACAGGAACAAACTGCACTTCCCTCCCGGACTTCTGGACGGCAACAGAATTCGTTTCCGAGGATACTCCGGCCGATACACAAGGGTCCAAGTTTCAGGAAGAAGAATATGGAGACGAGTGGAACAGGAACCAGAGGAATTCCAATACTGCCTCTCCCCTAGATTCAGAGTGAGACAAGATCTTGACTATGGTTACATAGCTCAGTTGACAATCGGCCTGCGCCTGACCGACATGTCCGGTGAACCATTGAAGCGCAAATCTGCTTTTGCGAGAGGCAGAAGGATAAGAAAGAATTGGTGGAATCATGAATGGTATAACCGTTCTCTGGCAATTGTGAGTTACTTGGCTGGGGATAAAGATACGATAGTGTTGGGCGAGAATGAAAGGGAGCAAATAGTGATTTCTGCAGAATTCATCAAAGGGGAAGTTCCAGTAAGAGTAGTTGAGGAGAAGACTTCGGAACATGAAGAGCCAATTGAGGATGAAATCGAGTTGGTAGTTGACGAGTGGGACGACGAAGAATTGGAAGAAGTAAGTGTAATTCAAAAAGAGATTGATGATCTAGATGAGTCTTGAAGTAGGAGTATTTGGGGAGCCGCTGATTGAATTCAGATACGGTCAAAGACTGGAAGACCCTCACGATGGACTGTCTCTGTTTGGCCCCTACGACTCAGACTTGCCCTCACATCCAATGAACATAACATACGGCGTTCTCGGGCCACCGGATGGGATAAAGAGATTGAAAGAATGGTCAGAATTGATGACCGGACCAATACTACCCGAAGAAGGACTCGATAAGAGACTCTGGCCACCTTTCCCAGGCTTTGAAGCAGCGTATGAAGCGGTCTGGCCAACGAAACCGGCTTGGACCTACCCAATGGACAAGGCAGAACTGATCAAAGCTTCACAACATCGCGATCCATACAAACGTGCATTCGACGTTGTTGACAAGTATCTCGAAGGTATCTCCATAGTTAAGAAACGAGACGAGTCATTTGATGTTTTGGTGTGCATGGTTCCAGAAGAGGTCTGGAAATACTGCAGGCCACTCTCAAGGCCTGGTGAAGCTTGGGGGCGCCTTCCCACTAAGAAGGAACGAAGAAGAAGGTCTGAGGGTCAATCAAGTATCAAAGATTGGGTTTCCGGCAAGTTGGAGCCATTGGACTGGACCCTCGATCAGTATCGGCTGTCTGTTGATTTCAGACGCCAACTGAAGGCGAAGTCTATGAAATTTGGGATCCCAATCCAGATAATAAGGGAGTCTACACTCCGGGCTGACAGTGAAGAATACCGAAGGCAACTTTCCCCCGTTTCGGACATTGCATGGAACCTTTCAACAGCGCTTTACTACAAGTCTGGAGGCAAACCTTGGAAACTTGCAGATGCTCGAGAAGGTGTGTGCTACATCGGAATTGCTTTCAGGAGAAGTAGCGATGATGAACGCAACCGGACTGCATGTTGTGCTGCCCAGATGTTTCTGGATTCTGGAGACGGAATCATTTTCTTGGGAGACGAAGGCCCATGGTACTCCCCAGATGACCACCAATTCCACCTGAGCAAGAAAGCCGCAAGAAACCTCCTTAAAGGGATTCTGAAGACGTACGAAGACCTTGAGGGCAAGAAACTCAAAGAGATATTCCTACATTCCCGATCAAGCATAGGTGAGCTAGAGTACATCGGTTACAAAAAGGCATGTCCTCCAGGAGTCAAGTTGGTGGGAGTCAATGTGAAACTCGAACGGGGAGGTATGAAACTCTTTCGGAATGGGCGCAAACCGATATTGAGAGGGACTTTCTGGAAGTGGAACGAGAATAGAACCTACCTGTGGGCGTCAGGATTCAAGCCAAGACTCGGAACATACGATGGTTGGGAGACTCCAGTACCTCTCAAAATCGAACTCCAACATGGGAAAGCAAATGTCAAGCAAATAGCTTATGACATTTTCTGTTTGACAAAACTGAACTATAACGCCTGCAAACTGGGTGATTCAGAACCAGTCACGATAATGTTCTCAGACGCAGTGGGAGAGATCCTGGTGTCAAACCCAATAGTAAAGGATAGGAGTCCAAACTTCAAGTTCTACATCTAGATGACTCGTTTCAAGCATGTCAGGTGGGCAATGGTAAAGGTGAGACCAAATTATAAGTGCACGCAATCGATTGCGAAATCAGTGCATGCATCTCACAGTAGACATTCTCGGACGGGCCCTCGCAAAGACATCCATTCCAGCCGTTGTCATGCCAATGTAGGCGGATGGATATGTGTGCAGCATCAGCGCGTTCACTTCTTTCCTTTTGTTTGGCTCTACGTGCCATCTACTCCCCCTGAGTGTCCAGGATTGAGTCCCGCGTAGATGAATCTTTTGTCTAACAATGTGGCAATGAATCAGAGCTTCCCTGCTTCCCTAGCCAGCCTAATCACTGCCTTGAATCGATTCTGTTGTCCACAACCTGGAAACGGAACCTTCTCCCGGAGTACTTTGTCTGCGTGCTTCGATTTTCTCAGTATGTCTTCCAATCTCCATAGCAGATTTGCTTTCGCGACAATGATCTTTTTTTGTGGCTTCACCCTTGCGATTTCTCTGTTAAGATATGCTGTTGCACATTTCCTAATGAACTCTGTTGTCTTCTCTTCTTCTTTCGTAGTTTTCTTAGTTCTCTTAACGGGGCATAGACAAGCGTCAATAACGAATATCTTCTTTTCTTGGAGGATTCTCAGCAAGTCTGTCTTGCGAATTTCAACATTCTTATCATACTCTGGACAGAATGCCTTCAGAATTGTGGCAAGAGCAATAGAGCTATTCTCAGGGTCGTACATGTACCGACAGTCGCCCGGAGGAGATTCAAGGACTGTGAGATAGTCTATGCCAGTAGATGGCTGGGCGTCCAGTTGCCAGGTCCGGTTTCTTTCGAGATGCTGATATTTGCATTCTTCCTTGTGATAGCATTTTATTAGGGGCACACGTCGAGGAGTGTTGTTCTGTGATATGATACTCACGCTTACTCCATGTTCGGGAATCAACAGGACAGGCCTTCAGTTCGTAGCGAAACAAGGCATCCGTCATACGCCATTGCTATACCCTAACAGCCAGAAGCTCCGTCAAGATTGTCTAGATGGATATGTAAGAGCCTGCTTATTGTAATCTGTTTCGAGACGTGAACACTCGCAAGCATAGAAATGCCAAAGTTGGAATGCATTAAGGGTAGAGTGAGAAATGTCGACGATTTCCTTATATCCTAGGACAAGAGCCCAAAAATCTCGCACGCCGATTTCAAGTCGTCAGCAATTCTCCTTTTTATTCTTCCGTTGCCAAAAGAACTAGAATTTTCTGAGACATATCTGCGGAGAATCAGAGCGGTTGAGGCGGGGCCAAGGTCCAGAACCTCGGTATATTTGTCTATACCGACTACCCTCTCTTCCCAGCCCTTCTCATAGTAGATTGACCAACCATCAAACAACCTCCTAATCTTTCGCCCATCCAAATTCCTAAGAAGCCTCTTAGAATCGCTTGACCTGTCGGCAGAGATCGAAGTCTCAATCCAGCCATCCTCTGGGGAGATTCTCAGTCCAACATAGTAATCGTAACCCGGAGAACCTCTTTTCCCTTGAAACCAGAACTGAAAATTCCTCCCTCTTCCATGGACCTCTTGTTGGAACTTGTCATAGGGGCTCACTCTGTCTTTTACATGCTGTCGGATTAGTTCCCTAAACTCCTCGATGAACTGGGCCAACTGATCCTCAACTTCCTCGAAAAGAGAAGTGTTCTCTTCATGTATTTGCACATATCTGCCCCACTTGTCTACTTCGAACCCATCGAATTCTACCATTCCTCTTGCCTCCAAAATATCCGATAAAGATTGCGTAAGATAATCCGCGACAGGGTCGCCACATTGACTCTTGCGAAGCAATCTGCATAATCTATTCCAACTCAACCACTCAACACTACGCTGGGTCGAAAACAAGGGCGTGTCGTGTTTCGATAGAATGACAAGTGTTGATACGGGTATTTCTGATCCTGTGCTTGCTAGAAGTTTTGCTCGATTCCTGACACCTTCCAGATGCCTATCTACTTGATTCTTGTTAGGCTCAGATTCAACTTTGACTTCGAAATGAATTGTGGCAATCAGGTCGCCATTGTTCAGAACCTCAACCACCAAATCGGGGATGCTAGATACAGAAGTCATTTGAAATGTCCTTATGACATCCAAATCGTCTTTCGAGACATCTACACCACATTCCTTCAGTATCTTGTGTTCGAAAACCGAGTTGTTTGCCAGAACGCTAGCAAGAGCCAAGGTGAATTCGTTCTCGTCCTGTGTGCATTGAAGCCTTTTCAGGTGATAGAAACAGTTAGATATCTCCACAGGTCACGAGAATGTGGGACTCCTATTTCGTATTTGTCAATCCCAAGGCAGGGTGCAGATAGACAGTTATTGCCAGGAAAGGAAGACCAAGGATTCCGTCAAGAGGTTCGCAGAGTTGCCGATACTAAATAATCATGAGGCTGATGTGTCGATGTCCAATTCTCAGTCGGATTGAACATATGAGCTTTCACCATACAACTTCTTCAACCTATTGGCTAGGTGCCAGTATGAGATCAGCCCTACAACCGTTTCAGCATCGGAGAGATCATATTGGAGATGAAGGTCCAAGAGGGAGCTAAGGTCGCTTGAGGACAGTATCCTGACATCCTGCCTGAGAGCTTGGCCAAACTCGAAAGTCAACTCGCGTCGAGGATGATTAGTCACTACAAAAAGCATAGTGTCCTGCAAGGTTCTGCCGTGTCTTTCCAACTCGTGGATTGCCTCCTCATAGACGGATGATGAGATTCTCTTTCTCAGCTTGCATTCTATTAGCATCTTGATAGGTGTTTCCACAAACACATCCGTCTCTCCGGGCCTTCCCTTACGTTTCGCAGAAAGTCCAAGAATACGTAGGACTGAGCATATAAGCTTCTCGAAATCAATCCACTCCAAACGACTAGAGTCTGCCAAGCGACCCTTCAGAAGACTAACCCTCTCAAAATCGATGGCTCGGTCCAGTAATTTGTCAATGAGAAGATCACACCTTCCGAGTTGGATTTTCATGTTTGCCATTCTGTCAAAGACCTGATAGGCTTTGAGCGTTCCATCCCTTCGCAGTTGGTTCCATAGGCGGTCAGTGAATTCCTCCGGCCTGGTCTCCGGCAGCGGAATCCTTTCAAAAGTATGTTCATCTACCACATTCTTCTGACGCGAGGCTAGTCTATAGACGAGGCGTGTGCGCCTTTCCAGCAGACGAACCGCATAAGGCAAATCTTTCTCAATCAATGTTATCAGAACCGTCATTCTGCCATTGTGATAACACAAATAGCAGAATATATTCTTGTCCAGAAAAAGCCTGAAGTGAGATGGGAAGAGTCCTCTCTTGGGAATGAGGTCCTTTCGCAGGATACGAACCTCAAGAAGTGTGGATACAACATCTGCATCTATTGCAGCTGGGATGTCGTCTTCATTGAAGGTAAAAGGCCTGTATACACCATTGATCACACCACTTTTCTCATAGAGAATGTCAAGAAACCCTTCAATCTGATCCTCTTGGTCACGTAGCTCATGTGGCAAAAGCTCTCCAATCATATTCTCACCATCGCAAGGCAAACGTTTCTGACACCGTTGTAAGCCTTTGCACAATAGATGTTCCTACTGGAACTTCTCCAAGAAGCTCCCAATGACTTTCGAATCCTCCTCATCCAGCCCATAGAGTGTGTACACCAATTCGTCAATCTCCTCCTCCAACTCCAGAGCGGATGTCTTTTCCAGCCGCTCGATGTCTGCATTGTAACGCTTCACAGCTTCCACTACCACACTATCGTCTTTCGGGATTCTGAATTCGATTTTTCCGCCCTTCTTGAAGTTCTTGCCTTCAATAGCAGCACAAATGTAGTGGGATTTGGCTTTGGTTTCAGCGGATATATTGGATTCTTTCTTCCCAATTGCGACTCCAAAACCACCATCAACCAACTCTACGATACTCGGTTTCAGGGACTTGTGATTTGCTTTGAAAGTGTAACTCACCCTGCCCAACTCTGTTGGCTCTTCTCTCAATAGATATTCGTCTGGAAAACATCTTGTTCTTCGTCGAATTTCACGCTGGACTGTTATTTCTTTCACTTTGTCAACCATTCTGCGAGACAATTTGCGGTCCTTTCCAGACGAAGGAAGTCTTAGTGGAAGCTCCTTCAAATAGTCTTCATGATATGTGTAGTATTTCCCAGAAAGCATGGGACTTATGTGTTTGAAATAGAAGTCGAGTGCACGGGAGTTCAATAGGCCCAGTATATATAGATAGTCATCCTTGGCAGACATAGTCCTTCCTAACACCAATCCAAAAATGCCACCCCCGCCCTTTGGGTAGAAGAAACCATCGGAATCAAAAGCAAAATTGCTTCCGTGGGAAGTCCCTGCTATCAGGATTTTCGGTTGTCTGAACCAACTATAGCTTCTCTTGGTTGACAATTCGTACCAGACTTTGATACCCCATCTCTTGAGAAGTTTACTCTTGTATTTGGCAAGATATTTGTGGGTCTTCGGGAAGTTGCGCCTGAGATCGTCCTCAGAAATCAGGTCAGCAACCCCATCTCGGTTCTGATATGGATAGATAACGAAATGATCCTCCCACAGAATCTGCCATTTCTTGACATTCTTACCGTACAGGAACTTCTTCGTCACTTCATCTTCAAGTCCAAGTCTTTCTTTAAGTTCTCTGCCTATCACGAATACCTTGTCTGCACTTGTCTGTATCCCCACTCCGATTTCTTCAATAGTGTCGCCCAGCTTGGTGTTCGTTCTTTTCAGCATCTTCTCCATCACATTCTTCTCTTCGGAAGGCATCAATTCCCATCGAGATGGGGTCAATGCGGATTGGTCGTATTCGAAAATATCATACTCTTTCGTGGATATTCTTGCACTACGGATCTTGTCTTCAATTTCAGCCAACGTGGTGTTACTCTGTGCATCCTCAGGCGCACCGCCGGAAGGAGGGGTGACTGTAGGACCAGCCACTCGGACACATTTGATCAGATTGTCAGACACATTTTTCTCTTTGGTGAGTATCAGTATGCATGGGTAGTTGGTCACATCCTGAAAGACGCCAGAGTCTCCAAAATCGATTATCTGATCAATCCTAGAATTGTCAGCTATGAAACCCCTGAGACTCTCACCATATCCTCTTGCCATGAATTTGTTCGAAGTTATGTATCCGAAACGACCGTTCTTCGCCAGTAAGTTAATACCTTTTTCGACAAATAGGCAGTAGAGGTCGTATAGACCTTTTGCCGTCTCATATACAGATTCGTAGTGCCTCTTCTGATTAGTATCAATCATTTGGACCCTTACATACGGTGGGTTTCCAACCACATAGTCATACTCTACATAGTTCTTCAGCAATCCAGCCAACATGACGTCTTCGACAGATTTCACCAATCTTCCGTCACCAAATCTGTATTTAAGGTCCTTTATCGTGTTCAGAATCTGGTTTGCATAGGGAATGAAGAAACCAACTAGACTCCTCCATTTCTTTCTATCCAAGTACTCCTTCAGTCTCCTTTCAATCAGGTCCTTGTCAATGGTGTATTCCTCGTTTCTTGCTTGATATTTGACTGTGTCAAAGACTGCCTGCAACGCGCAGAAGTATTCCGGGACGTTTTTCAAATCCGTCTTGTTCCAGACTTCCTGGGTGCGTGGCATTGTCACCTCAATCTCGATGAACTCTTTGTCTTCGATCTTCTTCTTTATTGGCAGAGCAATCTTCAACTGAACATTCCTCACGCCCTCAACAAATGACATGATATCTTGCTTCTTGCTCTTTCTCTCATCAACCAGAGAGTCGGTTCTAAAGATTGGGATTCTTCGAAGAACGAACGTTCTTTCTGATTCGACAGCCTTCTTGTAATAAGGGATAAGGACAAGCATGAAACGTATCTGGGCCATGATCGTAGCGAAGGGATGGATGTCGAAGCCTACGATGTGGAATTCATTACAAAGCCTTCTCAGCACTCCTCCCCAGCCAGTAGTCACTGCCTCTTCAGTTGATGCATCCAAGTATCTGTTCAATGCTTCTACTAGGAACGTGCCCGAACCGCAGGCAGGATCAAGAAGTCTCTTGTCAGTTACGAATTGGCCGTTGTATTCCACGGCATCCAGAATGTAGCTCACGATTCCTCTCGGTGTGTAGAATTCACCAAGTGCTTTCCTCGTTTCCCTGTCGAAATACCTCTGATACAAGTCTCCAAGAGGGTCTCCAGCGATTCTCGAGAAGTCATACTTGTAGAGTGTGAACATCACATCTGCCAAACACTCGCAGAACGGCATGAGCTCATTGCTTACTAGCTTCGGGGAGAACAGTTCCCAAGTCTCCCACGTTCGCATTTCGTTGAATTTGTCGGTCCACCAGTAGAAGATGTCTTCCTCGAACACAGATTCAACAAGACTGTCTCTCATGTTTTCTATCCATTGTGTTAACAGAATGCCCCACGATACGAGTGAAATCTCTCCTCTGAATCCCTTCATTTGGCTCAGGAATTCGTTGAAATTTATGTGAGGGAATTTGTAGTCCTCGCATGCTTTGGCTAGTACTAGCCTGGTGAACAATGCGTATGTCGTCTCCAAGCAGAACATGAATTTGTACAGGTCCTCATCAGAAGTGCTTGAAACAGGACTACCAATGAATCTTCTCCACGATTTGGGAATCTTATCAGGCTTCTTGGCATACGATTTCTTCCAAAAATCATATGCGCTGGTTAGGAATGTGGACTTCTCGTATTGATAGTCAAGAAGCTCAATCGTTCCCTGAACGAGATTCGAGAACAATGACCCCTCTCTGAGCGCGAAGTCTTCGAAGAAGAGTTCTCGGGCGAGTTCCGTGTCAAGAGGCCTCATCTCATTAGGGTCAGTGAACTCTCTGAAGTATTCATTCACTCTCTTCACGTTGGTCATGTCGTAGGACGGCTTCTGAAGCCTTCCTTGTATTAGCTGACAGTCTTTCTCGTCCAGTTCTCCTACGCTTTTCTCGAGTATAGAATGAGGGTTCAAGCCTATGCGTTGATACACAATCACTGATAGACCGTTGGTCAGAATACCGTATTGCGCTTTCAGCGGGATTACGTAGCTGTCCCACAACTGAGTCAAATGGTTTCTCAAGCCAGTCGCTTCTGAAGGTTTCTTGAACTCCACGACAAACACAACATTACCGTACTCATCCAGACACTGTATGTCAGGCCTTTTCCGCTTCTTATGAATTGCTCTTTCGAGTCGTATGTCTTCGCCTATCTTCGTGTATCCCAAATGCCCAAGGATGTCCGTTTTGATGAAATGAGCTCTCAAATCCTCCTCCGTCAAATCACGTTTTCTTGACTTCGCTGTCTCGAAAAACATATTCAGACACTTTTTGAGAGCTCCTTTTTTCTTCGGCATCACTTCACCCTACAATCGACCTCCACTGAGTACAGATTTTCTGAGATGTTCATTGATATCGGGCTATTTAAGGTTTGATTGCTTAGAACCTAATAGTCCACATCAAAAGCGACCTTTGTGCTCCTTCTTCGGGTTGGAAATCTGTGAGGTCTCAGGAATTCGCCTTCTCTACGGTTCCGAACCCAACTCGGTATGAATCTCGCCGTGTCCATCAGAACCTTCTGAAGTCTTGCTCTGAGGTTCAGTCATACAATGCACGAGATAGCTGTTTCTTCATTTGATGAGTAGGATTGAAGTAGAATCCTCATGCGACCTCTGTAAGATCAGACCTTTGAGATTGAAATGCCAAACCCATATCATTTCGCATCAGAAGACAAGCCATTGAACTTCTTCAAGCTTCTCACTATTGATGCCTGAACTTCAGGGTCTTCCAACACTTTCGAGAACATCTCATCAAGCTTCTCAGTCTCCTTCCATAGTGAACGGGCGACTTCAGTCGTTAGCGGTGCTGTGCACCTCCCGCAGAACTTGAACTCCGATGGATTCACGAAACGACATCGCAGGCATTCCTTTGGCTTGAGAACGCTCTCCCGCTTTCCCTCCTCCTCATCGATGCCATGCATTCTGTCTATCGCCTTGTCAGTGTCCCTTCCGGCCAGATGCACGTACACCGCAGCCATGGAGGAATCCTGCACCCAGCCAAGATACTGTTTCATTTGAGATTCGGTCATGTGGTTCGCCAAGAAGGTCGCTCTGCTGTGCCTGAAGTTGTGTGGATTGACCGCCTTTGTCACTCCCGTACGCTTGGCCGCATTCGCCAGCAGCTTTCGAACCGCCGAGTACATGAGAGGTTTGTTCCTCCCAACCGTCCCGATTCCCACCCACAGAGCTGAGTTCTTGTTATCCTTCAAAGGGTGATTCTGCAACCACATGTTGAGATGGGGCGCGGAAGATACGCACCTCAACCTCCTGGGTCCAGTCTTCCCCTCTGGGATAATGACTCTTGCATATCCATCCTCATCGAACTCGACATGCTTGATCTGCAATGAAAGAAGCTCCCCCACCCGGCATCCTGACTCCCACAGGAAGGAGATTATCGCTCTGTCCCTGAGGTTCTCGCAATGGTCTATCATGATGAGAACTTCACTCTCGTTCAGAAGCTCCTCTGGAAGCTTGTGGTTTCTTCTCTTCACCGATGTCTTGATCCAGCGGACTTCCTCTGGGTATTCATCTGTCTTCATGAGTTGGCGAAAGAACTTCTTGAGAGTAACTTTGTGAGCGTGCTTTGTCCACTCGCTGCAGTTCTCCTTTTGGATTTTCTCAACGATTTTCTCCACGTCCTCTCTCTTCCAAGTGGCGAATCCCTTATTTGTCCATGAAGCAATCTTGGTCAGACTGTTCAGATACTTCGCAATACTCGAAAGAGTGAGCCCCTCTCTGGTACATGCATCCGTGAAAGCCTTGATTGCCTTCTTGTTCTTCGGGAGTATCTCCTTGCTCCGTTCAACTCTACTGAGGCAGCTCTTCAGTCGGCCTTCCATGCGATAGTGCTGATCTGACATTGCAGCAAGCATGGGTCTTGTAGTATTTTAACCTTAAGTTAAATGGACCGGACGGGACTCGAACCCGCGGCCTCTACCATGCCAAGGTAGCGATCTTCCAGCTGATCTACCGGCCCTTCCCAACTCAATGGCAAGATCGGATTAAATACGTTTCTAACTTACTAGGAGAATCCTTCCAGTTTTTCCTGGCGACGGAGTTTTTCACCATCGACCTCAACTGGATACTCTCCTGTCAGGCAGCCCAAGCACAAACGGTCCTCCGGGAGAGCAATCGCCTTGATCAGTCCCTTAATGCTCAAGTAGCCCAAGGAATCGGCACCTATCTTCTTCCCTATCTGATTGACCTTTCTACCGTTAGCGATGAACTGCTCCCTCGTCTTCATATCTATCCCAAGGTAGCATGGATGCCTTATCGGAGGACATCCAATCCTAATGTGAACTTCCTTTGCACCAGCTCTTCTCAGGTTCCCGATTATCCGTGTCATCGTTGTGCCACGTATTATGCTGTCATCCACGAGCACTACCCTCTTATCCTCAACCAGAGATTTCACTGGGTTCATTTTTAGCAGCACGCCCATCTCTCTTTCTTTCTGTTCAGGGAGTATGAACGTTCTCTCCACGAACCTGTTCTTTATCAAACCCTCCACAAACGGGGTCCCGCTCTCCATCGAATAGCCGGCTGCGTGTGCTCTTCCAGAATCCGGAACGGGTATCACAACGTCAGCCTTGATCTTGTGTTCCTTGGCTAGGGTTTCGCCGATTCTTCTTCTCACGTCATACACCAGACTGCCATCTAGGCAGTTGTCTGGTCTGGAGAAGTAAACGTACTCGAACATGCAGTGAGCAGTGTACTTGTTTCTTGGCATCTCAAAGGATCTAGCAATTTTCTTGCCCACCTCGACAATCTCGCCTGCCTTCACATCCCTAACGAATTCAGCTTCCAATAGATCAAGAACTGGAGTTTCGGATGCTACAACGTAGCCGTCCTCCATCTTACCCAGGCATAGCGGTCGAATGGCGTGCGGGTCTCTAGCAGCGAACAGCTTATCGCCTATCAGAATGACCAGGGAATACGCTCCCTTGACCCTTGCCAGTGTTCGGGATATCGCTCTCAGAGGGCCTGGCGCGGTCTCAAGTTCCTTTGCAAGGATTCTTACCACAAACTCGGTGTCAGACCCCCACTCAGAAGCATCCTTCTCGACACCTTCCCTCATGGACTTCACGTTGACGAGTTCACCGTTGTGGCAGACAGCGATATCACCTTTCGATGTGGTCGCGAGTATGGGATGTGCTTCATCGGCGGTCTTCATACCTGTGGTTGAGTACCTTATGTGTCCTATTCCCACGTTCCCTTTCAGCGTCTCCAATCTTTTTGTGTCAAAAACCTCGTGGACAAGTCCTCCTCCTTTGAAGTGGTCTATCTTCAGACCATTGCCCACTGCAATCCCGGCCGCTTCTTGACCTCTGTGCTGGATGACCTTCAGTCCAAGGAATATCCTCCTCGTAACCGGGGAACTGGAGTTGATTCCCACTATACCGCAACACTATCTAGCCTTCATTCTCCTCCTTGTATTGATCCAAAGATTTCTGAAACCGATGTGATTCAAACGGAACATTCACTGGATACTTGCCGGTGACGCATCCCATGCAAAGATCGGCCTTGGGCTTGTCAATTGCGTCCACAGCTCCATCAATGCTGATATATCCGACAGAGTCTGCAGTCAGAGACTCCCCGATCTCCTCTACAGTCTTTCCAGGTGCCATGAGCTGATCTCTCGTCTTGAGGTCCACGCCGAGATAACATGGGGCTATCAGAGGAGGGGAGCCAATTCTCACATGCACCTCCTTTGCACCGGCCGACCTGACCGCCTGCACAATCCTCCGCATGGTCGTCCCCCTCACGATGCTGTCATCCACCAGAACGACCTTCTTGCCTCTGATGATGTTAACAATGGGATTGATCTTCTCCCTGACACTTATGTCTCTTGTCCTCTGCTCTGGCATTATGAATGTCCTGTAAACGTAGCGATTCTTGATCAGGCCTTCAACCAGCGGGATCTTGGTCTCACCCGCCAGCCCATATGCATGAGATCTTCCTGAGTCCGGGACTGGGATCACTAACTCGGCATCGACGGGGTTCTCCTTCCCGCATCTGGCACCCAATCTTTGTCTGACCTCATAGACGAACCTGTCATCGATCTTGGAGTCCGTCCGGGCGATGTAGATGTACTCGAAGAAGCAAAGCGCCTTGTTCTTCCGGTTCATCATCTGATGTGATTCCACGCCGTTCTCCGTCAGCTCCACAACCTCCCCGGGAATAACATCCCTGAGGAGCTTGGCATCAAGAACGTCCAGCCCGACGCTCTCAGAAACAACGGCGAATCCGTTCGTCAATTCACCGATACAAAACGGCCTAACTCCATATGGGTCACGGATCCCGAAGACTCGTCCTTCGTGGACGATTGCGATGCAGTACGGGCCAACAAGCTTCCTCATCATAGCCTTGATTGCCTTCAGGATGTCATGGAACCTCTCCATTTCGTCCGCAATCAGATAAGCCATTACCTCTCCTTCTGAGCCTTTGAGGAAAACGTGGCCTTTTATCCGAAGATCTCTCTTCAAATCCTCCACGTTAATAATGGCACTGTTGTGGCACAAGGCAATCTCGCCAACTGATGTACTTACGACATGGGGCTGGGCATAGTCCCGGCTCGTTATCTTCTTGGTGTAGTTCACGTGCCCGATTCCTGCTTTCCCTTTCAGCTTCTTGATACTCTTGGAATCGAAAACTTCAGAGACCAGACCCAGGTCCTTCATGCAATTTACTCTCTTCCCTTGCTGGACTGCGATACCGGCAGATTCTTGTCCCCTATGCTGGAGAGCTCTCAAAGAGAAATAGATATTGGAGGTTACACTTGAATCGTCATACCCCAAAATACCGACAACACCACAACTCTCCGAAGGCTTATCCCCGTCAGGCATGCTCCTTCGCCCAGCTGTATTTCCTAATCTTGGAGGACCCGCCATAACCACAGTGGGCACATGCTTTCCTTCTGATGTGATACGAGTGCTTTCCGCATCTCCGGCACATAATGTGGGTCTTCTTGCCGGATTTCTTACCCTTAGAAGTCGTCCCCTTGGTCAAGTTGGTCACCTACGGAGATATGTAGATCACGTTGTCCCCGCGCACTATCGCGAGGCTGTAACGGTTGACCACCTCGTCGTTCGCCAGCTCCTGTGCATTCTTTAGAACGAGGTTCATGTGAGGATCGAAACCGTCAAGGACTCCTCTGTACCCTCTCCCGAATTTGAGTTCAACAATGACGTTCCTGTTGATGCTCTGGTTAAGAACCGAAAGTGGCTTAATCATCGGACCACACCGTGAGATATGGTGCGAACTACTTAAAGTCTTTGACATTGTGGAAGACGATATTGGGGCCCGCGAGACGCCGTCCAGAGTGCATGAAACACACGATGGAACAATTCGAGAATTGTCAAATGAAATGACCCAAAAACCCTTGTAAATGGGCAAAATACTATATTGCTATAATCCATTTGTCGTTGTGAGAGGATGTGCGCAGAAGAATTGTACAGGGAGAACGAGGTCGACCTCCACCTGAAGAAGAAGGAAGTGGTTCAGAAACTTGCCGAGCTTTCGGAGTTCGAGAGCGAACTGATTGAGAGAGAGCAGGCGCTTGAGCAGTTGAAAGAGGAGCTCGTCAAGAGAGAGAAGCACCTCACAGGCTGGGAGAGCGAGATCAAGAAGGTAGCCGCCATCGTCGCCGACGAGAAGAAGAGGATAGACAAGATGACCGAGTCCTTTGGCGCGCTTGAAGAAGACCCGCAGAAGGAAGAGCCCCCGGTCGAAGTGGAAGAGACGATCCCGGGAGAATTTGAGAACCCGGCCGAAGAAGAGGAACCATCTCTCGAAGAACCTGATGAAATGGACATCGTTGTGGCCGAGGACCTTCTTAGCGATCTGATTGAGGATGAGGAACTGGAAGAGGATGAGCCAGAGGAGGAGGAAGCACCAGCGAAGCGTCCGGTCAAAAAGGTCGTGAAGAAGAAAAAGAAGAGGTTCGGCCTTTTCAAGTAGATCAGGGTTCTCGTGAGAGTCTTGCCTTCACAGAGGACGTCGTCTCGATGGATTTTCGTCAGAATTGACTGGTGCGGGGGATGGGATTTTCACAACGGCTCTCACGGGCCGTCCTTTTGAACCCACGGACTCCTTCGAGACAGAATGTCCCATCTGGATACCTCCAGATCTTAAGTCCTGCGCCTTTGACCGGAAGGACCCAACGCAAGGCCCCATCCTTTGGCCGTGCTTGGCTACCCCCGCATCAAGCCCAATTCTCCCTGACTTTATAATTGTTTTTGAATCAAGGTGCGCCAACTCTGGTGAGTATGTACTTGCACTCGCTAGGTCTGGCCACCCTCTTCACCACCAATCGGAACAGGTTGTTCGCGCCAGCCATGCCCAAGACCTTCCTCATCCTGGCCATTGCCTCTTCGAGTCCTCCTACATTCTTTTTGTCGCCTATCTGTGAAACATCGATCTTCTCCGAGATCTGCTTCCCGAAGGTCATCCTAATCGTCTTCTGCAACTTGGCGAGGACGGCTTCGACCGTCCTGGCGCTTACGCTGAGCTGCTTGTGGATGTAGACGCCTCTCGACGCTCTGTCAATGGACCCCCTGGAAACCAGCCTACTTGCGATGCTTGCCACAATCTTCTTGTCCATCTTCAGGTCAGCCGCGATAGCCTCGATCGGGACCTCCTCATTGCCCCTGGACATGAGGTATTCCAGTATTCTGCTGGTTTTGGACATCTGTTGAGAAATGTCACTCACCGCCTATTAGCGAGACGACGGACGAAGTGAACGGTTCTTCAGGGATCTTGAAGACGCCCTTCTTTCTAGAGACCCTGATGGTTATCTGTGTTTCCCTTCTCCCAGAAAGGTCGATAGAAGGGTTCAACCTGTCCTCTGCGAGTTTCTTGAGAAGGAACTTCCTGAAATTGCGGATCCGCTTCCTCATGGCCTTCTCCATGGTCTTCAATTTACCCGAGGGGAAATATCTCCTATGCCTTCCGTCAACAATCGTTGTGATCAACCCAAGCCTCTCCAGCAGCGAGATGTATCCTCTGACCGATTGGGTGCTCACGCCCATTCCCTTGGCAATCTCGCCCTGTGTGGAGCCCTGGTTCTCCACGATTGACAGGAACGTCAGACCGACCTTGTCCCTGTTCACCGCTTCCAGAATGGCTACCATGTCCCCCTCAGGTATCATCATGGTCGGATAGTACACCTTCTTGTTCAGAACCATTGAGGAGCTGACGTATCCTCCATCAGCAAGCTTGTCCAGATGCCACTTGACGGTCGGAGGGCTCATCTTGAGCTCACTTGCCACCTTTCTCATGTTGCAGCAAGGGTGGAATATCAAGAACTGGTAGATCAACTGCCTGTTGGTGTTCATGAGAACGGATTCTTGCTTACCCTTTTTCTCCTCCCCTTCCTCATATCCTTCGCCCACGACCGATTTGAGCGCCTCCCCCAGCTTCTTAGGCATAGAAAGACCAACTAGCTATCGTTGAGGCCGTATTCCTCAAGTATGAGATCGATAAGCTCCTCGGGCTTGATGTCCGAGAACTTCTCGCCCGCCAGGATCTCCGCCGTTCTGAGCAGGTTGGTCAGCGCCCTCCCGGATAGCTTGGGTGTATCGCCCTTTCCAGCTTTCTCGAGCTTCTTCTTCACGATGGAGTCCAGATGAGACTCCAGGACGGTTTCGGCCGCATTGTTCTCCTGCCTCCTGATGTAGAGACCCGCTCCCTTCATTATCCCGTATGGATGCCAGAACCTGCTGTGCTTGCTGCTCCTGCACTTGATTATCTTGAGTTCCCTCCTTTCCGGGTGTTCATGGCTAGCATACCGCAAATGGATAACGTTGTCGGCGAGGTAGATGGGAATCACCGATTCCGGACCGCTGAGGTCCCCGAGTGTTCCATGCTCCTCCAGAGTGCAAAGGACTGTCCCTATCTTCCTGGTCTCCCTCAACAGGAATGAGACAAGCTCCCTCTGCTCGTACTTCTCCTTGACCGACCACAGCACCGGTGTGAGAGGATCTATGACTATCCGGGCCTTGTGTCCCGCCCAATCATCCACGAATTCGGCCAGCTCCTTCTGAATGAACTGTGAGAACTGCTTCCCTCCGGCATCGACGAAGACAAGCGCACCCTCATCCACGTAGTTCTCGACATCTTCCCAGCCCATGAGACGGGCTTCCTTCATTATCTGATCGGGCGCCTCGTCCAGCGTGATGAAGACAGCGTCCTCGTCCTCCTCCAGACCCCTTCTCAAGAACTGGGTGGCGAATGTTGTCTTGCCGGCACCTGAAGAACCGATGACGACCGTGGTGGTATGCTCGTTGACCCCCCCGTCCATGAGAGCGTTGAGCCCATAGACCCCGCTCTTTATCTTCTTCATCGCGGAAAGAATCAGACCATGTGAATTTAATTGTTTCGGAAGAATTGAATTCCAGCCAGGAAACGAAAGGATTTTATCAATAGAGTCAATCTCGAGATGGGGATTGGATGATCGAGTACGACACGATCGTTATAGGGTCTGGGGCGGGTATGAATGTTGCCTCCAAGGCTTCAAGAGATGGGTTGAAGGTGGCGGTCATTGACAGGGACCCCATCGGCGGTACGTGCCTCAACAGGGGGTGCATCCCCTCCAAGGTGATGATACATCCGGCCGACATAATCAAGACGGTCCAAGAGGCTGAGAAGATCGGTCTCTACGCCACGATAGAGGGCATCGATTTCGATCGCCTCATGAAGAGGACATGGAAGATAGTCCTCGAGGACAGACATGCGATGGAGGAGGGCGTCAAGAGGGACCCCAACGTGGATTTCTACAACCAGATCGCGGAGTTCGTCTCGGACTACACCCTGAAAGTGGGCACGAAGACGATTACCGCTCCCAAGGTCGTGATCGCCTCTGGCGCGAGGCCGTCCATACCTCCCATAAAGGGCCTGGGAGAGGTTGGATTCTTGACCAACAGGAACATCTTCGACATAAAGGAACCCCCGGAGAGCCTGCTGATAGTGGGCGGTGGATACATCGCGGCGGAATTCGCTCATTTCTTCTCGAGCGCTGGAACGAAGGTGACGGTCATCGGTAGGAACCCCAAGCTGGTTCCCGAGGAAGAGCCACTGATATCCGAACTGTTGAAGCTCAGGTTGTCCAAATATGTCCGGATCTACACGCATCATGAAGTGACCTCGGCGAGCATGGAAGGTGATGAGAAGGCGTTGATCGCCAAGAACCTGGCCGACGAAAAGCATTACAAGTTCAAGGGCAAGGAGATACTGGTGGCAACCGGTCGCAGGTCCAACTCCGACCTTCTTAAGCCGGAGAACACGGGAGTGATGACGGACGAGAAGGGCTGGATAGGAGTGGACAAGTACCTCATGACCACAAAACCGAACATCTATGCCATGGGGGACGCGACCGGGAAGTACCAGTTCCGCCACACCGCGAACTACGAGTCCGAGGTGGTGTGGGCGAACCTGTTCAAGAACAGAAGGAAGATCGTTGACGAACATGCCGTCCCTCACGCGATATTCACACACCCCCAGATAGGCGCGGTCGGATTGAGAGAGGCCGAGGCGAAGGAGAATCACGAGATCCTGGTGGGCATCAAGAGATACATAGATACTGCAAAGGGATACGCCATGGGGGAGGAGGATGGTGTCGCAAAGGTAATCGTGGATGCCGGGAGCAAGCGGATACTTGGAGCGCACATTATAGGACCTGAGGCGGCCGATCTAGTGCAGCTAGTGGTCGACCTCATGAACGCAGAGCGCGGAGATTTCCTGCCACTGACCAGAACCCAGGTCATACACCCGGCCCTGAGCGAGGTCGTGATAGGCGCTTTCGCCAACTTGGCACCGGTGGGACCGCACCATCACCGCCATTGATTTTTCCCAGAAGAATGGGCCCGTCGAGATTTGAACTCGAGTTACCAGCACCCCAAGCTGGAAGGATGCCAAGCTACCCCACGGGCCCTTCGGCGGATTAAGGTGTTATTGTGTAAAAAGATATTCGTCCCATATCCTGGACCGGGCTAACCGTAGGGCATGACCTCATCGATAAGGTCTACGTTGGACAGTATCATCCTTCGGCAACAGTACCTCTTCAGTCCAAGTGAATCGAGGACCTGCTTTGGGTCTTCTCCTGCCTCAGACTTCCGCTGGAACTCCTCCCATGCCGAAGCGACCACCTTTCCACAAGTAAAACATCTGACCGGGATTATCATTCATTCACCTGTACGACTTCTGCCTCTTCTTTCTTGCGCCGCGTCCCATGGGTCTCTTGGGCATCTTCCTGCGCGGGTCATTCACCAGAAGGCTCCTGTCCCTCTGCCTGTACGCGGACTCCAGTTCCTTGAAGTCCGAACCTCTGGGTTTGTTCACCCTCAGATACTCGACCAGTCCTCTAGCTATTGCGGTCCTGCAGGCGTCAGCCTGACCCATGATGCCTCCGCCGGAGACGATGACATCGATATCCACCTTGTTCACCAAGGACTTGTCCGCCAGGGCCAGCGGCTCGATGATCTTCAATCTTGCCAGTTCTGGGTCCATGAGCTCCAGTGGTTTCTTGTTGATCCTGACCTTCCCAACTCCGCTCTTGACAGTCGCTCGAGCGATCGCCGATTTCCGTTTCCCGCTTGTGTTTATCGCCTTGGCCAATCTTACCACCTAGAACTTGGCTCCGAGCCTCTTGCATAGCTCTGCGAGCTGGATGTATCGTGGGGTTGTGATCTCGCAAGCCTTCTCTATCCTCTCGAGCTTCTCCTTCTCGAGCTCCGAAGGGACACCGACATACACCCTCAGCCTCTTAAATGCCGCCCTTCCTCTGGGTTTCTGGTAGGGGATCATCCCTCTTATTGTCCTCTTGAGAATGCGGTCTGGCCTCCTAGGGAAGAAAGGGCCCTTTCTCTGACTGCCGATCTTACTAATCGTCTGATATTCCTTGAAGATGCTATCCGAATCTCCAGTGATTATCGCCTGCTCCGAGTTGACGATGTGGATCTCCTCACCCTCGAGAAGCCTCTTCGCGACAAAGCTGGATAGACGACCAAGCACATGTCCGCTAGCATCGATAACTGTCATCAATCTCACCCCATGATCCTGACGTTGCTTCCGTCCGGCTTGGCCTTCATCAGTTCCTCGATGGCCATCACCTTTCCACCGGCACCCTCGATCTTCTTCTTGCCGGATTCGGAGGAATGAAAGGCTGCGACGGTCACAGGTATGTCAATGTTCCCGGCACCCAGGAGCTTCCCAGGCACCAGTATTATCTCCCTCTTCTTGGCATGCCTTGCGATCCTGCTTACGTTGACCTCGGCCCAGTTGTTGGAGGGTCGGGACAGCCTCTTGGCTACATCCTTCCAAATGTTGACCTTCTTCTTGTATGAGAGAGTCCTCAGCTCCTCTACCAATCTCAAGAGGTTCGCGTTGGTCTTCTTGAGCTTTTTCATCAGGAAATCCTCTGAGCGCGTTATAAAGGAACATCGGATAATAAACGTTTGGGTTCTGGCAAGAGACCGAAGATATCGCCATTCCCCGCTGTCAACATCGAAAGATATTTATATGGGGCGCAAGTAATTATAATGTTCTTAATTTCATGGAGGATGGAGAAGTTCAATGATTCGTTTTGGCCCTTCTGGCATCCCGCTATCCTGTAAGGGTCGCACTCTTAAGGACGGGATAGAGGACGTACACGGACTAGGCCTGACGGCCATGGAAGTCCAGCTTGTGAGAGTCAACCTCGGTGAAAGATATGCAACGGAGGACGAGGTCGGCCTCACGCCGAGGGAGATCGAGGGCAGCATCATAGTGGAGATCAACAGGCGCGAGGGAAAGAAGGAAAAGGCCATTACCGACCTTGACTCCAAGATCGAGAAGGGAGATATCCTCTATATCCTCTCGTCCGGCCTGGCAAAGGACTATGCAGAATTATCGAGACTGGGCGAACTGGCAAGGGAACTTGACATCGAGCTGAGCCTGCACACGCCTTATTACATGGACCTGGCCGGCGGCGGGAACCTCACGGTGAGGAGCATGGACAGCCTCAAGTGGGGCGGACTGATGGCGCAGCAGATGGGCGCCGAAGTGGTGGTGACCCACGCGGGTCTCTACGGCGAACTCACCCCCAGACAGACCATG
Organism: Methanomassiliicoccales archaeon; assembly: GCA_030593295.1. Taxonomy (GTDB): domain Archaea; phylum Thermoplasmatota; class Thermoplasmata; order RBG-16-68-12; family SOIM01; genus JAGLME01. Next base: position 14,934 of record JAUVHO010000021.1, on the reverse strand, counting down.
AACAGGGTGGTCAAGAACCTCACAGAACTCCGGAATTGGTACAGAAAGATGAAGATCAAGGTGAAGATAGGAGTTGAGACAAGCGGAAGGCAGGAGGTCTTCGGGAGCTTCAAGGAGGTCATCACACTCTGCGAGAAGGTCAAGGGAATCGTACCAGTTCTCAATTTCTCACACATCCATTCCAGGGAGAACGGCTCGCTCAGAAAGAAGGAGGATTTCCAGAAGATACTGGATGAGGCCAAGCCGTACACAAAGAAACATTATCACGCTCATTTCTCGGGTGTGGAGCACGAAGGCGGCAACGAACTTAGATACACGCCCATCAAGAGAGGCGACCTGAGGTTCGAGCCTATGGCCGAAGCGGTTTTGGACACCAACCTTGACATAACCATAATATCAAGCTCGCCCCTGCTGGAACATGACGCCATGTACATGAAGGTAATACTGGAGAGGGTTCTGTCCAGGAAGTTGAGCAAGACGGAGAAGAAGAAACAAGAGGCAAAGAAATGACCATCTCCGAGGACTCGTCCAAGTACCTGTTGAAAGAGATTGAGAAGATACTCGGTTCGGACCACAAGGAGAACGTGGGGGAGGTCATTGACCTCATAGGCAAATCGGACAACATCTTCGTATACGGTGTCGGAAGATCTGGGCTGGTGGCGAAGGCCTTTGCTATTCGTCTGGTCCAGCTGGGGGTTTCGGTCTACTTCGTGGGTGACATAGCGACTCCGATCGTGGACGACAAGAGCCTAGTGTTGATAATCTCGGCCACGGGTGAGACGATGTCCGCCATACAGACGGCCAACATCTGTAGGAGAGTTGGCGCCAAGGTGGTCGTAATCACCGGAAAGGCATCATCCAAGCTGGCGCATGCCGCGAATGTCATATTCCCACTTGCGACGGAGACAACGGACGAATTCAGAAAACTCGCACCTTTGGGCACGCTTTTCGAGGACGCCGCAATGATACTGCTTGACGGAGTGATAGCAGAACTAATGGAGAAGATGGGTCAGGACGATAAGAAGATGAGGTCCAGGCATCCTATCTGGGTCTAGCTCTTCCTTCGTTTCTTTTTGTGGAGCTTGCCGTAGGAATCCTCGTATTCTTCCCAATAAACCGTGAACGGGATTGGCTTGTATCCGTCGCCGTCAAGTGTGTAGGCTTCAATCTCCGATTTCAATGGATCAACAACTATGGCGCAGTGGTAGCCCTCCCTGAACATGGACTTCTGCGTTCGGATGTCTGTCGGGGACATGAAGCAAGAGTGGCCGGGATGAGAATGATACCATCCGACTATCATGTAATCGAATCCCGAACCGTCCAGCTGGTCGAAGAGCTCCCCCATGTTCCCCTTGTCGAACTTCACCGAGACCTCGGAAGCTTCCAGGGTCGTCGTCGCCACATCTCTTACTATCGTATATTCGGTACCCATATGCTCGAAGACCTCTCCCAACAGAAAGCCCATGACCTCGGTCCCGTCGTCCCCGTGGTTCACGGCGTGGTTCCTGATCCTCTGTTCGGCCTTCTTGGAGATGTAGACCGGGAAGATGCCGGATGAAAGAACGATGCCCCTGTAGAGCTCCTCACTGGTTTCCGCCAGCCAGTAATGCTTTCTGGTGTGGATCACAGGTGGCGGGGGGTTGTGCTTGACCTCCCTCTTTGTCTCGCTGATGACTTTGGGTGCGCTCATTGGATCACTTCACTATCTTTGGTGGGCTCTTCTTCTTCACAACAACTGGTGGGCTGTATTCGTGGGTGTTGAAATACTCGGCTGCCCTGGTGCAGGAGTCGCTACCATAGGGATTCCCCGGGTTCGGATTCACCAACAAGGACTCAACACCTTTGATGAAACTGAGGAGGTTCGAAGAGAAGCTCCAGTCGTCCAGAAGCCTTGTGCATACGTAACCTCCGTCATCCGGTAGCATGATGTTGGGATGGAATATCTCGGTCTGCCACTTGATGATGGGTTTCTCATACGGGTACTCTTCAGTGATGATCATCTTGAGCTTGTGGTTGAACAGGTGGGATATCTTGCCGTCCAGCAATATCGGGCCGGGAGTCTTGGTCATGGTCACTTCCACTTCCAAAGGGAACTCGTGGAACTCCGGATCGGAGACCTCTATGATATGATGGAGCTGACGCTGGCACATGAGAAGTTCATTCCTCACTCTATCTCGAAGGACATCTGCAGGTAGTGGCATCCGATCTCCTTTGACCTAGTGGCCGCCTTCCGGGTCGGGGATCAGTTCAAGAACATCTTCCGACAGGATACCGGCGTCCATGATGGTTGCTTGGCCCCTGAGGACCTGCTTACCTTTTCTGATCACATAGGCACCCGCTGGCTTCTCCCAGTACGACGCGGCGCTCTCTATGATCTCCTCGACGGTGTTATCCTGTTCAAGGTCCATGTCCACAGATGCCCCTGTCTCCGCGTTCTTCACTTTGATTCTGGTTGTCATATCCCTCAGGGGGGGAATCTCTGGGGAGTAGATAAAACGGTTTCGTTCTGGGTATCGATAGTGATTTGACGGACGAATAATGCCCGCAGAAAGGATTATGAAAGTCGAGGATGATTATCGCTGGGGATCTGATATGAAGAATATGTCGGTTGATCTAAAGTTCGGGCCTTTGCGCTACGCTGGAAATCTGAGAACGCCAATTGGAGTCTATCTCAGAAGAGAGGTGCTGAACAGCGCTGGTATGGCTGACAGGGGCTTGAAGAAGGAGCTTCATAATAGAATCGCCTCCGGCCAATCCAGCGATGGGAGCTGGAACCAGCTATTCGTCAACACGTCGAACAATCTGTGGAACCTCAATCTCCTTGGATACGGACCAAAGGACAAGAACGTCAAGAAGGGTCTAGACTGGCTTCTCTCGAACCAGACATACAACTACAGGGAATACCCGGGTTTCTTCTACTCTAGCAACAGAAAGGAATCCAGCACGATGCGGGAAACCCTTTACGGAGAGTTCGGACCTGGATGCACCATCTTCTACACGACTCCTTATGCGGTTCACTTGTTCCACATGTATGGCCTTGACGGGAACAAGCAGGTTCAGAAAGCCGTCGACTCGTACCTGAAGTTCTGGACCCCAGACTGGTGCGGTTCATGGTGTACCATCAACGTGTTGAGGATGCTCATCGAACATCCCAAGAGTGCCAACACAAGGCGCACAACCAACGGTATCGAGCACTTGGAAGAAATCCAGACCAAGACGGGGGCATGGAAGGGATTCCCATTCTATCACACATTTCATGCATTAACGAGGGCTAGGAGTACCGCGGCCAGAAAGCAAATCGAGAATGCTCTGCCAGCGGTCATAAGAAGGCAGAACTCGGACGGAAGTTGGGGCAAGAAACAGAAGGAGTTGGATACCTTCCTCATCCTTGACGGGCTGAAGAACGCCGGTCTGCTGTAGATACCTGCTTTTCGTGCATGTGATGGGGGCATTCGGGATTTCGATCCATCTCGAGGATCTCTGATACATTTCTCATTCCGTCATAGTAGAACACGTTGCGGAGGAGGTCGGGTTCCAGACCAAGCACGATCTTTATGCACTCCCTGGTTTGAATTGCCGAGACTATGCTTGTGGTCGTTATTTCCGCAGCCAGCTTCGGCTCGTGGTATGTCGTGTCCACGCCCGTGCAACTGAACCTGTCCCCCATTATCTTGAGATGTGTCTTGTTCATTCCGCATTCCAAACAAGGGGTCTCCGGAGGGAGCACTACCTGGACCTTCCCAACGAAACCTAGAGTGGCAGCGTCCACGTAGGGTATGCCGTGCATGTAACAATGGGCGTTCAAGTGTAGCCTGGCAGCGACATTGTCCAGACATCCGAGCACCAAATCAAAAGAGGGAATGAAATCATCCGGCAGGTCCTGTATCATTTCAGATCTGTATTCGATCTCCAGGTCCTTCTCGAGCTTCTTGGCCTTCTCCAAGACCGCCTTCGCCTTGAGCCTTTTCCTCTCTGCGTCATCATCGTTGAAGAACAGGCACCTGTTCAGATTGGAGCGCACGACCCGGTCCATGTCGACCAGCGTGATCTTCTTGAAACCGGCCAGTATGAGGTTCTTCACCGTCTCGTTGCCGATGGCACCGCAACCGACGACCAGCACCTTTGTGTTCTGGATCTTCTCTAGATCGAACCATTCCAACCTCTTCGACCTTTCGTGCTTGTCTTCATCCAAATAGCCCGGCCGGAGCGTCCTCGCCATGCAGAAGAACCAGCCTCCTCGGCTGTATTAATAGGTTAACTGTAAGAGTATACTAAATGATAATCGAAATCCAAGTTGCCACCGACTTACTTGCGTTGGCGTTCGATCATTCCCATGAGTAACATACAACCCAGCAGGACCCTGCGGTCGAAATCTCGGGGCAGGTTCGTGCAGGTCAGATTCCATATGTCCCCGATGATTTTGAACTTCTGGTCGATGTTCGCCACATGGACGTTGCCCAAGGTGAAGGTCATCTTCTCGGGTATCAGGCTTCCTCCTGGCAGGTACTTCCTGGCCAGGCCGCGGCCTGTTCCTTCGTATATCCCGCCTACAAGCTGGTTGTGCGCGTTGTAGACCTCCCATTCATCTCTGACAAAAGAGGACGCCAAGGCCTTCCGTCTGATGAATCCCAGAGTTGCATTCGTCCTGGTGTCGACAACAGCGAATGTCCCCCAAATATCCAGTATCTGCTGCTGCTTAATCTTGAAGAGCTCTACCTGCATCTTCTCGTCGGTGTACACCCGGATGTCTTCCTTCAGCCTGAACATCTTCTGCTTTGAGAAACCCAGCATCTTGCCCCGCTGGTCCTCGACCCAGTATTTGTTCCATATGGTCAGGACCTTCTTCCTTATCCTGTAGGCGTTCTGGAACCATATCGGATCTGCAGAAGGCAATTGGACAGCCTGAGGCTGCGGCTGAGACTGCGGCTGAGCCTCCAGATATCTCTTACAACCGTAACAGTACCATCTACCGTATTGCTGCACCCAAGTCAGCTGACCCCTGCATGTTGGACACACACTCATTCTTGACCCTCTCCTATCAATCTTCGAGCAGTTAGTATGAATCCCGCTTCTCCCATATATTGCTACCCTCGGTTCAACCACCTCATCCTTGGATTAGCGGATAATGTGCGAAAGGCGAAGGATTATTATCGTTGAGCATATTTAGAAGCCGAACCCAATGCCAGAAGATTTCATCGTCACACCATGGGAAGTGACAGGAAAAGTCGACTACGACAAACTGATAGAGAAGTTCGGAACCGAGAAGGTCACAGATGAGGTTCTTCAGAGGATAGAGAAGCACGCTTCACCGCTGCATGTGATGCTCAGGAGAGGCATCTTCTACTCCCACCGTGACATGAACTGGATAATCGATCAGCACGAGAAGGGGAACACATTCTTCATCTACACCGGCAGGGGACCGTCTGGTAGCACTCACATCGGACATCTCATGCCCTGGATCCTCTGCAAGTGGCTTCAGGACCACTTCGGGAACAAGTTCTATTTCCAGTTGACCGACGACGAGAAGTTCTTGTTCGAAGAGAAGAAGACGCTTGATGAAACCAAGAAGTTCGCTTACGATAATGCCCTGGACATCATTGCTCTTGGCTTCGACCCCAAGCTGTCCCACATCTTCCTGGACACCGAGTACATCCACAACCTGTATCCCATAGCCGTGAAGGTCGCAAAGAAGATAACCTTCTCCACCGTCAGAGCGGTGTTCGGCTTCAACCAGAGCATGAACGTGGGTTCGATATTCTACACCAGCATGCAGGCCGCGCCGGCCTTCTTGGGCAGCGTTCTGGAAGGTAGGAACGTCCCGTGTTTGATCCCGTGCGGTATCGACCAGGACCCTCATTTCAGGATCGCCAGGGACGCCGCGGAGAAACTTGGGTACTTCAAACCAGCTCTGTTGCACAACAAGCTTCTGCCGAGTCTTTCGGGATCGGGCAAGATGTCATCATCCATACCTGGATCGAGCATCTCCACGACAGATACCGAGGCGGATGTCAAGAAGAAGATCAACAACGCGTTCACCGGTGGCAGGGTCTCCGTGGAAGAACAGAAGAAACTGGGCGGGGATCCGGACGTATGCGCCGTCTACAAGTACTATCTCTATCTATTCATCCCAGACGATAAGGAGCTCCAGGAGAGGTACGACGAATGCCGTTCCGGGAGCATCATGTGCGGTGAATGCAAACAGCACCTTATATCTCTGGTCTGGACCTTCCTGAAGGACCACCAGGAGAAGAGGGAGAAGGCCAAGGACGTCTTGGAAGAGTTCATGTTGAGGGATTGAGATTGACCAACGTTGAGGATCTCATAGAAGAGCTCAGTTACCTTGAGAGAAAGGTACTTCTCACCCTTCAGGACGTCAAGACGGCGACTCCTGAAATGATACGGAAAGAGGGCAAGTTCAAGGAGCTCGTCGAGGTGATGAACGCGTCCTCCTGGCTCAGATCGAAGAACCTTGTCACCATCCAAGAGAAGCCCATCAGGAAGTACACCCTGGCAAAGAAGAAGTGGGGCACCAAGAACCTCCCCGAGCGAAGGGCTCTCAAGCTTCTGAGAAAACGCCATGGGGAATTGACGTTGGATGAGCTCAAGAACAGCGGAAAGGTCACGGAGAACGAGGTTCCCATCGCGATCGGGTGGCTGAAGAAGAAGGGCTGGGCCACGCTGGAGAGGGATGAAGGTACGACGATAATCAAGATCACCGACAAGGGGAAGGACTCGGTTTCAACTGTTGGCAAGGATGAGGAACTGATCAGAAAGCTGGCCGACGGAGAATTGACCGAGAGGGATGTGGACCCTGTTGTCATCAAGATGCTGAAGTCCCGAAAGGATGTGGTCAAGGAGAAGGAGATCATTCGAAGGGAGATCGGCCTCACCGACCTGGGCAGAGAAGCTTTGTCAATAGGCGTCGAGCTCAAGGAAGAGGTCGCCCAGCTGACCCCGGAGCTGCTGTCATCAGGCAAGTGGAAGGACGTTCACTTCAGAAGGTACGACGTAGGGACATTCGCTCCATCACTGTACGGGGGGAAGAAGCATCCGCTCAATCAGTACATAGAGAAGATCAGGAAGGTCTTCTCGGAGATGGGTTTCACCGAGATCACCGGCAACTTCGTGGAACTGGCCTTCTGGGATTTCGATGCGCTCTTTCAGCCTCAAGACCACCCGGCCAGGGACATGCAGGACACGTTCTACACGGTCGACCCAGACACCTTCCAGCTCCCTCCAGAAGAACTCGTCAACAGGATCCAGGAGATGCACGAGAGCGGGGGAGATATAGGCTCCGACGGATGGGGGTACGACTGGGACATCGATGAGGCCAGGCAGGCCATATTGAGGACTCACACGACCGTCAACAGCATCAGATATCTCTCCGAGCACCCGGACCCGCCGGTCAAGACCTTCACCATAGGCAGGATATTCCGCAGGGAGACCATAACCTGGAAGCACCTGCCAGAGTTCCAGCAGGTCGAAGGCATAGTGATGGAAGAGAATGCCAATCTAGGCATGCTCATAGGGATACTCAAAGAGTTCTACAGGAAGATGGGTTTCGAGAAGGTCAGGGTCAGACCCGCTTTCTTCCCTTACACTGAACCCAGCATGGAGATCGAGGTGTACTTCAAGGGCGAATGGATGGAACTGGGAGGCTCGGGCATCTTTAGGCCGGAGGTCACGGAGCCCTTCGGAGTGAAGCATCCGGTACTGGCATGGGGACTTGGTCTGGAAAGGCTAGTTATGGTCAACGAAGGCATTGACGACATCAGGGACATCTACATCAGCGACATCGACTGGCTGAGGAACTCGAAGCTGCCTCGGTTGTAGAACGATTATTCTCACGCCGCAGAACCCAGAGCAAAAGGGTTATATCGAAGGTATTTTCATCTTGGCTTGAGGTTGACCATGACCAACGTGGAAGAGGAAATAGCCAGAGGGGAAACGTGTCTCAACAGTTTGGACTATCAGAAAGCCTACAAGCACTTCGACAAAGCCATCAAGACCGACAGTGGTAACGCCCTCGCCTATTTTGGAATGGCGGAATCGGCAATAGGATTGCCGAAGGTCAAGAGGGAGAAGGTCGGTGACTGGTACAAGAAGGCCATCGAGCTTGATCCAGACAATCCACAGTATTTGGAGGCCTACGCACTCTACTGCATGAACGACGGCCACTTCAATGAGGCTGAGAAATTCTTCAAGGATGCGGCGGACGCAGACCCGGAGAACGCGCCGTTCTACTTCACCGAGTTCGCCATCCAGTATCACAACGTTGCGCCGGTCGTCATGGAGCAATACCTGGACGACGATACCAAGGACATGATCGTGTCAAAGGCCCTCACCTACCTCTTGAAGGCAATAGACCTCGACCCCAAAGAAGCGATGAGGTTGTTGAAGTAATCCCCGGCAATATCAAGAAGATCTAAAGGACCGGTCCCTCTCTTCCGCTGGATGCTTGCCTTTGCTTGCACGGATGGCAAAGCCCTGTTTCGACATCGTAATGCTCCCGGCAAACCAGTTTTCCGCAAAAGGCACATGCATTGAGAGCGGGAGCCGAGCATATGTGACAGCCACCGACGAGAGTCATCGGAACAGCCAATGGATATCTAGCAAATAATCGTTTCTATTCGACGACGACTGCAGTTGGGAGCGTCATGCCCTGAGCTCACCGAACGTGGTCACCCTTTCGGCAAAGGCGTTGTGCTTGTGGATGGATTCCTCGCTCTCGCTTCTAACCCGAACGGAGGCCTCATCCGGGAAGTCGGAGTACTTGTCCAGTACCGAGGAGAGAATCCCCCTCACGACATCCTCAACGAACTTGGGGTTCTCGTGGGCGTTCCGCACAACAGCGGCCTCGTCCTTCCGCTTCAAGATCTCGTACGTCGGACTGCTCATGGAAGACTCGACGAGGGCTATCAGGTCCTCGGCCTCGATCTCGAACCCGCTGGGCACGTCCATCTGGACGACCGTCCTGTTCCTCTGGTTGTGCGTGATGATTGGCACGTTCTCAGGCTTAGATTCCATCTCCTCCCAGATGGTCTCCATAGCGCACGGACAGGCGGTCATACCCACGACCTCCACACCGATCTCCCTCTTTGCCCCCTGTTCATCTCCCCTCTTCGCTGTTGCGCTGGAGAACATCTTGAACCCTTCCAGGCTCTTCTTGCCCAGCGGGGTCTTTCGTTCCAGGAAGTATTCAGCCTCTATGTGGGTCTCTGAGAGAGAAGCGTACTCATGCCTCTCGAGAAGTGATTCGCATATCACGGATGTCAGGCCTTCAATGCTCTCTACCGGTTTCCTGACGCTGTTGTCCACGATCTCCCCGATAACTTCCACATTCCTTGAGAGGTGTGAACCTTTCATGTCCGATGGCAGGTCAACAAAAGCATCTACAACTATGTTCAGAGTGACGACCTTGTCCGGCCTCTTCACAGAAACTGGCTTTCTCACGCCCGTGACGCCGACGCGTGTCAGTTTGAAACGTTTCTCCGCCTTCTGGTTCTGTACGTCGGACCATGGTCCGGAACACTCCCCCGTCATCGCCAGTCCTATCCCCTTGTTTCTTAAAAAGGTTATCTTTCTAGCGGGAAGGTCACTCACCCACCAAGTGAACCAGCAACTTCCTGCTCCGAGCCTTGTTATCGAGTTCCACGAAGACGATCTGCTGCCAAGTTCCCAGTACTGGACTACCTTCAACGAAAGGTATGCTCAGGCTGGGACTCATGAGCGAAGCCCTTACGTGAGAGTGCCCATTTCCGTCGTGCCATCTCATCTCGTGCTCGTACCTGGCCCTCTTTGGGAACAGCCTCTCCAGAGCGTCCGGAAGGTCCTTGACCAACCCGGGTTCGTACTCCAGCGTGGTGATTGCGCTCGTGGAACTGGGTGTGAAAACGCATGCTATCCCATTGCTCAATCCGGAATCCCTCACTATGCCGACCACTTCGTTCGTTATGTCCCTAATATCCACCTCTCCGCTCGTCTTGAACTCGATCGTATCTGCATGAAAAGCCAAGCCATCACCCGGACTCCAATATGCCGTTCAGCATAAAAAGTAATGCAAGAGTCCTGCGCTGCGATTGGTCCACCAACTGCTACCTTTGGCCTATTTTCTGAGTATCATCCCGTTAGATTCCATGGTTATGGGGTCTATTTCGGCTTCGATCGCCCCCAGAGGATTGGCTATCCCCAACCCGATACCGACCATCTCAGGCCTGGTCATGAATTCCTGGGCCACCGCGTCCACCTCTCCGGCAATCGTTGCCAGGAAGGTGTGGGATATCCAGTCCTTCACGTTCTCCACGACCTTTGCTACCATCTCGTTCATCACGCTGACGAGCTGGTTGAATGGAAGGTCCATTCCTACATCCTTCAGGGAGTCGTTCTCAAGGGCTATGACACATTCCGCATGTTCTCTGAGATCCCGGATTCCCTTCTCGGCCTCTTCCGACCTTCCTTCCTCGGAGAACGGGGAAATCGCTATCGCGATGGTCACGATGCCCTTCTTCTTGGCGGCTTCTGCAATGGCTGGTGCGAGGGCGGTCCCGGTCTTTCCACCCATCCCGGCGATGAGGAACAATATCCCGGACTGAACTGCTTCCAGAGCTTCCTGTCCGGCCACTTCGCGTAGCCCGTTCAGGTCGTCGTAGTAGTCGAGCGTCCCCGGTTTGGGTTCCCTCTTCCTGTTTAGGCAGATCTTCGTCTCCGCCTCTGTCTTCTCAAGGGCTTCCCGGTCCACGTTCATCGCTATCGTTCGTATGCCTTCGATGCCGTTCCTGTGCACCAAGCTCACAATGTTGCAGCCGGCACCACCACAACCCATTGCGCATATCGTTGGCTCCAATGCGTCTGCGTAAAGTGTGCTGACCACTCTGCTTATGTCGTCTTCGGTTGTTGCTGCGTTCATCGTTTGCCTCCACGTGGCTGTTGTCTGTCCCGCAAGGGGTTTGTGCCAGAAAGACCGGGGCGGGAGAGTGCATCCCATCCCTAGGTTTGACCTAGAGTGCATCCCAGCATGATAGAACCTTTTTCTTAGCTAGTTCGGCCCCATCCCAGCTTTCTGGTGGCGTGTGTCGTCTCAATGATCTCATCGAGGTATGATCTGATCTTTGTCTTCATATCGGATGGCGGGAAGTTTCTCTGTGGCCTTTCCGATGGCCTCGAGGTCCTGTGTGATCCGTGCGACTGCGTCCTTTGTGAAGTAGTGTCTTAGTGCGGTCGAGACCGCTTCGCTCCGAGAGTCGAAGTATCCTTTCTCCACGAACTTGTCGACCAATTCAAGGAAGGACCCGGGCAATCTAACCAGGATCTCATCGCCCTTTCTCTCCAGAAGGTCAATGAAGTTCTCCAGAGCTGCCCTGCACAATTGCGACCTGCTGTCGAAGTCGTCGGATTTGTCCAGAAATGTGTCCATTCTCTCCACGTTAGTGGATTCCATGCGAAGTGTTATTCTTCCCTTGGGTTGCTCCATTCATCCACCACCGATTGTTCAAGGTTCGGTATGACGATCGTCATATTCGAGGTTTCCCGAACAAAATTGAGACGTTGTAAAACGGACATAGCGAAGTTGATATAAATAACCTTTGCCGATGTCTTACGACGTATGCCGAAGGCGTATCGACGAACAAAAACTATAACTCAAGATTCCATTGTTCTGGCGGTCGGACATGACGGAATACGACGCGAAAGTCATTGAAGAAAAGTGGATGAAGAAATGGGCCGAGGATAAGGCGTTCGAGGCCAGGGCAGATGAGAAAAGACCCAAGTACTTCACCAACTCACCCTATCCATATGTCAACGGATTCCTACATATCGGTCAGGGCATAACCTACCTCCATCCCGACATCATGTGCCGTTACAAGCGAATGAAAGGGTTCAACGTTCTGTGGCCGTTCGCCTTCCACTGCACGGGAATGCCCATTGTCGCCGCGGCAAAGAGGATCGCGGAAGGCGAGCCGAGACAAGCCGAGACTATGATGAACTCGGGCATCCCTGAAGAGGACATACCCAAGTTCGCAGATGAGAAGTATTGGATCGAGTTCTTTCCGAAAGAGGACAAGATAGACCTCTCGCGATTCGGGCTCTCCGCTGATTGGTCAAGGACCTTCAGGACCACGAGCATCAATCCACACTACGACAAGTTCGTTCGTTGGCAGTTCAACCACCTCAAAGAGCTGGGCTACGTCAGGATCGGTGAGCATCCCGTTATTTGGTGTCCTAAGGATGAGACCCCGGTCGGGGACCATGACAGGGCGGAAGGGGAAGGGGAGACGCCGTCCGAGTTCACGCTGCTCAAGTTCGGGTATGAAGGCAAGTACCTCTTAGCCGCAACGCTGAGGCCTGAGACCGTCTACGGACAGACCAATCTCTGGATGGACCCTGACGTCGAGTATGTTGAAGCCGATGTGGATGGAGAGCGATGGATTATCAACAAAGAATGCGCCGAGAAGCTCGGGGACCAGAAGAGAGAGGTCAACATCATCGGTAAGGTCAAGGGCATCGATTTCATCGGCAAGTATGTGACGGCACCGGTGATACACAGAAACATCATCATCCTGCCAACTCGGTTCATCGATCAGAAGAGGGGAACCGGCATTGTGACGAGCGTTCCATCAGACGCACCGGACGACTGGGTCGCACTGAGAGTTCTACAGGAAGACGAGGAAGGATGCCGGAAGTATGGGCTTGACCCGGGAGAGGTCAAGAAGATCAAGCCAATCGCTATCATTGAGACCAAGGGCTGGGGAGACCTGCCGGCGGTGGATATCGTTGAGAAACTGGGCATCAAGAGCCTTGATGAAGAGGAGAAACTCCACAAGGCGAAGGAAGATGTGTACAAGGCCGGATTCTACGACGGAAGGATGAAGAGCATCTGCGGAGAGTTCGCTGGCATGGCCGTGATAAGGGCAAAGGACGAGGTCAAGGAGAAGATGATGGACGAGGGGGAGGCGTCGACCATGTACGAGCCCAGCGGGGATGTTGTATGTCGTTGCCTCACACCTGCAGTAGTGAAGATAGTGGATGACCAGTGGTTCCTGGCCTACAGCGATGACCAGTGGAAGTTGAAGGTCCACGAATGTCTGGACCAGATGACGCTCTATCCTGAGATCACCAGAAAACAGTTCGATTATGTCATCGATTGGCTGAACGACTGGGCCTGCACACATCATTTCGGTCTGGGCACCAGACTACCATGGGACGAGAAGTGGGTCATCGAATCTCTTTCGGATTCGACAATCTACATGGCGTACTATACAATATCACATATACTGCAGAAGATAGACATCGAGAAGGTCACGGAGGAAGTGTTCGATTTCATCTACAGGGACGTCGGGACTTCGGAAGACGTTGCTGCAAAGACGGGGATACCTGAGGATTCGCTTCTTGAGATGAAGAGGGAGTTCGAGTACTGGTACCCGTTCGATCTAAGGCATTCGGGAAAGGACCTGATTCAGAACCACCTTTGTTTTGCATTGTTCAACCACGTTGCCATATTCGACAGGAAATACTGGCCCAAGAGCTTCGGTGTAAACGGATACATCACCATGAAGGAGGCGAAGATGTCCAAATCCCTCGGAAATGTCAGAACGCTGAGAGACTCCCTGACACAACTGGGCGCTGATGCGACACGACTTACCCTCGCGCAAGGAGGGGAGGGCCTGGATGATCCTTCGTTCGATCCAGAATTCGCTTACACGATCGGCAGGAAGCTCGAGAACTGGTTCGACTATGCTACCGGGGAGCATGAAACACGGGAGGAGTGGCGGCCGATAGACGCATGGTTCAATTCAATCCTGGCCAGGGCGATAATCGAGACCGAGGAAGCAATGGAGCTGATGAACCACAGAACCGCATTGAAGATAGGCTACTTCGACCTGCAACGCGAATGGGCGTGGTATCTTAGAAGGACGTCCAAAGTGCCCAATGAGGCGACGCTGCGGTCATACTTGGATGTGGAAACGGGACTTCTGGCACCATTCGTTCCATTCATCTGTGAAGAGATCTGGGAGAGGATGGGTCACAAAGGCTGTGTCTCGCTGGCACCATATCCCGAGCCCGATGCCGAAGGACTCGATCCAATCGCTGAGAGGTCAGAGGACTTCCTCAAGTCCACCCTGGAGGACATCCGAGAGATTCTCAAAGTCACCAAGATCGCTCCTAAGAAGATATTTCTCTACACCTCTCCCGAGTGGAAGTCAAAGATCTACCAGATTGCCATCGAACTCGCCAAGGAGGACGGACTGGAGATGGGGACGGTCATGGAAAAGGTCACCGGAGACCCGGAGCTGAAGGAAATGGTGGGTGTAGCTTCTAAGTTTGCTGGAACAGCGGTCAAGGACATCGGCAGAATGTCCAGAAAAGACCTTGAGAGGTTCGGAGAGCTTATCGACGAGAAAGGTTACCTTGGAGATTCAAGAGAGTTCGTGAAGAGCGAGTTCTCCTGCGATGTTGAAGTGTTCGACGCGGACGATGAGGCGAAGTACGATCCGAAGTCAAAGGCCAGGTTTGCGACGCCGTGGAGGCCCGCGATATTCGTGGAGTGAGCGTGCGATAGTTTTAATAGACAACTTCCAATTTAACTGGACGGGGGCCCGTAGCTTAGCCAGGTTGAGCGGTCGGCTCTTAACCGATTGGTCATGGGTTCGAATCCCATCGGGCCCGCTCGGGGAAGGGTACGAAACCCTTATATTATGGCTAGCTCATTGCCTCTCATGACGAATCGAAAGGGTAGAGGGACTGCTTACAAGTCGCTTCTTGAAGACATAGAAGTCAAGCGTTGGTACGACAACGTGGCGAGAGGTTCTATCGTAACTGCGGATGTATATCTGCGTCGGTTGGGGAATTTCTGTGGAACTCACAAGCTAACTCCCAAGAAGTTCGCCGCGAAATCGGAGAAGGAGATCTACGGGATTCTTCTGGATCACGTAACCGAAT
>JAUVHO010000026.1 GCA_030593295.1 Methanomassiliicoccales archaeon | reverse complement strand
CTTTCAGGCCAAAAAGCTGTCCGAATGCACGCCCATGCTCTTCAAGCATCACAGAATCAAGTGTCAGACCTGTCCCTATGAGCGCATGACCTTCTTGAACGTACCTCTTGATGGCCTTTCGTTCATTGTAGCTGAAATAGTAACCTGCTGCCGCAGGGTCGTTCATGTTGCCTGACCTTGAGCTGGATATCAGAAGGACGTCGGCATAGGAATCCGCCAGATCCTGATAAGATATCCTCTCCTTG
Source organism: Methanomassiliicoccales archaeon (assembly GCA_030593295.1). Taxonomy (GTDB): domain Archaea; phylum Thermoplasmatota; class Thermoplasmata; order RBG-16-68-12; family SOIM01; genus JAGLME01. Next base: position 30,747 of record JAUVHO010000026.1, on the reverse strand, counting down.
TTGAACCTGGTGTAGTTGATGTACAATCGGGCCGATCCATGGTCCGCCCAGTTCTGGTTGAGATGATCCCACGGTGCCTGGTCCGCAAAGTCCGTTCCCCAAGAGTCCAGCACGTAGACCTGGATCGGCATGTCGTTCGTTACCTCGATAGGCATGCATCCTTCGTTGTTGCTCGGGTCCTCGTCCGTGAATCCGATTATGTCAGCGAATACGCATATCCGATATGTGCCCCGCGATGGAGGATTCCAAGAGAAGTTGACGCGGGTTGATTCTGCACGCAAGAGGTTTGTGACCGTTCTCGTATCCACGACCAATCCATCCACCTTCAAATCTACCTCGACGGTCGGAAGGTCCTTCTTCCCGATGTTGGATATGACTGAACTCACGAGGGCTGTGTCCGTGGGTCGGACGAACCGCGGAGCATTCATCTCGACCTTCGCATCATAGTCCAATACGTCGTATCTAGACCAGACGAAGGAATTGTAGAGGAGTTGGAGTTCATCATCGTTCGGCATCATATCGGCAGCAATCGAGATCATCACCGCACCTTTGTAGATGACAATTGCAGCTCTTCCGTCCACGGACCTTGCACATATCTTCCCTCCCGCAAGGTCATCCGTTGCCCAATTGTGGTCGCTGGCAGGAGTCATGGTCCTTGAGAAGGCGTTCTCGAACGGACTTGAGACATTGGTGAGAACCGGATGGGCCACGCATTCTCCATAAATCTTGACATCTGGAGTGTCAGTGTGGTAGTACGGTTGATCCGCGATCCCCACCAGGTTCGTCAAGTAGTTGTTGTTCGAGACGTTCATATGGAAAGCGGTTCCGATGGTGACGAAGCCTGACCCAAATCTCACCCATTTCTCAATGGCATCCAGTTCAGAATCATCCAACTCAGTACCTATGGGTTCGGTGTAGTAGTATCCCGAGCCCGAAAGCACGAGGACATCGGCTTGTGTGGCATTTATCGCGTCATAGGTTATCGGATATGTGTTCAGGGTTTGGTAGTCGATGTATATCTTGGCAAGACCGTAGTCCAACCAGTGATCATTCAAGTAGTCCCACGTGGCCTTCGGACCTTGAGCTTGCGTTCCATATGATCTGAGAATCGCTACCTTCGTGAAGGGCATGGAAGTTGCATTCACCATCCTGCACTGGTAGTTGTTCCACAGCACCCCTTCTCCAGGGACGGGAGCACTCTTCACACAAACCTCGTATACCCCCTCTGCAGGCGGCGTCCAAGTGAGATAGACCTTGGTTGTACTCCCGCTTAAGAGCTGGGGAAGTGTCTGCTGATCCGCCGATGCTCCATTCACCGTCAGGTCCACCAGAACATTGCTCTCATCCTTCGCTCCTATGTTAGAGACTCGAGCGCCTACCTGCAGGGGGTCAAGTGGGACGTAGCTGGGAATGGTCAACTCAGTGACAGCGATGTCATGGTCAAGAAGCTCTCCGTAGACAGCCAGATCGTCAACCATCCAGCCTATGAAAAGGTTGTTTATAGTGTCCATGGTGTCAAATCTGAACTCCAGCTTCACTTGCTTCCCTGCGTATTCAGAAAGATTGAGGACAAGCTTCTTCCATTGATCGTCGGTGAACCACTCACTTGAAATCAGCTTCCAAAACGCCCCATCGTGGAGGTAGACCTCAGCCAGGTCGACACCGTTGTATAACTCTCGAGACAGGAAATGGAACACAGTCATAGCTAGGCTGGTGCCCTTCCTCGCGTCTACCCAAGGGGTCGTCAATCTCCCCCAGTTCCTTGTTGCCCCAAATGGGGCCCCGGAGTAGTTGGTGTAATAGTTGCATACCCTATCGCCGAACCAGAGGTAATTGTGTCCGTAATACCACGAGGTGTTCCCGCTGTGGGAGAAGGACATGTTCCGCAGGTTGTTTATGCAGATCTCCTCCCCTGGGTAGCTCAGATGCCATAGTCCGTCTGGATACAGGCCTCCATCGTCCCCGCCACTGAAGGTCCAATCCCCCTGTCCTTGCTCCATGTCGTCGTAGAAGAACCTCGTGTTGATCTCGATGGTCCTGGAACACGCCGGAAGACCTACTACGCTGGTGGCGGAACTTGATATGTATCCCACATCGACACACACCCGAAGATACGTATCCGTAAGCGTCTGGAAGGGGTCGAAGTACAGATCCAGCATGACGGTGAAGTATCTGCTCCGGGTCTTTTCGATGACCACCGGGATGCCAGGCAAAAAGCCCGTGCATTCTCTCATGTCCCCGGATGGCGGTAGGATGTAAGGCGGGGTATCTTCCTCTCCGATCACACACTCATCATAGCTCAAGTCCCTGTCGTAGTTCCTGTCGTCCCATAGGAAGACGCGATCGATACCCTGAAGTGGCAGACCGAATACGTCCACTTGTATGCTGTACAGGGTTATGTCCGCCCCTTGGGCTTCAAGGGATAGCCAGAGCATGCTGAGGTTCACGTCGCCCTGGAACGTGTTCGTGTCTGGAGCCATGTTCTCCCAGGTTACATTCAGCGTTCCCGCGGGGGGCGGCGCCGTCGCGGTAAAAGACACTTCGGACAAGACCCCCGTCAAGAGCATCAAGACCACTAAGATCAGCTTGCCAACACTGCCCACTCCTCTCGAGGTTCCTTCCATTTGGTTTTCCCTCCTCCACCACATCATGGTAAGAGCTCAGACATCCCTACCGTTGGACTACAATCTGTTGCCAGATATATATAGAGATTGGTGCGATTTCCGATAGATTGGATTGAAGGAGTTCTGGTTATGGCCAAGGTAACGATTGTCGATTCTCCTGGTGCGTCCCCTCCGATCTTTCCTCCACTCCTCATCTCAAGCCCCCTGCCTTCGACTAAGAGGTCCGGTCTTTTCTGAGCTTACATCTATATAAGATAGTTGGAACAAGGTTTTGACCAATCTCCGCGTCAGAAGGATACGCTTATCTCAAGCCTCATCCACCTTGTTGGGCCATATCGCTTCCCATTCGGAAGGCTCCTTGTAATCTAACGGTGCATTGGCGTACATTGCGTAATACATGCAGGTAAGGTCTTTGTCTCCCGTGACATTGGTGTCATCTAGGTCCATATTGTGGCCCAGCTCGTGCATGAAGACTCCCGCCATATGTTTGTCGACGGCCTTCTTTCTCCCTTTCACCGGATACACCAAGTCCACATAGTACCTTATCGCTTCCTCAGCAAGTGCCAGTCCATCGCCCGGGTGCTCCGCCATGCCCACCGTGTTCTCGGTGTAGTTGATGGTCCCGTTCGCGACAGTGGCAATATAGGGAGCGATGACGGTGTAGTGGAAGATATCGTTCCTTTTCGGGTCGTAGTATTTTCGGTTGTTTATGTAATCGTAGAAGTCGTTGTTCGGACCCACGATTCTCCCCATGATAAGATACTTGTCCCCAATATACTCCCGCAGATTCTCCTCAAGCGGCTGTCCCCCGCCGGCGGTCCCGCCCCAACCATCGTCTATGTGTAGCTTGATGCGGTGCTTCTTGAATTCAGCAACCAGAGATCTGATCGCTGACTTCGGGAGCTTATTCTGACCTTTGATGTGGTCCACTTCAACATATATGTCGCAGCACAGAGGATTTGGCTCGTGCTTCTTGGGCTTGACCAGCTTTCCCACGCTACCCTTGAACTTATGTCCAATCGGGTCGCCTATCTCACCGTACCTTTCATTCGAACCAACTGTTCTGTCCCCGTTGGTGTCATTCCATCCGTCGTTGAGTCCGTCGTTGTCCGTGTCCGGATTCGTGGCGTTCGTCCCGACCATGGTCTCGTACAGGTCGGTCAACCCATCACCGTCCGAATCAGGTGCAATCGTCTGCGTGCATCTGGGGCTCTCTTCGACGACTGGACCGATAGCGTCCTTCTGAACACGAACCGTGGAACCTGAACATCCGTAGTTCCTCATGACATTGACAGAGATCATGTACGCCTTGTTCCCTAGGACGAATATCCTCATCTTCAAGTCGCAATCGTTGTCGTAGATGTCCACGTATATCAAGCCGCTGGGGTAGGCCTTATTGCCCATTATCCTCATCCAGACATCTTGCCCAGCACCGTTGAAGAAGATCTCGATCTTCATTATCGATAGCGCTCTTTTGGCCATTATGTTGTCCAAGATGTAGATCTGCAGTGTCTTTCTCACGACGTGATTGTCCCTGATGTTGACTTCCATGGAAGTGAAGAGTTGTGGCCATCCTGGGGGACGGACGTTTCCCGTGATGGCAATCACCATTCTCTCTGTAACCTTATTTCCCGTCACGCCCACATTCATGGTGTAGTCGATGGTGTTGTTCGCCACGATCGCTGTCAGTCCGAAGCAGGCCACGTTCTCGGCCACACCTACGAACAAGTTCGCAACGGCGCTGGTCGAGACCATCACAACGATGTTCCCGCCTACCTTGTTCCCTCCGACGCTGACCTTCAGGTCCATGAGGAATGGGTTGTTGTGCACGTGAACGAGCAAGTTCCCTCCGACCTCATTGCCGTTCACTTCCACCTCCAGGTTCGTGTGTTTATCGAAATCGCGGACTTCGACCTTGAGGTCGGTCTTCACTTTCTTGCCGGATTCGGTTATCTTCCCTCCGGCCCAACTGATCATGTTGTAGTTCACTTCGATCTTGTCGTCGGTGAAGCTGGTGGTCCAGTGGACGTCCGGATTCTGAACGTTCCCCTGCGTTGGAGTTGCTCCCCCCGAATCCAAGGGATCGGCTCCTCCGATTGCTCCACGACTCGTAATATCCAGTCTGGCTGGTAGAGCCGTAGCCACCCCGCTCAGGATCATCACTGCCACAAGTACAATAGACACAACTTCGGCTTCTCGCATATCCTCTCCCCTCCTTACTATCGAATACGTAAGAAACATATCCGCTGGGCGCTTAAGAATATTGCGTTGAGCGTAGTCAGGAGAAATGTGCCCCAGTTCAGCTTGACTGATATTCCTTGGACTTTTCCTTCCTTGGCTCCCCCTCCGTTCTCCATCATAAAACCAAACATTATAACACCTGGCAGCGAAGAGAACACCGATCCCCATGCTAATAGAACAGGTCAACGGCAACTGCCCAGAGTGCACCAGCGAACACCTAGTGAAAGACTATCAACGAGCAGAGATACTCTGCCAGGACTGCGGTTTCGTCCTCAACGAACAGCTAATGGACAGAGGACCCGAATGGAGATCCTTCGATCTCTCCCGTAGAACCGGGGTCGAACGAACCGGTCCCCCGGCGACCGTCCTCGCACACGACAAAGGTCTCACGACGCAGATAGGCTGGAAGAACACCGATGCCTTCGGAAGATACATCCCCCACAAGTCCAGGGCGCAGATGTTCAGGTTGAGGCAATGGCAGCATCGGATACGGACCTCCAAGATAGGGGAGAGGAGCCTTGCTCAGGGTCTGACAGAGATCTCCACCCTCTCCAGCAGGATGGGCCTCCCCAGGCAGATCAGGGAGGATGCTGCGGTGCTGTACAGAAGGGCCTCCAATGTCAACCTAGCGAGGGGAAGGAGCATCAAGGAGCTTGCGGCTGCTTCGGTCTACGCGGCCTGCAGGCAGTCGAATGTTCCTAGGACGCTGGAGGAGGTCACTTCGGATGAACCGCTGGACAGGAGAGCGGTCGGACGGGCGTACAGGGACTTGGCCAGGGAGCTTCATCTCGCGTTCAAGCCTCAGATTCCGGAGGATTACCTTTCCAGGTTCTGCAACAGGTTGGATCTGGACCAGAAGGCATGCACTAAGTGCTTGGAGATCGCGGAGCGGATAAGAGGGAAGAGGATGGTCTCCGGTGTGACCCCCATGGGGGTGGCTGCAGCCATCATCTATCATGCATGTCTTGACCTTAAGATCGAAAAGACCCAGAAGGAGATTGGGAGGGTGTGCGGTGTTACCGAGGTCACGTTGAGAAACAGGTTCAAAGAGATCAAGAAGTTACTTGGTTGAATGATCTTCGGGTGAATATGATGATAAGGTCTCGGAGTATCACTGATGGTACTCCTGCAGATATCTACCAGATGTGCCAACTGTTTACATATTGTGAACAACATGTTCATATAACAGAAACGGAAAGTTCATATCACATGAACATTTTCTCCAGACCAATGAACATCCAAGAGCTCTTCAGCACCGAGGAGAGGTCCAGAATCCTCGAGCACGTCATGTTTCGAGAGAACCTGAGAGTGACCCAGATATCAAGAGCATTGAATCTGAGCAAGGGTCTGGTTTCCAGATTCATGAGAACACTTCAGGCAAATGGACTCGTCAGAAAAGCTGGCAACCTCTACACCCCCACCGACGACTTCGTGGCAAGGGAGGTAAGGAGGCTTATCAATCTGAGCAAGGTCAAGTTGAGAAGGATCGACAAAGAAGGAATCGAAGGCCTCGGACTCTACGGAAGCTGGGCCCGGGGAACGAACACCATCGAAAGCGATCTGGATGTCTGGGTGAAGGCGAAGGAGTATCCACACCAGGAGTACCTGGCCACATTGTCCTCCCAGTTGAGGAAGATGTTCGGTGGAGAAGTGAGGCTTCTCGTGCTCACACCGACCAAACTGGAACAGATCAGGGCCGACGATGTCTTCTTCTCAAACCTCGTGAGGGATTCGATACTCCTCTGGGGTGAGGATATTGCTTGACAGGAAGGCATGCTTCGAGCGGGGCCTACTTCGTCGCGTCACGCCGTCAGAAGAAAAGAGCAGGATGAGCATCAATAAGTCAAAGGCCGTCCTGGATGAAGCCGAAAAGAATCTCGGCGCTGAGGCCTTCGATTCATGCATCGTTTCCTCATATATGGCCATGTTCCACTCGGCAAGGGCCATCCTGTTCCGAGATGGGGTCCGGGAGAAGAGCCACTACTGCGTAGCCAGATATCTAGAGCTTCACGTTGAACGAGGAGATCTGGAGCAGAAATGGATTGATCTCTTGGACAGGATAAGGGACGTGAGACATGCTGGTCAGTATGATCTTTCACATTCCGGTACAAGCGAGGAGGCCGAAAGCTGTCTGAAGACCGCACATGACTTCACCGAAAGGATGCAGACGCTCTTGGGAATGGTCTAGGAGCAGCGTGGCATTCCATCAAAACGTTTAAACCACTAATCGCAATCCATACAACCCAGAACCCGGGGAATCGTCATGGCCGAAGAGGAATCAAAGGAACCCCAGAAGCAGGAGACAAGCGGCGAAAAGCTAGCGAAGGGAGACCTCGCATACTTGGACTTCGATCTGTTCATAGTCAGACCGGACGACGAGGAGCTTTACGACACGACCAGAGAAGAATCTGCAAAGGACAACGACATCTTCGACGAGAAGAAGGTGTACGAGGAGGTCCCGTTCATAGTTGGGGAGAAGAGGTTCCTACCAGGTCTGGACGAGGCATTGGAGGGGGCGGAGATCGGCAAGGACCTGTCGGTAACTATAACTCCTGACAAAGGTGCTGGGGGCAGGGACCCTAAGCTCGTTGAGGTGCGTTCGATGAGGGAGTTCTCCCGAATGGAGATCATCCCAGAGGTCGGCAAGGAGGTAGTCATCAACAACAAGGCGGCTACGATTGCGGCTGTTTTTGCCGGAAGGGTCAGGGTGGACTACAACAATCCTTTGGCGGGTTACGATACGAGGTACGACTGCAAGGTCACCAAGAAGGCCAAGGACCGGGAGGAGAAGATCAGGGGCATCATAGACATGGACTATGGGTCCTCGGACGAGTTCACTCTCACGATCGATGGGGACACCGTGGAGATACTCCTGCCAGATGTGTGCAAGTACGACGAGAAATGGTTCATCGCCAAGTACAAGGTCGTCTCCGATTTGAGAGGTTTTGCGGACGTCAAACTTATCAGGTTCGTTGAAGAGTACGAGAAGAAGAAGAAGGAAGAGGAAGAGCCTGAGGAAGCTGAGGAAGAGACTGAAGTTGAAGAAGCACCGTCAGAAGAGGCAACTCCGGAGGAGCCATCCGAAGAGGTTCCAGAAGAGAGCGAAGAGAGCCAGGACGAAGTAGAACCTGACGAATCTAGTGGCGACGAGTCATAATCTCAATCCCGCGGGCTTGAAGTCGTTTTAGGAAATGCCTTAGGTGAGGGAAGTGGCCTATGCTCAAAAAGCATAGAGATTCTGTAGCATCATTGTCTGGACGAAATACTAGAATATAACCTTCATCAGGATCCTTGCGGACCTCTCTAATCTCGTACCAAGATACGAAGTCACCGTACAAGGTAACACCTTCCTCATCTAGGACGACGCCTTTCTTGGCTCTCGAGATATCATTCCATACTTTTATGGCCAGAATAGTCGACGGAATTGCGAGCAATCCAGCCAATAGGACGATGTATCCAAGTGGATGTGAGGGTTTCATCGCGATGGCACTGAGGCCAAGGACGAACAGGGCCCATGAACCAATTGTCGCACCCGTTATGAATCTTGCCACCAGGAAGTTCCAAGCTGTAGGTTTTTCTGACATGTACACCCTTCGCTTCAATATCTTCCCCATATGACCACTATGTCCTCCTCTTCATCTTCTTGGAGTACTCTATTGCCGCCTGTCGCGGAGTGATTTTCCTCCGTTTGCTGGATTTGTGGATTGACCTGACGGCCTTTCTGATTCGCGTGCCAGTCTCCCTGAAGACCTCTTTCTGGTCTCTCCCTACAGCCCCAGTCACAATCAATCCGAAACCGCAAGTCAGGCCCGCATTCGCGACGAAATCTGGAACAATGAACACTCCCTTCTTGTGCAATATCTCTTCGATCTCGTGTGATGCAGGGATGTTCGCCCCTTCGACGATCAGGGACGCTTTCACCCTTCGTATATTGGATTTGTTTATCGCGTCTGCTACCGCTGCGGGTATCAGTATGTCCGTCTTGGGGCTGAGCCAGTAGTCCCGGTCAAATCGTTTCACCGACTTGGGCAGCTTCTTCCTGTTCATCAGGCCCCCTTCTCTCTGATTGTCAGCCAACGATTGAACGTTCAATCCATCTTTCTTGTAGACAGTACCTTCAGCATCAGAAATGCACACTATCTTCGCCCCTACCCCATCAAGGAACAGAGCGGTGCTCTTTCCCACTGCACCGAAACCCTGAATTGAGATCGTAGCACCTTCGATGTCATTCCCCATCAGATTCCAGGCCTCTTCCGTCGCCTGCGCCACGCCCCAGCCAGTGATCAGATCCTCAAAACCCTCTCCCCCCAGATTGGAGATCCGAACATCATCCAGAACCTTCACCTTGCCTTCCATCCCGCGATGCCTCAGCACCAGATTGATGGTATCGATCCCCACTTCCTCAAAGACAACCCCGAGCTCATCAGAAGATATTCCCATATCTGAGCCCGTGAAGACAGATGTACTGAGTACTGGTCTGGCCAGTTTCCCGAAGGCTCTGAGGATATCCTGTTTTTTCGGATCATTCGGGTTCCCGACAATACCCGTCTTCGCTCCTCCGAAAGGAATGCCCATGGCGGCCCATTTGTGGGTCATTACCTCCGCCAGGCGCCTGACTTCCTCCTCTGTGACCGAGGGGGACATCCTCATTCCGCCTCCGGCTATCCCGTCAACGAACTCGTCGACCACTATGAACGCCAGAAGACCCGTCTCTGGGTCTGCCAGCTTTAGGCTGAGAACAGGTTCCTTCAAATTGACCCCTCTAGTCCTCCAGTAACTTCTCGGCAGCGGTGTACGGGTCGGTCTTCTTGTCCATTATCTCTCTCAGGAGCTCATCGAACTTCTTCTTTGACCCCTCGCCAGCGAATGCCTTCTTCAACAGCAGATCCTGAACGGTCCTGGTGAATTCCCCTTTCGCCCTCTCTTCCTCCCTCTTCTGGTACTCACCGCTTTCTTCCAGGTACTCTAGATGATTCTCAATGCTGTTGACCACGTCTTCTATTCCCTTACCATCAGTGGCTATCGTGGTATGAACCGGAGGTTTCCATTCCTGCTCCATGGCTTTGTACTCAGCAACGGACTCAAGTTCCTTCACCAGCTGGTCCGCACCTTCCTTGTCGCTCTTGTTGACGACGAAAATGTCGCCAATCTCCAGTATCCCGGCCTTCAAAGCTTGAATCTCATCCCCCATGCCGGGCATCTCAACCAAAACAGAAGTGTGCACGCACTCCCATATCATCGATTGTGATTGGCCAGCGCCTACAGTTTCAACGAAGACCACATCCATTCCCATGGCATCCAGGACCATTGCGGCTTCAGTGGTTGCCTTGGCTATCCCGCCGTGATGACCTCTCGTTCCCATGCTTCGCATGAAAACGCCTTCGTCCGTGCTCAGCTCGGTCATTCTGATCCTGTCACCCAGGATAGCACCGCCAGTGAACCTTGAAGTCGGATCGATCGCAACGATGCCCACCTTCTTCCCCCTCTCTCTGATGATTCTCGTAAGTCCAAAGACCAATGAGCTCTTCCCGACCCCGGGAGGGCCAGTGATGCCGACGATGTGCGTCTTTCCGGTGTGCTGGTACAGCTCCCTCAGGACCTCTGCTGCATTCTCATCCTCGTTCTCGACCAGGCTGATCAGCTTCGCCGCCGCTCTCTTGTCTCCCTTGAGCAACCTGTCCACGAGTTCCAAATTACTTCCCCGCGTTCTTCCTGTGGAATTCTATGATTTCTGCCAGCGATGTCCCTGGCCCGAACGTAGCCGCTATTCCAGCTTCCTTGAGCTTGGGCACGTCCTCGTCTGGGATTATGCCTCCGGCAGTCACCAGTATGTCCCCAGCCCCCTTCTCTCTGAGCAGTTCGACAACTCTCGGGAACAGTGTCATGTGAGCGCCGGACAGACACGAAAGCCCAACGACGTCCACATCCTCCTGGATGGCGGCCTCGGCTATCATCTCAGGCGTCTGATGCAGGCCAGTGTAAATGACCTCCATCCCTGCGTCCCTCAATGCTCTCGCCACCACCTTCGCTCCCCTGTCATGACCGTCCAGACCGGGTTTCGCTATGAGAACTCGTATCTTCTTCATCCTATCCCTCAGAATATCGCCGGGTCCTTATACTCTCCGAACACCTCTCGGAATACTCCCGTGACCTCTCCCAAAGTAGCGTCAGCGTGAACTGCCTGCATGATGGCTGGCATGACGTTCTCATCCCCTTCAGCGACCTTCAACAGCCTGTCCATGGCCTCTTCGTGCTTCTTCTTGTCCCTGTCCTTCCTGATCCTTTTCAGCCGCTCGGTCTGTCTCTTGTATCCTTCTGGGTCTATCTCCAGAAGCCCTATCTTCATCGGTTCTTCGGTGCCATACTCGTTTACGCCGACAATTATCCTCTGCTTGTCCTCAATCTCCTTCTGATATCTGTAGGACGCGTCAGCTATCTCCCTCTGGAAGAAGCCCTTGTTTATTGCAGGTATTACTCCGCCCAATGATTCGATCCTGTCGAAGTATTTGTAGGTCTCTTCCTCCATGAAATCGGTCATCCATTCCACGAAGTATGATCCTCCAAGTGGGTCGATGGTGTTCGTGACCCCGCTCTCGTGTGCTATGATCTGCTGTGTTCTCAAGGCAATTCTTGCGGCGTCCGCGGAAGGCAATGCCAGTGCTTCATCCATTGAGTTGGTGTGAAGGGATTGCGTCCCACCAAGAACTGCGGCCAGTGCCTGCAACGTGACCCTGACTATGTTGTTGTGGGGTTGCTGTGCTGTTAGTGATACCCCTGCAGTTTGTGTGTGGAACCTCATCCACCAGGACCTCGGGTTCTTAGCTCCGAAGGTCTCCTTCATCTCCCTGGCCCATATCCTTCTAGCCGCTCTGTACTTGCCGATCTCCTCGAAGAGGTCGTTGTGAGCGTTGAAGAAGAATGATAACCTCGGGGCGAACTTGTCTACGTCCAGTCCCCTCTCGACCGCAGCTTTCACGTAAGCCAATCCGTTCGCAAGGGTAAATGCCAGTTCCTGCACTGCAGTTGACCCCGCTTCCCTGATGTGGTAACCGCTGATGCTGATGGCGTTCCACCTGGGGACTTGCTTGTAGCCGTATTCAAACGTGTCAACTATTAGCCTCATTGAAGGTTCCGGCGGGAAGATGTACGACTTCTGGGCGATGTATTCCTTCAGAATATCGTTCTGTATCGTCCCTGAGATCTGGTTGGGTGATATTCCCTTGTTCTCCGCCATCCCTATGTAGAATGCCCATACGATAGGTGCGGGTCCGTTGATCGTCATGCTGGTGCTTATCTTGTCAACCGGGATCCCGCCGAAGAGTATCTCCATGTCCTTCAAAGACGAAATGGCGACGCCGCACTTGCCGAACTCCCCTTCGGATTCAGGATCGTCCGTGTCGTGTCCGTAAAGGGTGGGAAAATCGAACGCGACGCTCATGCCAGTCTCTCCGTGATGAAGCAGGTACTTGTATCTCTCGTTCGTCTCCTCAGCGGTACCAAAACCAGAGAACATCCTCATGGTCCACAACTTGCTGCGGTACAGGGTCGGGTGCACTCCTCGTGTGAACGGATACTCCCCAGGCAAGCCCAGTTTCTCGACGTAGTCGAAATCCTTCAGGTCCAGCGGCGTGTACAATCTGTCGATAGGAACAGATGAGGTTGTGACGAATGGTCTGTCCCTCTCGGGAAGCGTCTCTGTGCTCTTGTCCAGACACTCCTTCTTCCATCGCTGGAACTCATTCTCGATCTCTTCGAGCTTGGACTTGTCGTACATGCGAATCATCGAGCTTTGTATCCAAATACCAGATGCTTATAACTACTTTTTCCCGTTGGGCCGCGGCTCTGGGTCGACTCTCCCACATTTCTGAAATCGTTATCCTGTGTGTCGGTTCCTGCAGGTCTGAACACACCTCTCAATAACCTTTTTATCGCTCCTGAATATTGGGGTTCGGGGGAAGGGTAGGATTGTGAATCACCCTCAGAAGTGGTCAAATGAAGAAGAATGTGGCCGTTGTTGGCATTGGTAACACCGCCTTTAGGCCGAAGACCGACGAGTACTCCTGGAAGGAGCTTATGTACGAGGCCGCGTCGCGTGCTTATGATGATGCGGGTCTCAACGCCCGAAGGGACATTGACAGTTTCATCACCTGCGCCGAGGACTACTGGGAAGGCTTCAGCATCTATGACGAGTTCGTGCCCGATCAGATCGGTGCGGCCATGAGATCCTGCTGTACAGTGACTGGCGATGGTATTCAAGGACTTGCTCTGGCCTACATGCAGATAATGTCTGGTGCGGCTGAGACTGTCGCGGTGGAATCACACTCCAAGATTTCGGACCTTCTGACATACGATGACGTTCTCGCCTTTGCTCTGGATCCAATATACAACAGGCCCCTCGGCGGGCATCCTCACTACATCGCTGGCATGGAGATGAGACGTTTCCTGAGAGATTCGAAGTGCACCGAGAAGGACTGTGCCAGGGTGGTGGTGAAGAACAGGACGAACGCACTGAAGAATGCATCTTCCGCGTACGGCACCAAGCTCACAGAGGACGATGTGAAGAAGTCCGCTCAGGTCTTCTCGCCATTGAGGAAGTTGGACGTCAGCAACCTGGTGGACGGGGGGATCGTGATGGTACTGGCCTCGGCCGAGAGGGCTAAGCAGATCACGGACAACCCTGTTTGGATGACCGGAGTGGGTTGGTCATCTGATACCCCATGGCTGGAGAACCGGGACTGGGGCAGGGCGGAATATGCACAGATGGCAACAAAGATGGCATACAAGATGGCCGGGATCAAGAACCCTTCAAGTGACATTGACTTCGCTGAGATCGATGACAAGTTCTCGTACAAGGAACTGCAGCACATAGAAGCCGCCAGACTGGCACGGAAAGGAGAGGCTGGAAAGCAGCTGAGGAAAGGCAGATTCGATGCTCAAGGAAGGCTTCCGGTGAACGTATCCGGCGGATCTCTCGGTTGTGGGAATCTCGTTGAGGCCGCTGGTCTGCACAGGGCGATGGAGCTGGCTCTGCAGTTGCGAGGACACGCTGGCAGACATCAGATCAAGAAAGTGGTCAAGAGGGGACTGGCTCTCTCATGGAGGAGTGTTCCGACCGCTTCTGGTGCCGCCGTGGTAATGGAGGTATGAAGATGAACAAGGTAGCTTGCATCGGCGCTGGTATGACGCTTTTCTGGAGGAGACTGCAGGAGACAGGCAAGGAGATGTGCTGGGAAGCAGCGAGCATGGCTCTGGACCAGGCTGGACTGACACTCAAGGACATAGATATGGTCGTTCTAGGAAGCGCTCCGGACGCCTTCGATGGCATACACATGAAGGGAGAGAATCTTCTGGATGGAGCAGGTGGTGCCAAGAAACCGTACATGAGAGTCTTTACAGGCGGAGGAACGGCGGTGTTCACTCCCATCGCAGCGTGGTGGCATATCGCTTCGGGCCTTGCGGAAAAGGTGTTGGTCGTTTGCGAAGAGAAGATGTCAAGCTGTTTCCCGCATCCGCAGTCCGCATTCGGGCACATCTGGGATCCGATACTGGACAGGCCTTTGAAACCCAACCTAGTCTGGATATTCGCTATGGAGATGAACCGATACATGACCGCCTATGGTATCAAGAAGGAAGACATCGCCAGGATAGCGGTCAAGAACAAGAGGAACGCGGCAGACCATCCGTGCGCCCAGTTACCAGATGCGAACATCACTATCGATGATGTACTGAACTCGGAGGTCATGGCGTGGCCGGTTCAGAGACTTGACATCAGCCCGCCGAGTGACGGCGCTTCGGCGTTGGTGATGACCTCGGAGAAAGTGGCCAAGAAGCAATCAGATGACATAGCATGGGTGGAAGGGACCGGCTGGTGCATCGACAAGACCATGTGGACGTGCAGGGACCTGGTCTTCCCGGAGTATGTGGCAAAGGCTGCCAAGCAGGCGTACAAGATGGCGAAGATAGACAACCCGAGAAAGCAGATCCACGTTGCAGAACCCTACGATCCGTTCGATTACAAGGAATGCCATCATACTGAAGGACTTCTGCTATGCGACAAGGGAAAGGCTCCAGATATGACCAAGGAAGGCATCACCTACAGAGATGGAGACCTGCCGATATGTCCATCAGGCGGTCTGCTGGGCGTAGGAAATCCCATTGCTGCAACGATGGGGATAAAGGTGGGTGAGCTCTACTGGCAACTCACGCAACAGGCTGGCAAGAGACAGGTGAAGAACGATCCGGAAGTGGGCGTATGCCAAGCATGGGGCGACCTGATGCAGTATGGCAGCGTTCTTGTCATGAGGAGGGGGTGAAATGAGCGAGAGGATAAAACACTGGCCCGGCAAGAGGCTCTCATCGAAGGAGCTGACCGGCGGGAAGGTTACGACGACGAAGACGGATCCAAAAGTGAAATACGCGTGGGCATGCGGTGAGGCCATGAGCAGGTTCCTGGAGGAGTTGAAGAATGGCAAGCTCATAGCAAGGAAGTGCAACTCGTGCGAGCAGATACTGTTCCCGCCCAGGATGTTCTGCGAGGACTGCTTCAAGCCGACGAACGAGTGGGTGTATATCAAGGACACTGGGACGATAGAGACCTATTCAATATCCTATCTGGACACCGATGCGAGAAGGATCAAGGACCCCATCTACGTTGGTGTTCTTTCAGTGGACGGTGCTTCGGAACTGCAGGGCATAATGCACTATTTCGGTGGGGTCACTCCTAAGACCATCAAGATCGGGATGAAGGTGAAGGCGGTGTGGAAACCCGAGAAGGAAAGGGAGGGGGCGATCACCGACATAAAATACTGGAGGCCCTTGAGGAGGGGAGAGGAATGACGTTCTTGGAGAGATCCCGGGAGCCTGAGGCTCACAAGCATTGGTATGGAGATATGGAAGCCAGCTACGTGTATTCGACCGGCATCGCGGGTGAGAGGTTCTTCTCAACGCTCAGAGACAAGGGCAAGATACTGGGTGCGACATGTCCCAAGTGCAAGAAGACCGTCCTACCTCCCAGAATGTATTGCGAGGTTTGCTTCTCCGAGATGGGGGACTGGGTGGACGTTGGGAAGGAAGGCAGGGTGGACACGTTCTCGATTGCTCAGGTGGGCGTCGGCGGTGAACCTCTGGAAGAACCTGTGGTTTACGGCCTGATTCGATTCCCGAAGGTGGAAGGTGGGCTGGTTCATATCATAGCCGCCAAACCGGAGAAGGTCAAGATAGGGATGAAGGTCAAGGCGAAGTTGAGGCCAAGGAAGGAGAGAAGTGGGTCGATCTTGGATATTGAGAGTTTCAAGCCCCATTGAGATTTTCGAAATTCGAAGTGGTACCTTCGTTTGCTCCATGTCGCGATTCGCTATAGTTGATACTGAACTAGGACTCCTGAGGTTTTCCAGCGTCGTCAGTCGACTGTGGGGCGATCCCATCTTCAATCATCCCTGAGACTGCTGGCTCATCGGTTGAATCATCTTCCTGAGGCTCTGGCTTGTTTCTCATTCTCCATATTAGGAGCGCAACCACCAGAACGATTACAATCACGCATGGGATTATCCACCAGTTCTGTGCAAGAAACGACGTGTCCTCGGCTTTTTCCGTTTCGAACGAGAATACGCCTGGGGCTGCCAGGTTATTACCCACTAGATCTTCAGCACCGGTCTCGACAACTATGCGGTAGGTCTTCCCTTCTTTCAGATTGTCTGTCGGTGTGAACGTCACCATTTCTCCATCAGGACTCCAATGAGTGGAGCCTTCGACATGGGTGTTATCCAGCATCAAACTGAACGAATTCTGCGTTGTGGTTCTGTCCATCTCCTCGCTGAACCTCACGGATATCACTACCGTGACTTCCACATTCTTGCTGCCATCAAAGGGGGTCACCGATACCACTGTCGGAGGTGTGGAATCGTACACAATGTCGTCCGTATATGTCTGAGAGATTAGACCTGCGTTGTCCATGACTTGGTAATAGACGGTCTTTACTCCCTCATCCGAGGTCAGGGTCCATGTCCTTGTTGAAGATGGCAGTTCCCAGTTCTCAGTGTCCCAAACCCCATCCGAGCTGTACCGGACTTGATCCACGCCTGAAGAGGCGTCGGAGTATGTCAGTGAAAGGGTCACCGAAGACGAAGTTGTTGATTCGTCACCATCATTGATTGTGATGCTACCCGTTGGAGCCGTCATATCCAAGGCGATGTCATCCTGATACGTTTGAGAAAGTGTACCATTGGCAGATATCTGATAATAGACCGTTTTGCTCCCATCTCCACCCGTCAAGTCCCAAACCTTCGTAGGGCTAGGAGGCTCCCAGGTTTCGGTGTCCCATGTGCCGTCGTTGCTGTACCTGACATAATCCACAGGGAACGAACCCCCAGTATACGTCAATGTAAGGGTCACCGATGTCGACGCAGTGTACTCATCGCCAGCATTGATCAAGATTGATCCAGTGGGCGGGAAAATCTGTATGTCAACCTCAAAGAAGATCCACTCGCTCGTCAGATTTCCAACTCCATCCTTCACAAGGATCTCTATGGAGTGCGTACCGTTGTCAAGACCGCTGAAGACGTGGGATATGCTTCCGTTTGACATGGGTACATTGATCGGTGGAGTGCCGTCCAGAATCAGCTTCACTTCATCAACGCCCTCCGGATCTGAGATGTCGGCAGCAACTGCAATACTGCCATCGTCCGAGACATACCCAGTGAGTGGGACAGATGTCACTATTATCGTTGAGGGAGTGTTGGATATGTTAGTGATGTTATATCCCTCCACCTTGCTGGTCGCACAGGCAGCGGAGTATCCCTCCTTCGAAGTACAGGCGGAAAGGGTTGCTATCTGGAAACCACCGGTCACCAGGAAATCAAACTGAACTGACGCTTCTCCCAGAACGTCCGTGGTTGCGAGCTCAGGCGTCAAAGTTCCGTTGTTAGATGTGAACACGACATCCAATCCCTGCATTTGTGTCCCATACTCGTCTGTCACGGTCACCGTCACGATTGTGGATGGGCTGTTGGTCTCCAGTCTCTTCTGGTGATCCAGTTCCATGAAGAGCTGCAACGGAATATCGAATATCTCGGTCGACGCCAGAACACTCGCATAACCTGGCTCGTTTGGACTTGCGTATAGGAGTTGCTTCTTGGGATTGTGCAGTGGGTTCCCAGTCGTATCCTGCGTCCTGGCCCTTACGGTCGTGCTTGTGCTTCCAGTCGCATCCGTGTCCGGCGTGAGATCAACGTTGAAGAAAGGCCTTTCCCCGTACTGTTGGACGTATACATTCACACCGGCGCTCACCACGGGACTGTTATCCTGGTCATACAAGGCGACATCCACGTTCGATGTGGAGTTCGTTCCCGAGGATTTCATCACCGGACGGTCCACTGACATGAGGGGGGAAATTATGCTCATGCCCCTCATGGTGGCGAATTCGGTGCTGACCGTAGTCTGACCCTGCAATACCCAGTAGTAGTTGGTGAAATCAGGTGCAACATAGAATCCCATCTTGCCGTTCGGGACCACCAGCACATGGGGAACTGAGTCCTGGAGCAGAAGGTCCGCTGCGGCCACGGTGAAGTATCCCACACCATTGGATATGGTCACTCCCTTCATGTTAGTGTAGTCGACGAATGTCCACCAATCGTTCTGCAGTTCAGACCATGTGGAGTACAAGCCGCCGTTCAACACGTCAATCTCAGCGTCCGTCATCAGATCGCTCAGGAAGTACCCCCCGCTGATGATATTGCTGGCATCCCAAGAAGTGAATGACTGGATACCGGCATAGTCCCACAGATTGTTGTATAACCAAGGGTCAGTCGAATACAGCCATGCAGACGTTCCCAGATCTGGTTCGCCCACAACGATCGTCGTCGTTATGTCACCAAGCGGCACATTGCCGTCGATATCGTACAGAAACACAGCGGCATCCAACGTCCCTGCTCCGGTTGGATCGAGCAAGGGCGTCGTGTTGAATCTCAAGTAGCCTCCGTAGATGGGTGTGGTCGGAACTGTAACTCCCTTGAACAGAAGTGTGACCGCACAACCCACGCTATTCAGAACTTGTTCACTCTTCAAGGATATTCTCGTCGCCGTGGTGTCAATTCCATTCTTGAATACTACATCGAAGCTTGCCTGACCTGCAATGGCTGTCACCACCTGGGTAACCGGGTTGAAGAGATTCTGGATATTGGTGTAGTCGATTGATATCATCTCCCCTATGAGTGGAGCGCCTGCCGCGTCATGTGCAAGGACCGTCACGGTCGATGTGTTCCCAGCGGAGTCCATTCCAAAGTCTGTTGCGCTCTGAACGAGAACGAAGTGCCAATCACTCGGCGAGGGGTTATAGATGGTTATGATCTGGATAGCAGTATTGGTGTTTGAGAGGTAGTAGCCAGCCTTGGATGGTGAAAGGGACAGTGTGACCTTCAGATGTCTGTTGACTGCCTGGGAGAAATCCGGGGGAGCAGTGTATGTTATCGTAGCATCGCCGAGCAGGTCGGTGGTCACGCTGAGGGAATCTACAGAACCGTGCCCCATCAGTCCCTCGTCAAGTGTTACCGTGGCGCCCTCGACCGGATTGCCCAGACCATCCTCAACCCTAAGTGAGAGTGGGGTGCTTTCAGTGATCCTCAGGAACGTACTTCCCGGTGTCACTGTCAGATGCAGGATGTCCGGCACGCTCTTTGCAGCTTGTATGATCTTTGAGTCTGTAAAGTCGTAAATCCCCAACGACGCTGTCGCTGACAGTGAGAAATACCCTTCCTGGGAGGAGCTAAAAGTGAACTCGAAGATTCCGCTGGCATTGGAGATTCCGCTCGCAGGGGTAAGTGTCACCGAGGCCGGCGCCGTCAACGTAACATCCGCCCCAGGCAGCAACATTCCCTGGTCACCTAGGACCATTACGGACCCCTTCTCATCTTGATCGACCAGGATTCCATCAGATGCGTACAACGCCGCTGTTATCGGAAATCCCACCGATGGTGGTGCGCCTGCAGGTGTGAGCTCACCCATGGTGTAGACATTCAATAGTTCACCCAGGAAATTGATCCACGTGTCCGATTCCCACCAGGTTGAGACCACGTAGATGTTCACCAGGTAGTACAGGACGTTGACTGGTACCGCTTGTGAAATGACTCCTTGGCCGGCCTTCGTCCATCTGATTTGCTCCCACCTATCGAAGGTATTCTTGGCCAACACCCCATAGTCGTGTGTCAGATCCGCCAAGTACTGCGTTTGGGCGTCCGCGAGCGTCGACACGCCACCCAACGTGTTGTAGAACGGATTCTCATTCGTGGTCGACCAGAACCCAAAGAAGTTCTGACTGGCCAATGGTCCCAGGATATCAAAGACGTTCCCTATAGGATCGGAGGTCAATGACCACCCGATGATGAGCATGTCGTAGTCGAAGGCGTTCATCTTTCCCACGAGTTGATCGAAATCCAATGGCTTGGCAATCACGTCCATTCCTAGACTTCTGAGATTCTTGGCGATCAATTCACCCGCTTTTATCCGAACGGGGTCGTAATCCTCCGGCGGAGTCATTATCACCAACGGGGGAACGGGCCTACCATCAGGCATCCTGAGGGAAGTACCGACTCCCGTGAAACCTCCGGCGGTCAATGCGTTGGCCGCGCTCATAATGTCAAATGGATACCATTCGACAGAATCATTGTACCAGTCTGCCCAGAATGGTGGTTCTACCGAATCACCTGCCCTGCCGTAGCCTCCCAGATAACTGTTGACGATCGTTTCTTTGTCGATGATGTAGCTAACGGCCTTTCGGAAGGCGAGATGATTCATCGGTTCCCTTTTCTGGTTGAAGGCCAGATAGAAATAGCCGTTGTCCGATACAAACCTCAGATCGGTGTACGGGTTGCTGGTCAGGTCTGGAACGTAATCATGAGGGATCGACCGTGGGAAGTGGTCCACCTGTCCGCATCTCAAGGCTTGGACAGCGCTATCAATGGAAGGGTACATTCTGTAGTAGATTTCCCTGACATATGCCGGAAATAACCTGTGACCCGAAGGTGTAATCTCATCAATCCCCCAATAATCGTCGAATCGTGTGAGCACTCGATAGATGTCCTGCAGGCCTTCAGTGTAGTAGAAAGGGCCAGTCCCTATTGTGGCATCCTCATTCGACCAGAGGGTATCCATACGTCCGTTCGGATCTACATGCAAATTCCAGACGTGTTCAGGTATGATGGGTATGCCCAGAGTCGTCAAAAAGAATTGAGCGTAGGTCTTGCCCATCACCATCTTGACCACGGAATTGTTGATTTTTGTTATTCCCTCAAATGACCCATCTCCATCATGATCGATTGTGCCATCCACTTCGTCCTTCTGTGCGACGCCGTCTCCATCCGCGTCAAAAGAACCGATAATCGGTCCCGAGAAAGTGGTACCGTCCCTGAGGGCGAAATATGAAAAGAGGACATCATCCGCATCTACAGTCTGGCCGCTGGTCGCATGGTCCTGGAACTTCACACCCTGTCTCAAATGGATGATCACAGTCAGATTGACTGGCCAGAAATCCCAGTGCTCTGCTAGCAATGGATAGATGTTGCCTGCTGGATCCAATGCAGATAGAGATTCGAAAGTGAATCTCCCTAGGACATAGTCCTTCCAGATTGTGTTCGACGCCAAGTCGAAGTTGTTATAATTGGGCATATCCTGCTGCATCGCGATATACACGGTGTCTTGACTTCCCTGCGCGGTGCCCGAAAAGGAAAATGCATTCAATGCGCCTACTAGTAGCGATAACGTTAGAACCCAGACTACAGGTTTCTTCATTCTCATATTTGACCCCTCACTCCTCCACTTTGACTGACTTGCCATAAGTTTGGTCGTATTTATCTTTTGGTCTATTCCACAGATTTCAGAACCCTCAGCCCCTTCCTTGGTTGGTTTTTCATTCATCTCGAGAAAACAACCCTTATAGCATTCACACGCCATTCCCCAACCGATCAAGATGACCGAATATTACTTCGATATCGAGACCCTTGGAACCGACCCGCAAGACGACAAGATTATCACCATTCAATATCAGAAGCTCGAGGACGGCCAGCCCGTCGAAGACCTGGTGATCCTCAAGGAATGGGAGTCCAGCGAAGGCGACATCGTCAAAGAAATCCTGGACAAGCAACTGCTTGAACCCGGTTGGGACTTCATGCCCATCGGGAACAGGCTCAAGTTCGACATTATCTTCATAATTGAGAAGGCGAAGCAACACGGTCTCCTGGACTGGAAACCGGGCGACATCAAATACTACTTCTTCAACAAGCCGACGCTGGATCTCGCACCCATCCTGGTCATGATGAACGACCTCAAGTTCCTCGGTTCTGGCATAGATAACTTCACGAAGAAGCAGAAAGGGAGCATCGTACCGGTGCACTACAGCAACAAGGAGTACGACGAGATAATCAAGTACATCGAGGTGGAGAGGGATGCGGTGCTCGGTCTCCTGGCCGAAGTGAGAGCCGTTCTGTCCACTTTCGGGAACAGGAAGAAAGCAGCGCTGGCGGAAGACGAAACCATTACCCAAACGGAAGAGCTACAACAACAGTAATAAGTCAGTTCTGGATTCCAGATGCGAAGGGGTAGAGGAGATGGATTTCAAGCTCACGCAAGAGCAGGAAATGCTCAAGAAGATGCTCAGGGATTTTGGGGAGAAAGAGGTCCGACCGATTGCGGCGGAGATCGACAAGACATCCGAGTTCCCGTGGGACGTCATCAAGAAAATGGGAGAACTGGGCCTCATGGGCATGACCATCGAGGAGAAGTACGGAGGTCCAGGACTGGACACTGTCAGCTACGCGATAGGCGTCGAGGAGATGTCCCGCGCGTGCGGCACGGTCGGCTTCACCATGGCAGCTCACAATTCACTCTGCACAGGGCACATCGCCCTCGCCGGGAACGAAGAACAGAAGATGAAGTACCTGCCAGATCTTGCTTCAGGAAGGAAGATGGGCGCCTGGGGGCTCACCGAACCCGGTGCCGGATCAGATGCCAGCGGACTTGTCACCACAGCGGTACAGGAAGGCGATGAATGGGTCCTCAACGGCAACAAGATATTCATCACCAACGGACACGTCGCAGGGACCTTCGTGCTCTTGGCGTCAACGGACAAGGAAAAGAAGACCCGGGGGATCACGGCTTTCATAGCCGAGAAGGACACGCCTGGCCTTTCACTCGGGAAGAAGGAGGACAAGATGGGGCTCAGGGCGTCACCCTCTTCAGAGATCATAATGGAAGACTGCAGGATTCCCAACGAGAACATGCTCGGAGAGCTGAACAGGGGTTTCTACGACACCATGAAGGTGCTCGACGGAGGGAGGATAAGCATCGCATCCATGGCCGTTGGGATTGCACAGAGCGCTCTGGACGAATCGATCAGCTACTCCAAGGAAAGGGTTCAGTTCGGCCAGCCCATCTCCAACTTCCAAGCGATCCAGTGGATGCTGGCGGACATGGCGACCGAGATAGAAGCGGCCAGGCTCCTGACCTACAGGGCCGCGGACCTCAAGGACAGGAAGATCAAGTGCATCAAGGAATCGGCGATGGCTAAGCTGTACGCGTCAGAGGCTGGGATGAGGGCGACCACAAAGGCGATCCAGATCTTCGGCGGTTACGGATACACTATGGACTATCCCGTGGAGAGGATGTTCCGTGACGTGAAGCTCTGTGAGATCGGAGAAGGAACAAGTGAGATACAGAGGCTGGTCATCGCAAGGCAACTGCTGAGAGAATCATAATCGGGAGAAGTCCCTGGTCGAATCTTCATCCCTCTCTTCATGTGTGGGCATTGCAGGTCTTTCACTATCCAAAGGCAATCCGCATATCGGACAGTTCACCTCTCCCTTGACGCATGCATTGCACAGGAACTGGCCGCATCTGTGCTGGGTCACCGCCTGGGCGTTGTGGTTCCTGCACAGCTTCCCGTCGAACTCGCTCTTGACCGTGCTGGGCGCTTCCTTTTTCGGTTTTGGTTCCCTGGCCTTTGGTTCTGCTGATGGCCCTTTCATCTGGGGGTGGTAGTCCTGACCCATTATGGGCTCCATCTTGATCGCCTGGGGTTCGTACCCTTCACCCTTGAACATGGACAGATTGACCTGGACCTTCCTGGCCTGATACACGCCGATGTTCAGGTTCCTCACCAGACCAAGGGTTGTCCTCTGCTCCTGTGGCAGGTCCATCGCCCTTCTGACCAGGCTGTCCAGCTCAGGTGTGGTCTCTGGCTTGAGAGCCAGTGTGTTCACCTTCTCCACGTAGCTGAGAATCCTCTTGGAGTCCTCCACCGAGTATTCGGGGAAGTTGTGGGTGATGTCACAAAGTCGCAATCCGTAATCCCCTCCAGTGCCGACGCATCTGCGCAGAACGGCGTTCGACTTCCTTTCGAGGTCCTCTATCTGGGCCGGGGTCAGCTGGGTAATGTCGATCGGGTCCCTGCCCCTCAGGATGCTGAATACATCATCAAGGTTCTGGGAGGACACCTTCATGTTCTTGAACGCCTCCTCTCGCGTCATGGCCCTGTTCTGCTCGTACTCGAACTCGAGTATCTTCCTGGCCACCGATTCGATCTGGGACGCCCTCATGCTGGCCTCGGCCATCTTCTTGCCTTCCAGTGCCGTCGAGAAGTTGGAATCGAGCTCCAGCGCCCGATCGAAACACCTCAATGCGCTCTCGTATTTGTTGAGGTTCATCAGGAGGACTCCCTTGCTGTTCCAGGGTATCTTGTCCTTACCATCGATACCGATCGCCTTGTCGTAGCATGCGATGGCCTCATTGTGGTTCCCCACCTGCTCCAGCACGAAGGCCTTCACCATCCATACCGCCTTGTTCTCCGGTTCGATGTCCAGCGACCTGGCGTAGCAGGCCTCTGCCTGGTTGTGATTGTTCATCTTGGAGAAGAGCAGTCCGGTCGCACGCCAAAGAGGTGCATCGTTCTGGTTGTAGTCCAGCGCACGTTGATAGCATTCCATCGCGTCCTGGAACTTGTTCTGCTTCTCGTAGATCTCGGCCTTGACCTTCCACAATTGAGGGTTCATGTAATCGGATGTCAGGGCGGTGTCCAGGTTGGTCAGCGCCTCATCGTGGTTCCCCATCTCGAAAAGAATGAGGGCCTTGGTCTCTATCGTCCTGACCTCGTTAGGATGCGTCTTCAGTACTGAATCAAGCACAATCAAGGCATCCTCGTTCCTGCCCAGTGCGGAGAGGGCCTTGGCCTTGTTGTTGAGTACTTGTATGTTCTGCGCGGACATCTGAAGAGCGTCATCGAAGTAGCTCAGTGCTCTGTCGAATTTCTCAAGTGAGAAGTAGATCTCACCCTTCATGTTGAGCGCGAATACGTTCCCTGGGTCCAGGTTGAGCACCTGGTCGAAGGACTCCAGAGCCTTCTGGAACTCCTCCTTTTCCCTGAGAACAACACCCTTGCTGTTCCAGGTCTTCTTGTTGTTGGGGTCGATCTCCAGGGCGGCGTCGAAGCTCTTGATGGCCTCAGGATAGTTGTTCATGTGCCGATATGCGGTCCCCTTGTCCCTGAGGGCGTCCACGTTCTTCGGATTTATCTTCAAGGCGACGTCGCTGTTGTTGACCACTTCCCGGTAATCTCCCTTGGCTATCAGCGTCTTGCCCCTTTCCGAGAGCAGGGACAGTTCGTTGGGTTTCATCTCCAAAGCCCTTTCCAGTGCGCTTAGGGAATCGTCATACCTGCGAAGCACCCTCGCGGCGATGGCCTTGTCCTTCCAGGCCTCCATGTTCTCGTAATCGTAATTGGTAATCGCATCGGCGACGTAGTAGACATCCTCTATCCGGCCCAGGGTCTTCAGTACGTTCTTTTTCGATGTGAGCAACGGCACGTCCGAATGGAATGTGTCCAGTGCCTGGTCGTAGACTGCGAGGGCCTGTTCGTTCTTTCCGGTCTTGGAGAGTATCGCCCCTTTCTTCAGGTATCCAAGCCGATAGTTCGGATCTATCTTGAGGACCTTGTCAAAGCTCTGAACGGCATCATCGTGCCTCTCCAGGTGTTCGAGCGACAGACCCCGGCTGTACCAGGACATCCTATCTTTGGGGTCTATCTTCAATGCCCTATCGTAACTGCCGATCGCTTCTTCATACCTCTTGAGACCCTCCAATGCCAGTCCCCGGTTGTACCACGCATCCGGCAGGTTCTCGTTCAAGCTCAGTGCCCTGTCGAAGTTGATGATGGCGTCATCGTACCTGCCCAGCCTTCCCATGCAGTCCCCTTTTGCCAGGAAGACGTTGGGGGCCGATTTGTCGATACCAAGAGCCTCGTCGAATGACTTGATGGCATCATCGTATCTCCTCAGTATCCTGAGTATCTCTCCTTTCTCGTAGTGGACTGAGAAGTTCTCCGGGTTCAACCTTATGGCCTCTTCGAAGGACTTCATGGCCTCCTTGTACTGGCCCAGCTTCCCCTGGGCGAATCCCCGGTCCGCCCATGCGTCCGCGTTCTCCTTGTCCACGGCTATGATGGCGTTGCACGCGTCGAAGGTCCTTTGAGCGTCCCCGATCGTCTTGTGAACGTTCTTCTTCTCGACAAGTACGGTCAGGTCCTTGGGTCTGAGCATCACCGCGACCTGATACGCCTCCAGCGCCTCATTGTAGCTCTCCATCCAGACGAGCGCCCTTGCCTTGGAATGGATCGCCTTGAGGTCTTCGGGCTTCAGCCTGATTATCGAACCGCATGTCGCAACAACTTCCGGCCAGTGTCCCAGATGTTCCAGCGCCTTTCTTTTCTCATCCAGGGCCGGGATGCTTTCCCCATCCAAAGCCAAAGCACTGTCGAGAGACTCCAAAGCCTCCTCGAAGTGCTCCATCCTTGCGTACGCGACTCCCCTGTCGATCATCGCCCCCACGTTCTCGGGGTGCGAAGCCAGGACATCCTCGCAAGACTTGACCACATCATCCCATCTTTCCAGGGTCATGAACGAGTTCTTCTTGGACACCAAAGCTTCCAGGTCGTTAGGTATCATCTTCAGGATCTCGTTGAACGATCCGATCGCGTCCGTGTGCTGACCGGTCTCCTGCAAGATGGACCCGCGGTAGAACCAGGCGTCCCTGTTCGTCCTATCCAAGTCCGTCGCTTCCGTGTAAGCCTTGATGGCGTCCTCTTTCCTGTCCAGCCTTCTGAGTACGTTGCCGGTGTCCATCCAGATCTGGAAGTCGTGAGGGGCGATGTCCACCGCGTTCTGCAGCGCCTCCAGTGCTTCCTCGTCCTTTCCTAGCTCGGACAGGGCTAGTGCCCTCATGTGCCAGCCGTCCTTGCTCCTTGAATCGTGTTTAAGAATCTCATCGAATACCGTGATCGCCTCTTTGGGTTTCTTCAGACCGAGGAACGCTCCGCCCTTGCCCAACAACAGGGGCACGTCACCGGGTGCGATCCCGAGCAGCTTGTCATAGTGCCTGATGTCATGCGGATCCAGCTCGATGACCTTCCGATAGCATGTGCTGGCGCCTTCCAGGTTCCCCAGGCTGACGTACACATCTCCCTTGTTGCCCCAGAGGTCCTTCCTCTCTGGAGAGATGCCCAAGGCCATGTCAAAGATGTTCAGAGCCTCGCTGTTCCTCCCCCATTCATGGAAGAAGTACCCTTTGTGGTTGAGTGCGTCCACATTACCGGCGTCCAGTTCCAGCGCTGTGTCAACGCAATTGCTGGCATTGT
Organism: Methanomassiliicoccales archaeon; assembly: GCA_030593295.1. GTDB lineage: Archaea > Thermoplasmatota > Thermoplasmata > RBG-16-68-12 > SOIM01 > JAGLME01. Next base: position 3,213 of record JAUVHO010000026.1, on the reverse strand, counting down.
CCGGCTTTCCGAGTGAGAAATATGAATATGCCAGATCGTCGTAGATGGTAGAGAAGTCCGTCCTGTGTTTCGATATGATCGACCTGTTATCCTCAAGCGTGGTGGAGGCCTTGTCGAATTGGCCTATGGCGTAATCGTGCATCCCCTTGTCAAGATAGCCTCTTCCCTTTCTGACCGCCTTTGAGGCCTTGTTGAGGGTTCTCTTCTCCTTATCCAAAATGGAATCCAAAAAGCCCGTATGCTCACCCAGACCCCTAATGGCTCTCAAAAACTTATATCCTTCGGTGGCTTGGGGCTGTATCCAAAATCCTTGTCGGACAAAGATGTCTCGTCATTATTCGGAATATGATACAATCGTTCGGCACTGGACATATGGCTCCTTCAATTTGTGACCAGCGATGCCGTGCATGACAACCTTTCTCGCTGACTACGGCTTATGGGGAATCTTTATATATTGGTAAGACATTTAGGGGATATTAGCAGACGTTTGTCTGACAGTGATACTCTAGAACGAGGTGATGCACTATGGGAAAAAGGAAGAAGGGCATGAAGAAGCCCCGCGTTAGCAGTGATACGATGGACTGGCTGGAACACCACACCATGGAAGACATGAAGGAACTCACCTGCGAGATGTACTCCGATGGAGAGGACGTCTCGGAGATGGTTGAGGTGGTCAACAAGCTGCAAGAGATCGCCGAGAAGGAGTTGGGCATTCACGAAGGCCTCATGATGCCGATGCCCGATGGCACGAAGAAGCGTATCGAAGCTTGATCCAGCTCAAGATAACTGTTCTTCAACAACGTTCATAATCAGTCGTAGTGAGTGCAGGCGCCGGGATTCGAACCCGGGCAGTTGGCTCTCTTCATTCCCGCGATGGACGAAGGAATGTGGAAGGCCAAAATCCTAACCAGGCTGGATCACGCCTGCATCTCGGAACATAAACTGTGCATCATTCTTTAAAGGTTTTGAAAAAATACTGGGATAGGCAGGTCAGCACTGCCTATCTGGGATGGAATGGAGCTCAATCATCGTCATAGCTAGGAGAGCATCCCAGGGAGTCGTACACGTCCTCCCAACTGTAATGATCAACTTCTGTGTTTGCCATCAAGTTTCAGAAAGCACTTCATGGTTATAAAGCGAGAATCGAGGGGGTTGTGTGAAACTAATGCCTGCAAGCCGGTTGGCCAGAGCTGAGAACTCAGACTGAAACTACGCCTTCTTCCTGTGTCTTATCCGGACCGCTTCGCCCCGGGCGCTCTCGGTCATTTCCTTCCAATTCATCACTGCGGAACCAACGGCCCTCACATCCTTCTCATATCGGATGATTGCATCGTCCCCAATCCTCAACTCCTCGTCGGCCCCCTCCACTCCGATGGCGAACAGGTTGCCTTCTGGTTGAAAGTCATCAATCTGGACACAATACAGATTCTTCTGCGAGATCCTCTCAGCCCCGTCAAGTGTAAGCGAGATCATTCCTCGCTCTTGCACCAACATCCCCATCTGGATACCGTTGGAGAAAACCTTCAGGTTCGGATACCTCCCTTTGATCTCCGCTGATTCCATCAACGCCTCTCCACCATCTCCGAACTGGTAGATACATCTCGACGTCATGTCCTCCAGTAGCCTCTGGCCTCTTGGGACCTTCGAGTTCTGTTCAGTTAAGCTAGATAGGGCCTTAGTCAATCCTGACAGGTTCTTGGCAGATGTGGGATTCCCGTTCGAGGTGGAGTAATGATCATCGAGGATGTCGCACACGAAATCCCTCTCAGAGCCCAGATGGGCCACCACGTGCTCATACACATTCTTGCCCAAGAAGTTCAACAGGTCCTCATGTATTATCGATATCTCGTCCTTGGACCAGTGCCCAGTGACAGGGATGTCGTAGTTCTGTGCGGGAAAGAACAGCTCCAGCTCTCGAGGGACGATTCCCAGGGGCGATGTGACCATGACCTCGTGGACAAGATGTTGGACACCGCTGTCCTTGACGGCCTTTCTGAAGAGGGAATGAGACCTTGACATGGAGTAAGGTTTCTTCGCTGAACAAGGCAGCAGCAGGAGTATCTTTGCACTCGGAGGTTTCCTGTATCTTTCCCTGATCCTTTTCCTGTATCTGACCACATCCGGCCTGTGGAGCGATTCCTTCGTATTGGCGTGGAAGTTGGGTCCGGTGACAGAGAAATGCAGCTCTTGGTGGTCATAGTGCACCAGGTCAAAATGCCTCAAGGCGGCTATCATCCAGGGATCATGGACAGCTCTCTTCTCGACGAACTCTCTCAGGGTGCCGTTCCGTATGTGATGCATGGTCTTGTACAGCTCGTTCTGCAGGGCAGCATAGTTCTTGTTCAGTATCTCCGTGAATGAACCCGCCTCGGAATCGGATGGCGGCCACCGACCTTCGGGCGAGAGCACATGACCCGAGCGGGATTCCCAGATGATCCTTGTCGAATCGAAGATGTCGCCTCCGCAGTGGCATAGGATGGCCAGGTTGGAAGGGTCGGCAATGCCTGGAAGGTAGATCATGGAGCCGTAGCCGATGGCCTGCCTTAATCTCACAACCTCGTCCACGAACTCCTTGGGATGTCTGATGAACTCTATCGCGTTGCCCATGACGTAGATTTGAATCTCTTTTCTGGAACTTCCTTGGAGAATGCTGGCATCACCCTTCTGCACGACCACGGCGCCTGTCTTCTCTTCTCCTTCAGGGTATTCCATTTCCCCAAGGCTCAACGGGTATGGAAGATCCGGCGAGATCGTGATATCTCCGCTCTCATCTGAGGGCAAGAAGACACTGCCGCGGTCGATCAGCGTGAGTTTGGACGAATCGACCTTGTTCTTTGAAAGAAGGAGCTCTGCCGATTCGGGCGCCGATATCCGGTCACTATGGATGAACGCGATGGCTGGGAGTCCGATCTGATGATCGTTAGAGGACCAGATTCCTGACCTCGCCAGTGCACATCGTTTGTTTATGTCGAGCATCGCAGAACACCTCAAGGTTGACAGGCTTAATAAGATTCTCCGTTGGGTTTTGAGTGCTCCAGTTTGACTGAATATTAGAAAATCTCTAAGAGCATTTTTATATTATTAACGACAAATATGCACACAGAGTCCACAGCGACTATGATGCTGGGGGTTGAGGTAAATGATAGGAGGAACAACTAGGAGGACGGTCTTAGCGTTGGCCGTTATGCTCGCAGTGCTTTCGACTGGGAGCTG
>JAUVHO010000034.1 GCA_030593295.1 Methanomassiliicoccales archaeon | reverse complement strand
CTGGATGGGCAGGGATTTCTCCAAGAGCCTTGTCCTTTTACGTATGAGTGGTCACCCCCCAGATATTATGTGATATTTGGGGAGATTGGAAAGAACGCAGGTGGGGGTAGGAAATGAAGAGGAAGTATGAGACCGGTGTGGGAGAAGATCGAAGGATGAATGTTGGTTTTGCAGTTCTTTGCACAGCCATTCTGCTTTTCACAACCCTGTTTGTGCATGCGACGATGAATGGAGTCGCATCAGATCCCGTTGTCTACGTGGACGATGACGGTGAGTGCGACAAAAACAGCCCTTGCTACACGACTGTGCAGGATGGTCTGGACAACGTCGACTCGGGAGGAACTGTGAATATCTATGCTGGGACATATCCCGCCCAGAACTCGATCGACAAGAGCGTTGACATAATAGGGCTGGACGGCAGCGACAACACAATCGTGGGAAACCCAAACGGGATAGGAGGTCAGACTTTCGACATCACCTACGGTTTGACGGTGAGCATATCTGACCTGCAGATCACAGGACCCTGGAGTGGGTACCGCGGAATCAAGTGTGCCAATGACACGAACCTCTTTCTGACCAACAACATATTCAAAGATCTCTACTCCGGGGTTTACATCTCAGATGGGTATCTTTTCGCGGATTCAAATGACTTCAACCAGACCAGGGTCACTTATGGCTATCAGCCCCACGGTATCTTTGTGTACGGAGGTAGTACCGACTCGATAATCGTCAACAATACATTCAAATTCAAGAAATGGGGCTTGGGAATTCGGATTCACGAAACGGCGATTCGACTGATTGCAAACAACACATTGATTCAAGACACTGAAGCCACGATCGACTTGGGTGACCAGAGCGGGAACATCGGTTTGTCTAACATGGGTCTCACAACCGGCTACACGGTCGTGAGAAACAACACGATAACCAATGGCTTCTGGGGAGTCATGTCAGAAGGAACTAATGTGACGGTTGAGAACAACACTTTGACCGAGTGCGGTATATGCATTGCATCCCAATCATACGGCAAAGTGCCATACCCCTCCAACTTGACTGTTGCGAACAACAGCGTCACATTCTTGATGTACGGACTTCAAGTTGCGAATGAGTGGTCCCGTATGAACGCTACAAATAATAGCATCACGGCATCGGTGAATAGGAGTGGAATTGGAGCAATGGTGCAACCTGGGGGCAGTCTGGATCTCGGCCCCAATAACACTATCTCAAGCGGACTACTAGGAGTGAAAACGTACCCGAAGAGTTTCACTAATGCCTCTGAGAACTATTTTGCAGACAATAGCGAAGGTTTTCACTCAGAAGGTACGGACAACGTTGATCACAACGATTTCTACAACAACGATGAAGGAATTCGCGTTCAAGGTGATAATACCAGAGATATATCAAACAATACCATTGTTGGCAGCTCGGTGAGGGCGGGCATATGGATTTATAAGTCCTCGAACAATGCGAAGATACAATGCAATGAAATCAAACAAGGATATCGGGGAATTTGGATTACTGAAACGAGTTCTGGCAATAATCTGAGGTGGAACGATATCTACGACAATGACATTGGGATACACTTCGAACCGACTGATGTCGGATCACCGAGTTCGAATATCGTTGAGAGTAACAACATCACAACAAACGATTACGGGATTCTCGTGTATGACTCAAACGGCAACACCCTGAATGACAACAACATATCCAGCAATCGGAACAGCGGAATCTACCTTGATTCTGTTGAATCGGCGACGATAACGAACAGCAACATTTCGAACAACTTCATGGGGGTTGTCCTGACAGGCGAGTTCGAGAGCGCTCCATCCGTGTCGATCAACAATAATTCGATTCTGGGCAACGCCTTGTGGGCAATCAACTCATCGGCAGAGACCGAAATCACTGCGACCTACAATTTCTTCGGTGCTTGGTCCAATGGAACGATAGATGAACTGCTGTTGGGAAGCATCAGCTTCTATCCGTGGTTGGGAACCAGGGAATCCAATGTGGATATCGTGAACTTCCTTTGGATCACATTTATGGACTCCCCGTACTACGTTGAGAAGGGCATGATAGTCAACGGCACTCTTTTGGTCGATCCTGATGTCCAAGTGATCTTCAACAATTCTCTTGGACAGAACTTCATCCAGGTAAGAATGATGGCCAACCTTGGCAATCCTGCCGCGAATCCTCTGCTCAGAACCACGTTTTCGAGCAACTACGGGAACTTCACAATCATCTATCTGAACTCTTCGATGGGGGCGGTGTCCCGCAGTGACTTCGTGGGCCAAATGGGTCTTTCAATACAGTCAAATTCAATTCAAGTGGAATACAGCACTTTTACGAATGGCACTGCTGGCGTAATCATCAATCAAGGAGAGAACAACGTCATTACCGATTCTGAAATGTTGCGTAATAGGTTCTATGGGGCCCATTTGTACTCATCCGAGTGGAACAATTTCATAAGAAACGACATAACTCAAAACGAGGATTTCGGAGTGCGTTTCGATTTATCAGAAAACAACTCTATGATTGACCGGAGCGTCTCATCAAGCCAGATTTCATGCATATATCTCAATTCCTCCAACTTCAACTATTTCTCTTCCCTGAACATAAGATCCTGCGGGAATGGCCTCCATATCGACTCCTCGCTCAATAACACATTCAATGACAATGACATCTCAGCGAACGACTATGCCGCACAGATTGTTTCTGGCAGCTTTAACACGACGATTCAGCACAGCCACATCTCCAACAACTTCGTTGGGATTGCTGTCAACGACTCGTATCCGAGCCACATCAACAACAACTCCGTTCTTGGAAATGTCTTCTACGCGATATCCGCACCCTCCATTCAGTCACCGAATCAGCTGGATGCAGAGTACAACTACTTCGGTACGAATAATGCAAACCAAATAGCAGGGGCTGTGACAAGCCGTGTGGACTACACACCTTGGTTGGCGTACAGAGAATCGAATGTGGACTACATATCGAGTTATGTCCAGTGGACTGCGGATCAAACACGTCAGAAAGGCGTCATAGTGAATGATACTGGATGTCTCAACATCTCCGGTACTCTGGGATCTCCAGTCACAATAACATTCGACAATTCTCTGGGACAGAATTTCATACAGGTGAACAATGCCACTAACGCAAACATCTCCCTCCTTTCGGGCGCAAATGAATCGTTCACTTTGCTGTACCTGAACTCCACGGATGGAGTCATCCGGAACTCGAATATCTCTGAATTGACTGGCGTTGGTATTCAAAGCTCGAAGCCTATAGTCTCACCGAATCAGGGGATTATCATCCGGAACAGCACAATCCACCAGGGCTCCTATGGCGTTGTGCTCCACGGAGCGAGCAACACTTTGATTGAGGAGTCGACATTCACATCGAATGAACGGTGGGGTCTGTACATTCACTCTTCGGATGCGGTCGAAATAGGATCCGACAACAACGTGTCTTATCATACCCGGGGGATCGTAGTTGAAGAATCGGAATGGGTCAACATCACTGGAAACATGTTCTATTACAACACTATCTCAGCATTGTCCTTCGAGGAGTACTGGCCGAGCGAAGTCCTGTGGTCAAGCAGGGAATACGCAGAGTACAACAATGCGACGAACGATACGTACGTGGGAAACAACATCGGTGTCTATCTTGGAAACGTCTCCCGTCTTAACAACATAACTGAAAGCAATTTCACGGGCAACACTGATGGCGTATACATTGTAGGAGCTTCGGCAGATGGCAAGCACCGAGTATCTTCAAACGAGTTCTTTGAAAACGAGAATGGAGTGCACATCAAAGATTCCATCTGTAACAACATATCGAAGAATGCTTTCACCGCCAATTCAGTTGGAGCATATGTTGAAGATTCGAAACTGCCATCCTGCCCGTCAGCAGGATACACAAACATCGTTGCGAACAACTCCATTATGAATCTCAACGAGGGGGAGAAAGGCATCTATCTGGCATCTACCGAGGGGAACTTCCTGCATAACAACACGGTCAACAGTACATTCGGAGGAGTCTTGGACACGGACACTTGGGGAATTCTCCTTCAAGCATCAAGCTCAAACATACTCTCCTGGAATACATTGCTGTCCAACGAACACGGAATCCGGCTCGACGACTCCGGCGATAACAACCTCACTTTCAACAACATGACCAACAACTTCTATAACTTTGGTGTTACGGGCGATGATATCGAGCACTTCCCTCAGGAGATCAACACTTCCAATCTTGTTAACAATACACCGATATACTATCTGGTCGGGAAGAATGATGTGAACATCACTTCTGTGGCTGGATACGTAGGTCTGGTCAACTGCCAAAGGATCAATGTGACCAGTCAATCAATGAAGAACAATTACCAGGGAATACTGATTGTCAACACGACCGAATCACTTGTCGAAGATATCAGAGTGAATTGGACTTATATTGCCTTGCAGGCCTGGTTCTCTGACAACAATACAATCAGAGGCAACGCTAGCGAATGGAACAACTATTTCGGGCACAGCATGCATGGAATCTACATATACTCAGGGAACAACAACACAATAGAAAACAGCACAGTGAAATACCACACCAGTCGGGGAATATGGATATTGGGTGCTGCTGGAAACGACTCAGAATGGAACAACCTTTCATATGTATATGTCTCTGACGGGCCATGGAACAGCTACGGAATACTGTTAGAATACTCAAACCACTCCAAGGTCTCGAACAGCACTATTCTAAGATGCATGTATGGCATACATGTCTTCCGGGAAAGTTATTACAACCTCATCGAATTCTCCAATTCCTCACAGAATGGCTACGTGGGGATCTACTTCCACACGAAAGCCAAGTACAATTATGTCTGGAACAATAGCATCACTTCCAATACCTGGAAAGGTCTCAGAGTCGCCTATACGGGAAGATACAACACGATATATCACAACAATTTCATCGGCAATGGCATGAATGCAGAAGGGATTTTGGAGAACGATTGGGATGACGGTTACCCCTCGGGAGGAAACTACTGGAGTGACTACGATGGCATAGACGAGAAAAGCGGTCCCGACCAGGATCAACCCGGAAGCGACGGGATCGGTGACAGCCCCTATGACATACCGGGAGGATGGAACAACGAGGACAGATATCCGCTAATGAGCCTTGCTGATGTGGGTCCAAGGTAGTAGTTTTTCCCAGAAAGCCACGCGTTGGTGGGGGGCCACGGAACACGACAATTCTATTGGTATCAAGGTCACAAGCCTCTCGCTGTTGTTGTCTGTCCTTATACCTGCCTAGATGGTGTCAAATCCTCTAGATTGAAAACGTCGGCTTTCATTATCAAGAACGACAATATTCTGGGCCGGGTACATTTGCTCAGGAATGGAGAGACCCTATGAGATTGTGGCACTGTTTCAACTACCACTTTACTTCGTTTCCACGGAAAGTCGGTAAGCCCAAATAAGAAAAAAGGTTGGCCGTCCAGATGAAAAAGAAGCTGAACGGCCTCGTTGTGGAGGGATGCTTAGATAAGCGAGACAGCAATCGGGGATGTTCTATATAAGCATGATTCCGGCGACCTCACTTTCGACGAATAATGTGAAAGACGCTCTTTTCCGTCGGGTGCGACAGGAATTGCTGACAAATCGATTTCTGAGAGTGTTGTTTGAGGCCTTTCAATCTCCGTATAGGCGGATGAGGTCTTGGACTCTATTCTGAGGTGTGACAATGAACCTTCCCGGGAGTGAATCGACCAAGGGCTCTCCATGTGGCCGCCGACGTCAATGACCCTTATGATGTCGTGAACTTCAAAGGTCTCACCGTCCTTCCACTGACCGGCGATCTTTATGTCAACTGCATTCGAGACGGGCAAGATGGCTTGTACTGCCGAACGGTCGAACTTGACCATGAGGGTCGTTTCGTTCTGTACGTTCCACCAGGCGGGTGGGATGACATCGTTCAGAAGCAGGGATGACGGATCAATGTCCTCCGCCTTTGCGTTCTCGGTGGTGAGGTAGGCGGTGATCCATCGTCCCTTGGAGTTGAGGTTCAGGGTGTCGGGGTCGATGTCGAGATCGATTGATCGGGGTGGCGGACCGAAAGCGAACAAAGTCCCGAAATTCCCCCGAGGCGCCACATGTCCATCCGAGACGAAGATCCTTCCGTTGGAAACGGTCGGGCTTGAGGGTGAGACGAGCCCTCCCAAATACGTCCTCCAAACCAGACTTCCATCGTTCTCGTTCAACACATAGAGATACTGGTCCCCGGAAGCAATGACGATCTTTCCATCCGCAACGGCTGGTGAAGAGTGGATAGCCTTGTCAGTCTTGTATTTCCATATGACATCGCCGGTGACTGCATCGAACGCATACACATTGTAGTCCATTGAGCCCACGAAGATGACGCCATTGTGATACGCTGGTGATGAGCCGGAGTGCGCTCTCGAGAAGTCGTAACTCCATTTCAGCGACCCGTCGTGCTCGTCCAGAGCGATGAGGGATCCTTCTTCGTTGGTCTGAATGAATACGGTGCCGTCGGCCACCGTGGGTGATGAAAAGGAGATGCTACCAGTCGTGGGATACTCCCAGAGTATGTTTCCAGTCCTCTTGTCCAGGGACAACATCCTCTCCCCAAGGGAGCTGAACACGGCATCTCCGGAAATGGCAGGAGAGGAGCCTTGACCCGCACCGTGCGGTTCGGTGAGGTTCCAAACCATCTCTCCAGTGGTCATGTTGAGGCAGAAGAACTCCTGATGCTTGTCGCCCGTGTCTCGGTTCGATATCTTCGCTCCGGTGTACACCCTGCCCTCCGGCTCGTCGATGGCCGGAGAGGATTTGTAAGTGGTCCACACGTCCATCACCGATGGTCTGTCGAAGGTCCAAACCAAGTCTCCTGTGAAGGCATCCAGGGAATAGAACTTCCCGTCCATTGCTGAACCGAAGAAGACTCTCCCGTCGGCAACCGCCGGAGTGGCAATGACATACCCTTCGGTGGTGAAGTTCCACACAAGCTCTCCCGTGTTCTCATCCAAGGCGTAGACGTTGTGGTCGTCCGAGCCGATGAAGACCATTCCGTACTCGACAACAGGGGAGGACTCGAAGCCGTCGACAGCCTGGAAGGTCCAGTGGACGGACGGGTTGTCGGGGACATGAGATGTCGAATAGCCGGTGTGGTTGAGGTCGTGGCGGAACATGGGCCAGGAGTCCTCGGACACATGTGGTTCGGTGCCCATCTGTCCTTCTTCGAAGTACGTTCCCAAGAGCGACTCTGGAAGAAGGTCGCCGTCCACAAGCGTGAGCTCGGTGTTCGTCCCGGCCGAAGACAACCGGGGCAACGCGGTCGATACCAGAACGAGAAGAGCAGCGCATATGAAACAGCATATCAGTCGGCTTGTGTGAATCGCGTTCAACGACCTCTTGCTCACGGCTACTGCATCGGTGCGCGAGAATGTTTCCATTGTGTTCCTCCCTCCCATACTCTCCACTCGAAAGGTTACAGACTGAAGTATGGGTTTGGGGCCTAATAAAGCTTTTCGCCTCCCTTTGCATTCTGGCGTCTGTTCAGCTTCCTTCGGGATCGCCCCAGACCTCGACCTTTCCCTCGGGGATTAAGAAGGAAATCGTCCCCATTCTATAAGGCGCACCGATCACTATGTCGTCGTAGTCGTCGCCGTTCACGTCGCCTGCACCGGAAACAGACCAGCCCTTCTTCTCTCCGGCGCCGTTCTCATACACTCCAGTGATGAAGACGTCATCCCAGTTGTTCAGTGTGCTGCTTCCGTAATATATGTACACTCTCCCGGCATCTGTGCCGCCCATATCATTGAGGGGAGCCCCGATGACCACGTCGTCGTAGTCGTCGTTGTTCACGTTCCCGGCATCCGATACCGAGTATCCGAACTCGTCGCCGGTGGCCTCGCCGGTCATTATCTCGTCTGCCGAACCGCCTCCGGTATCGCCGGACAGGCTGTGTCCTCCGAGGAAGATGTACGCTCTCCCCTTGCTCGAACTGTATTTCGGAGCGCCTATGATTATGTCATCGTGGCCAACGATGTCGTTGTTAACGTTGCCGGCGTTGGACACCGAGAACCCGAATTGGTCATTGGCGTTCTCACCGGTGAAAGTGGCGTCTGCCACGGCCGGATTGCCGTCATCCCCCGAGTACACGTACACCCTGCCTATGTCAGGATATGGCATTCCGCCCTCAAACAGAGGAGCGCCTATGAGGAGCTCGTCGGCATTCATGACAGTCTTGTCCATGTCCCCCGCTCCGGAGACCGAGAAACCGAACTTGCCGTCGCCTATGTGCGCTTCGAACTGAACTTCCGCTTCATCCGCGTCGTAGGCGGCATTCCAACTTGCCCTGCCGTAGAAGAGATACGCCCTTCCCGCGTCCGAGCTGTATCCGGGCGCGCCAATGAGAAGATCCTCATAGACGTCGCCGCCCATCGGTCCGCCCCAGTGGCCCGCGGATGCCACCGACCATCCGAGCTGGTCGTCTTCGTTGTCTCCGGTTATCACAATGTCCGCAGTTTCGTCAGGGTCATCATCTCCAAGGTAAATGTAGACTCTTCCAACGTCAGAGGTGCCTCCGTCATCGTAGCCGGGAGCGCCGACGACCACGTCGCCATATCCATCATTGTCGAAGTCGCCGGACGCGACTGAGTATCCGAACTTGCTGTCGATCTGCTCGCTTGAGAAGGTGTAATCAGCGTTGGGGTCCATATCGCCGTCTCCTTCGTACAGGTAGGCTCTCCCCCACTCCGCACTGGATACTTGATATACAGGGTCTCCAACGACGATCTCCGGAAGGCTGTCCTCATCATTGAATGGTCCCACTTCAGACACGGAATACCCAAGCAGTCCTAGCGTCATGTCCTCCATGTGATCGACGAAGTTGTAGACGTATGCCCTGCCAGCGTTGTTTCCCGGATCGTCGTTATCAGGGGCTCCAACGATTACTTCGTCATACCCATCATCGTTAATGTCGCCCGCGTTTGAGACAGAATGACCGAAGTAGTCGTCGTCTCCCTCGCCTGTCATAGAAACATCCACTTTGGTGTCCATCGTAGACCCGCCGTAGAAGATGTGGGCCCTCCCGGTCTCATCAAAGTCGCCGCCGCCCAGTGCACTCTCGTACTTGCTGCCCACGATGACGTCATCGTAGCTGTCGGCGTTGTAATCTCCCGCCGAAGAGACCGATTCGCCGAAGCCGGCGTTGGCGGGGTCCGTTTCGCCCACAAGAATGACGTTGGCATCGCTGGCACCGTACGTCTGGTCCCAGCTGGCTCTTCCAGTGAAAATGTAGGCCTTGCCGTAGCTCCCGGCACCTTCATCCCCTATGATCACGTCGTCGTAATCGTCATTGTTGACGTTTCCAGCGTCGGAAACGGACTGCCCGAATCTGTTTGATGCACCTTCACCCGTTATGGTCACATCCGGTGTATTTGACATGTCTGATGTATCACCAAAGTAGATGTATGCCTCGCCTGAATAGGACGGTCTGTGGGCGCCAATTATCACGTCTTCGGTATCGTCGCCGTCATCATCTATGTTCCCCGCGGATGATACAGATATTCCGAAGTAGTACCCCGTGCCGGAACCTGTCCAAGTGTATTCCGCATCGGTGAATTGATTGTCATTTCCTTCGTACAGATAGACCTTGCCCGTATTCGTCGAGGAACCGTAGGCGCCGACCAGTACGTCGCCATAGTCGTCGCCGTTTGAGTCGACCGACGAAACCGAAGCGCCGAACTCGTCGTTAGCGTTTTCCCCCTCGACGCTATAATCTGCATTACTGGCATCAAAATCAGTCCAGCTCCCAATATCTCGTCCTATGAAAACGTATACCATCCCTTTTCCTGAGCCTCCGGCTCCGGGCGCGCCAATCACTAGATCCCCCTTACCATCGGCGTCAAAATCCCCAGCAGCTGACACCGACTGTCCGAAATAGTCGCCCGAAGAGTCGCCCGTAATGGTGATGTCCACATCATCGAAGTCTCCATCGAAGAATAGGTAGACATTTCCGTGAGCGCTGTTGTAGTACGGAGCTCCAACGGCGAAGTCGTCCACATCGTTATCAGTGATGTCTCCCACATTGGCGACCGACCATCCGAAACGTTCCCCAGCATTCTGCCCGTCCAAAATACCGCCGGATGCCTGGTATGGCGCTCTCTGTGGTAGGTCCAACGTTTCCAGAAATCTGTCCAGGTCGAACTCTTCGTCGCGCGGCTGGACCGTGGTCATTAGACCAGCGACACCGATTGCAGCGACGACGAGGACCGCGACGACTGCCTGAACCATCAGTTTCTTTCTCAATCCTGAGACACTTCTTCCTTCTGAAATCTTCGACATTCTTAACCTCCTCCCGATACTCACAGCTTATCGTCCGTTGAAACGGACCTATAAACATTCTTGATCGGTGCCTTATCAACATTTCTAATGAAATTTAGAAATTCTAAAAACCGATAAGGTTGGTCTGGATGCGGGGAGAACGACTAGTAGCCATACGATTTCCTTTTCACTGGGGTATTCCTTCCGGAGATCGAGCAAGAGAGCTAAGGGTGGCCTGAGGGAGAAGCCCAGGACTCACTTCTTCCAGCTCCCGCTTCCAAGAAAAGCGACATCCACAGGCTCACCGACCTCCCTTCCACTGCAATGCCATGTCGACGATGTCCAGATAGCTGGCGAGATATTCCCCGTCCTCAGTCAGTCTGTACACCTTCTCAGTTCTTCTGAATCTCTTCTTCTTCCGGAAGTAGACGAGTCCGAGACGTCTCAGTTCTCTGAGGGCGGAAGTCGCGGACCCAGAGCACAGTGCTAACTTGGAAACAGCATCTCCGGGAGTGATGCTTCCATTCCGATAGATGTGGACGAGTACAGAAAAAGAGCCCGCGGGCATTGTCAAGTAAGGGTCGATGTTGAACCTGCCTGAAATCTCTCGGACAGTGTCGATGATGCCAAGGACGATATACCCGAGCTGACACCCCCACTCCGTCAGTGTGCATAGGTTCGCCCTCCCCCGAATTGGCTCGCTCTGCAGTCTTCTCGCAACGTCGAGTTCTCTGAGCGTTACCAAGGATGAATAGACCACGCCCTGGCTCAAACCAGCAGATCTCATGATTTCCGAGATGCACATCGGTTGACTTTTCGTCAAATGAGCTAGCACCTTTATGCATCCCTTGGGTTTTTCGAGGTCCCTGATGGTAAACATGCCCTCCCCCTTCCAAACGGAAGAACCTCCATGCGACCCCTATTGGGAAGTCGAGTTTCGGCTCCTGCATCCCCGAAATCCCCAGAACCTCCTTTGAGTAATGGGAGTTGGATCGTTCCGCAAACCACACCGACGAACTAAGGCTCCACAACGTTCGCCTCGTTTCAAGGCGAATCGTTTTCGGTTATTCCGATTCAAGCGCCTTTTCAGGTTTCCGGCGAATCCTTTCCTCCGCCTCCGCTCCGATTCAATGTATGGGGCCGTCTACGAAGAAATGAGGGGATGGTGGTATAAATACTATGGGGAGGTCTTCCTCTTCTTACGTCTCACGTGACAATATATTGGACAACCGTGCTGTCAATTCACATCCCTCCGTTCCTTGTTGGGATGTTCTTCCTGTTCAGGTAGTTGGCAACCATCTCCACGCTCTTGACTTCCAGGTAGAACTTGAAGACCTTCCTGACGACCTAGGCCTCCTCACTCTTCACCTCTAGCTTATCCATTTACTCGCCGTAGTTGTAGCCGTAGGGGGGACGTCTCCCTTCCCCTTCTCCCACCTTCTCCTCGATTTTGAGTCTGATCTTCTTCAAGGTGGGCTGCAACTGGGCCGTGCGAGGATACATTTCAAGTGAGAATCGTACTCGCATGTGAGGGTTTCCAGACATGGAAGAAGTTAGTGCACAGACCTCCGCTTGGTTATGCCGAAGGATCAGTTCTTGGAGATGATAGGAAGGTCGAATACTCTATTGACCCACCTTCGACATAGAGAGAATCAGACTGTAAGAGCTTCGGAATGTCGTCATTGATGTTTTGCAGTGCCTCCTGCTGTCATGCTAGCTTCGAGAGGGGGTATACATATCTCCGATTTCTGTCGTGGTCGATAATGAACTGCGACATCATGTACCCCGAGTTAGTCTCTTTGGTCAAAAACCTCCGAATTGGTTTATGAAAGTCGAACATTTCGCGTTGATTTGAGGAGTTTGTGGGTTAGTATCTTTGAATCGGAGAGAGAAGGGAAACATAACTAGCATCTTGAATCCCTTGTCGTTGTCAATACCGGAGTCTTCTTTGGTCTTTGTGACGATTTCGGTCAACAGGTTCGTGACGATCCTGTTTTCAAACTCCTTCGACATCACTTCGGCAATTTCGTCGAAAAAGCTAAATAGCAAGATTCACATTCTAGTTTTGTTCTCCATTTGGGGAGGGAGTTAGATGAAAAAATGTGTCGCAATCTTACTAGCCGTTTTTCTTGCAGTGGGAATGGGGTTTCCAAGGGTCGACGCCCTTGTTGCCAACGAGTGGGCAATCAACAGCTATATCAAGATAGTGAGCGCAGACTTCGTTGGGACACCTTACAATAGTACTGAAAAGTCTATCGAAACAAAGGTCAACGAAAGGCTTTCTGGCACGCTTACGTTTTCCCTCAATAACAGTGGCCCAGGAGGCGCGATCTATGTTGTGGGAGCAACTACTAGTTGGGGAGAGCATTCGCTTTCATATTGGTCGATAGGGCAGTTTGGCGTCGGTTCAAGCAGTGCGACCGTGAGCGTTGACGTTACCGCACCAGCTGTGGCTGGGACTTATCACATCATAATCGCCGGAGGGTGGGAAATCACCGCTGGTCAGGTCATGTCTGCCACAAATTGGGCTGTTGGGGAACTTCATTGGAACGACGGGAACGACATAGCAGGTTGGAACTCCACCCAGATACGTGATGCCAGGGTCAATGGTCGTGCCATTGGTCAGAAAGAGATGATAGGCGGCCTCGAGAACCATTACTATCCGGCTGACTCCTTGAAGGTCGAAGTACTTCCAGTTTATGAGCCGCCAGTAGCTGATGCTGGACCCGATCAGGTCGTGTACGAAGGAAACACTGTGCAGTTCAATGGTACAGGGTCCAGAGGCTCATCATTCCGCGGTGTGCTTCTCTCGGAGGACTTTGAAGATGGCAACTATGATGGTTGGAATATAGTCGGTGGAACACCGAGTATTGTATCTGGAAGTCTGGATGGAGCTGGAAGCTACATGCTTGAGATGGTGACTGGTGGGGAGGTAGATGGCGCAATGATGTATTCCAATCCTTCGAGTCTTCTTTGGTCCAATTACACCTTCGAAATTACCGGGAGAATCACAGACGGCAATGAGAGGGGGAAGTGGTACTATCTGTACTTCTTCTGGTACTCTGGATCTAATACAGACCTTAGAAACTGTTACGAGGTAGTCTTGAAAGCAAATCCAGGCAAAGTAGAATTCTCGAAACGTGTCGACGGTTTGCGCACTGTTTTGAATAGCTCTTCCATGACAGTTGATGTAGGCACAGTCTACCACGTGATAATCGAAATAGAGGACGGGCAGATAGAAGTCTTTGTCAACGATGATCGCAGACTTGGTTATTCGGACAAAACTCATACTCAAGGAACAATTGGGTTCTCGACTAGGACGGGTGGTGGGTCCTGGACTTGGGTTAGGAGTCATTTTGACGATATCAATGTCCAAACCTGGGTTCGTTCTCAAATCGTGTCCTATGAGTGGGATTTCGATGCTTCTGTAGATTCTGATGGTGATGGAAACTACACCAACGATGTTGACGCTTCCGGGCCGACTCCAACCCATGTTTATTACGATGACGGCGTGTACACAGTCACCTTGACCATGAGCGATTCGCAAGGGTTTCAGGATACCGATCAATGCAACATAACAGTTTTGAACATCCCCCCAACTGCCGAGTGGACAAGTCGAAGTGCAGATGGAACCATTCTCAATCCTCCATACCCAGAAGGAAAGGAGATTCTCTTCGAGGCAATTGTCTACGATCCGGGAATCTACGACACCTTTACATATGATTGGGATTTCGGAGACGGTACAATCCTCCTTGATGCAGGTCCCTTAGTGACACACACATACGGAGACAACGACACATACATGGTAATCCTCAAGGTAACAGATGATGACGGAGGCGTGGGTATAGATGATACGCCTCCTCTGCTCACTACAAATGAGAATCCTGTGGCCTCGATAAGTATCCCCAGGTGTCCCTTCTTCGAAGGAGCGCATGCTTGTCCCATAGATGGTTTTTTCGTTGACCCAGGATGGCTTGACACTCACTCGGCAGTTTGGGATTTTGGAGACGGGGAATATGAAATCGCTGTCATCACCGAAGAGAATGAACCGCCTGACGCCACTGGAACGAACTTCACCACACATCAATATGGTGATGATGGCATCTACAATGTCACATTTACAGTCATCGATGATGACGGAGGAATGGGTACTGCTCAGGCGGGAGTCTCTGTCTACAATCTTCCTCCCTCAATTAGCGTCGACATTCCCTCGTCTGTGAGCGAGGGGAAACATTTCAGCCTTGGAATCACAGCGACAGACCCGGGAAGCGATGACCTCTTCATTGACATTGACTGGGGAGATGGAACCTCAGAAACGGAAACATTCTATAACAATGGCATTGGTCCGGACCCTCCGAACAGTGGCCCAGGGACGTTCCCATTTACAATCCATGCCAACTTCTCCCATGTATACGGAGACGATGGAAACTTCAATGTCACACTGGCAGTGAAAGACGATGATGGCGGCTCTGCCAACTACACCACAACAATCACAGTGAATAACGTCGCACCAACTATCGCACCATTCGGACCCTTCACAATAGATGAAGGCTCACCACTCACACTCGATGCAACAGCAACCG
Source organism: Methanomassiliicoccales archaeon (assembly GCA_030593295.1). Lineage (GTDB taxonomy): Archaea > Thermoplasmatota > Thermoplasmata > RBG-16-68-12 > SOIM01 > JAGLME01. Next base: position 9,852 of record JAUVHO010000034.1, on the reverse strand, counting down.
ATCCAGGTAGCGATGATTTGATATTCACGTGGGAATTCGAACTGGGTCCAACAACTACAAACAAATATTACAATGACGGAATGGGACCCGATCCATACCCAAGCCCAGGAGGAACATATCCATTCCAAGTCACTGACACTATGGACCATACCTATGGTGACAATGGTGTTTTCAACGTCACTCTGACAGTGAAAGACGATGATGGCGGTACAGTAACACACACAACAACAATCACAGTGAACAATGTTGCACCCACGATTGAGCCTTTCGGACCCCTCACAATAGACGAGGGCTCACCTCTTACCCTTGACGCAACAGGAACAGACCCCGGTAGTGATGACCTAACATTCACATGGGAATTTGAACTGGGACCAACAGTCACAAACACATACTACAACGATGGCAATGGACCAGACCCATATCCCAGTCCTGAAGGCATATATCCATTCACAGCAACAGACACCGTTCAATACACTTACGGCGACAACGGTGTCTTCAATGTCACTCTAACAGTAGAGGACGATGATGGAGGCTCAACCACATACACATCAACCATCACAGTAGACAATGTAGCACCCACCATTGCAGACATCAAAGCATACATACCCGTCAACTTCACCCTGCGAATCGCAGGAGAGAAATGGCACAATGTGGAAGTAATCATCTACGAAGATGGAACAAGAATCGGCTACGCAGAAGTGACAAGATATCCCGGTAATCCTGATGAACAGACCGTCTCTACAGGATGTGTGAAATGCGACATCACAAAAACAATCACTGCATTGGTACTCTACACACCCGAGGATGATCCCATCAATGGACAGATGAACGGTGCGAACCCAGTTTGGCTGACACTCACTTTCGAGGACGGCTCAGAAATCAGATTGAAACATACCTTCAACGTACAACATCCCGAAACCTGGGAATGGAACGTACACATCAATCCATACATGGTAGGACATGAAATCACATTCGAAGCTGCCGCAACAGATCCAGGAAGTGATGATCTCACATTCACTTGGAACTGGGGAGACGGTTCACCCGACAATGAGACCATATGCTTCAATGACGGAGTAGGACCAGATCCATACCCAAGTCCAGGAGGAACATATCCATTCTCAGCAACAGACGTGCAGAAACACACATTCACAGCATCCGGAGTTTACACGGTCACTTTGACTGTCGAGGATGACGATGGTGGTGTCGGAATCGTTATCCTGGATATAATGATTCCGTAGTTTGTCATCCTGAATCTGTTGCAGGAATGTCTTCGTTCGAAAAGAAGGACGACATTGTTTCCATTGGCACAATGCAGATGGAGAGTTCTAGGCATCAAACACAAACCAGCAAATGACAAGCCCTATTTTTCACTCCTAGCCGAGTGATAGCGGACTCTTCGTCCACTTCTCTCTTGTCGAATGAGCCCTGCCTTCACTAACTTCCGGAGCTGATATTCCAAGGTCGATTGATGCAGACCCAAGAGGTTTGCGAGTTCCTTTTGACTCACACCAGGTGCTTCACCTATGCAGGAAAGGATGCGTTCATGGATCTCTCGCAACCGAAAACCGTCATCCGGAGGCATAGCCACTCCTTTCGGATAGAATCTCCTGTAAATACCATCGTTCTTTGAAACCACATGTCCTTGTGTCTCCAGTACCTGCAAGTGGTAGACCGCATTGCCATTGGATAGCGAAAGGGCTTTTCGAATGGCTCCAAAATGCTCTCCTGGATTTGCCTCGATATATCCATGAATCCTACCCCGAGTGTATTGCTCCAAGACATCCTCTTTCTTGAGTTTCACGTAGAATATCATGAGCAATGCCAATACAGCATATCGGGATCTTTCGATGGCCATTGACGGAGCGAAGCACAAAGATATTAGTGCAAGAACTATCATCGCGTACCACAGCCAAAGCTGTTCTTCGACCGGGGGTCTGAAGTTCAGAGAGTAGAGGCGATTTGAATCTACAGTTAGCTCGAAATGCTGCACTATCCCCTCAACCTCGACTTCAAGATAGTAGGGATTAAGGTCCACAGTCCCGCTTTCATTTACCTTCTTTTGGGTTAAGGCCAACAGAGGTGTCAAACCCTGTTGATTTGATTGTGATTCGGCAACAACGTTGCTTTGGGAGTCCAGAATTCTCACACTAGCACCTTCAATCGGTACGCCATCTCTTGCCAAAACCTCCAACTGAACCCACCACTTGATTTCTGCAACTCCGCCTCTACCGATTTCCAGTTCTTTCCAAGAGGAGTTCACCAGATACAAGGTCCCGTTTTGAACCTGCAACTTGTCCAGACTTGAGTTGTATATGGCCGCTTGCCCACCATCCAGGTCATTCAATGAGATGGAGGCATTCCTAACATCTTCAAGCCTTAGTGTGAACACGCTAGAGTTCAGAATAACGTTCCCCTCTATTCTTGGCGACGCCCCAAAGGCTACTATGCCGCTCAGTGTGTTGCTGATTGAGTTTCCAAGCAGGTAGCTAGATGAATTCCTGAGATCGATTCCATAGGTCACATCTGCAATGGAGTTATTTCCCACTAGAGGCGATCCATCCAGAATTGAGATGCCTTTCTCCCCTCGGAGAACGGTGTTGTTGGTTATGTGGACAGATGAGGAATACTCCACGAGAATCGCGATTTCATTGTCTTCGAAGACGTTGCTGTCCAAGACTAGTGGTTCAAGGTCCTCGTCTGGGTCGTAGTAGTACGCAATCTTGTTGTGGTGGAAGTAGTTCCAATTGAAGCACTTTTTCAGCTTGGAGTTATAGTCCTTGGCACCGTACACGATGTTATAAGAAATCTCATTGTGCCAAACCGCATCATTGTCCGAGTGATATGTGACTATGCCATTGGACCCTTCCGTCACCAGATTCTTTTCGATGTGACTTCGTTTTGAGAAGTTGCTGTATATGCCATATTCGTACCACCTAATGATGTTGTGGTCGATATTCGCATACTCCACGCGGTCCAGAAAGATTCCGTATTCGGAGTTCTCTATGGTGAGGCCCGTTATTCGGACATTGTCCGCAGTGACAAGAAAGACAGTTCCGTAACCACTTCCGTTTACCCAAGTTCTTGACCTATCCAGGCCTTCTATCATGACTGTCTTGTTTACCAGGACGTGCTCGAAGTAGGTCCCATTGAGGACGCGGATGATTGTCCCGTTCACAGCTTTATCGAGCGCCTCATGAATGGTCGGATAATCTCCCGTTCCATCATCATCTACGATCAGGACGGGCTTGGGAATCACCTCCAGCTGACCCGTCGAGTTGAAAAGAATGCTGTGATAGTTTGCGGTCACTCGGCAGTTGCCAAGAGCTTTTGCCCGGAATGTGACATAGGTTCCATGGCGAACCAGACCACAACTCAAATGGTTGTTGGTGGACCATGAAACATCTAGATCCATTATGAAATCTCGTGTGTTGTTGTATCCCGCTGCGTAGAAGTTGTGCTCGGTGGTGATGACGTATTCATCGTCACCAACCCAACTGCCACCACCATCAGGGGAGTCTCTGATCATTATGTAGTCTATCTCAGACTTGACAGTGAGATTACCCGTTGAGTTCGATATCCTATTGAGGTAGGTTGCCGAGATTTTACAGTATCCTATCGATTTGCCACGGAAGTACACACTACCATTCGCAAGAGGAGTGATGCGGCATACAGTGGTGTTGGTGGTTTCCCACACAGGTTTCAGATCCCTCCGATAGTCCAAAGTGTGATTGTAGCCAGCTGCATAGAAGTATTCGGCAGAGTCCAGAAAGTATGTCCGATTCTCAACAGGATTCCCCGCGCCATTCGGTGCGTCCACGATAACAATGTAGTCGATGTCCCATTCCACTCTCAAGGTTCCTGTGCTGTTTGACACGAGTCCGTGGAAGTTTGCACTGATCTTACACACACCTTCTGCCCGGAAACTCACTTGGACATAGATCTCTGTGGGGGGACGATACAAACCACAAACCGTAGTGTTGTTACTCGACCAAGCGGAATCCAAATCGCGACGATAGCCTGTGGTGTTGTTGTACCCTGTAGCATAGTATCTCGTGTCTTGTTCTGTGAAGTAGGTCCTATTGCCTATTGGGTCTCCACCTCCTCCTGAGCCGTCTCGAATTGTGATGTAGTCTATGTCCAGCAGAACTGTCAGGTTACCTGTCTTGTTCGACAGAAGACCTCTATAGTTGGCTGTTAGGTTGCATATTCCCGGTGAAGTGGGTATTACTTTGATGGCGAATCCACCTGCCCAATAGAGAGGACACAATGAGTTATTGGAGCTACCCCACGTTACCTCCAAATCTCTGAGATATCCTGTGGTCAAATTGTATCCCGCAGCGTAGAAGTAGTATTCCATGTATGTGTAGAGAGTCCTGGTACCCAACGGTTGGCCTCCGCCTGACGACGCGTCTCTGATGGTCAAATAGTCGACATCCAGATGTACCCTCATGTCGCCAGTTGTGTTGGAAACTCTAGAGAGATAGGTTGCAGTCAGACGACAAATGCCCGGAACCCACGCCTCCAGATAGTACTTCTTGCTTGTCACTGATATGGGTTTGCAGATTGTGGAGTTCGAGTTTGTCCAATCAACCCCAAGATCTCGTCTGAATCCATCAGTCAGATTGTAACCGGCGGCATAGAAATTGTAGGAGAAGCCGACATAGAGAGTATTCCCAATCACAGGTTGTCCACCGCCTGCTGGGGCATCGCGTATCACTAGGTAGTCGATGTCGAAGAGCACAGTGATTATCCCTGTCGAGTTCCAGACAAGCCACGCATAGTTGATTTCCACCTGGCATTGTCCTTCGTCGAGAAACCTGATGTTTGTGTAAGTGATTTCTGAGGATGTTACCGAGCAGACTGAGTCGTTGGTCGAAGTCCAGAAAACTCGCAAGTCCCCCTTGTATCCTGAGGTGTTATTGTAGCCAGCTGCCCAGTATCGGTCTTGCTGTTCTAAGAGGTAGGTAACATTGCCCACCGGCGATCCTTCACCGTTGGCTGAGTCACGAATGATGAGGTAATCTATGTCAGAGATGACAGTGATCGTGCCTGTAGCGTTGAATACTCCAGGAGAATGCGAGCCTGTGATTCTGCAAGTGCCTTCACCATGCGTTCTGACAATTGCATCCGAAGATCTTCGTAGTCCTACCGGACACAAGGAGTTGTTGCTAGTAGACCAGTCAACGGGTACATCCCTCAGATAGCCTCGCGTATTGTTGTATCCTCCAGCGTAAACAGTGAAAGTTGTCTCACTTATCACTGTTGTGTCATCGAACCATTCCCCTCCTCCCCCTGATTGATTTCTGAGAATGATTTGATCCACGTCCGATATGACCGTCAGGTTCCCAGTAAAGGCTGTTAAGTTGCCAATTACGAATCCCATTGCAATGACCCTAGTAGTGCCATATTCTACGGCCAGCACAGTGACGTTTGCAGACTCCTTCTCTCCTATCAGAGCAATGACGTCTTGGTCTTCACTCCACCAGAAAGATTGGACATCTTTCACATACCCTTGAGTGTTGTTATAACCCGCGGCATAATAGGTGTCATTCTGACCTGTCACATATGTTCTATTGCCCACTGGGGTCCCACCTCCGTCTGGAGCGTCTTTGATAACGATATAATCGATTCCTGGCTCTGCCCTGGTTTCGAACGGGACAATCAATAGACCTAAGAGGATCAGGCTCACGAATCCTATTGCTTTGAGGCTCCTCCACCTGCACGATGACATACAAACCCCTCAAAGGTCTCCAAGCATTCTCAGTCCACCCACGAAGATTCGCTATGGCAACACACCCTATTAGTAAAGTTTGGAAGGGTCTTCGTTTTGTGGGCTCCACCATGTCCTCCTCTTTCAAGTGCCTGTTCATCTCCGTCGACCAGAAAGATGGTGCTAGCTGGAATGGGACTAGTGAGATGATCTTGAGATAAGAGAACACACGAGAGAAAGGCAGTGTTCTTGTCGCACATCATAGGGCAACACGGCATTTCCACTAATACCTCGTCACCAGAAGTCATGGCTCTTTGCATCCTTCATTAGTCTTTTCCACGAATTCTTTTCAATCATTAACGCTGTCCATGAAACCCATCGAAACTCGTCATCCCTCTTTTTTCGTCTGTAATATCCAAATCTGAGCCATTCCTCGGGTCTACCCAAGGTCTCTTTCTTGCTGATCAATTGAATGACTTTCACACTGTCGCCCAACTCTTTCCCTGCCCACTCAGGAACGAAGACTTCCTTCACAATGTCTCCGAAATATTTCCCATTGAGAATCACTGGACGGGGGAATGGGTGCTCCCTTCTGTACTTCTTGAAACTTCGTCTGATTCTTGCCTCCTCCTTCATTTCCTGCCCTCCAGCCCCTAGATATGGTGTCCCTGCAACTTCATCAACTATTATGGCACAGAACCGGGGAAACGGTCGGAATATGTCAACCTATCCGAATATGGTGTGGACCAATCGGCAAGATGGCTGGGACGAGGGCATCAGGAGGAGGATGACTCCTGGCCATCTCATCTTTCTGAACCCTCACAGTCTCAGCGGCTCGACCGGCCTACTCCTCCTCGATCCAGCCTCCCAGGATCAGGGGTTCAACCAACGGATGCGTATTGGTGAAGAATGCCTCTACCTCTGCGATTATGAATCCATCGGTGATCACCCTATAGTCGATCATGAACTCGAAGGACCAGTCGACGGACTCATTCTCTCCAAGGCGCATCATCGACATTCCAGAGCCCCAAGGATCGCTGCAGTCCTTGTTGGCCTGCATGGACACTCCCCCGTCATCGTCCTTCAAGCAAAGGAGCTCGCCTGTGGTTCCGCTTGCATAGTTAGGAGGATAACCCACAATCAATCGGTCGATGACCACGAACGGATATGTTCCCCAGGGGGTCTTCACGTCGTTCGTGAAAGCACTGTAGGTAGGTTCAGGACCCATGCCGTCGTTGTAATGGTAGTGGATTATGTTGCCCGTGGCCAGGAGCCCGTCTTCCCAGACGAACATCAGGTCGTCAGTTCCAGGATCGTAAGCCCGAGCATAGTGTTCGCCCACCATGGGATCTATATGCTGCCAGTCATTCCCACCGCTGGCGTCCTCGTTGATGTCGCAGGCGATTGTAGCCACCCAGTTCAGATTTGGATCGGTCGGACTCGTCAATATGAGGAACTCCGCATGAACCATGAACTCTGCCACGGAATCGTTGGCCGGGGCGAGTGGGTGGTTCAGTGGACTTTCAAAGAACAGCAGGCCAGAGACAACGTTCAACCACAATGCCATCAACTGCATCTTTGCCCTTTTCATCGGTGTCATAGGGTTAGTTGGATCCAGGTAGCCGCAGACATCATTTTTCGTGAATACGCTGTTGAAGACCTGCGATTGGTTTCGTATGGCATCGATCCATTCCTGTCTGATCCCCGGATGGTCCTTCTTTGGTGCTGATATCTTGCACTGGTGTTTCCAGTAGCCGTGAGTCCTGGGAGCGTTCTGGTGCAGAATGACCGTGACGTTCGACACTGTTGGTGGGACGTTCTGCACGACCGTGTAGACGCTGTCGCTGCCGAATCCGCCGAACTCGTCCGTGACGTTCAAGTAGATCGTGTAGTTCCCGTCGTCGCCGTAGATCCAGTCCATCGGGTCCACGCTGTGGGTGACGTTTCCAGGCCCAGGAGGTGGCGAATATCCACGGTCCTGGATCGGTCCCAGGCCCCTCATGGTGTCCTCGTACCCGAAGTCGAAGTAGACCTCGTCGAAGGTATCGTTCCAGCTGGGATCATAGAAAGATCCGTTGACCGTAAAATAGCCGCCCTCCTGCACAACCGCCTGGCTGATCGAGGCATTGACTGTGGGAGCAACATTGAGGATTGTTACGTTGACGCTGTGGCTTCCGACCCCGCCCATGTCATCCTGGACCGTCAATGTGACCTGGTAGATGCCCGCTTTCCCGTAGGCGTGGACCACCTCATCCATGTCATGGTGCGTGTACCCCCACCCGGGGCTGAAGGTCCCTGGCACGGTCGGAGTTCCGTCACCGAAGTCCCATGTCGCCGTGTGGTTGTCCAGCCAGCTTGGATCGTCGAAGTAGCCGTCAAAGGTCAGGTTCTGCCCCTCGTAGGCCTGCGACACGTTCGACCACATCGTTACCGTCGGAGAGACATTGGCAATGGTTATGTTTCTGGTGATCTCGTCCGTCGCTCCCTCGTCGTCCGTCACGTTGAGCGTGACTGGATAGGTGCCTCCGTGGCCGAAGACGAAGGTCGGATTCTGTTGATAGCTGGACCCCAATCCTCCGAAGTCCCAGGACCAGTTAACGATCCTTCCGTCGGGGTCGTATGACAGATCGGTGAAGTCGACGTCCTCCCCTTCGTCCGGAAACTCAGGATCCCATGTGAAGCCAGCGACGGGTGGAGGATTGTCCCTCCAGTAATGCACGTATCCATCATCGGTTCCCGCGACGACATGGAAGTATCCTTCCGCGTCCACATCATCGATCCAATCGGTACTAGTGTACTGCCAGGTGCAGTTGGCGGAGTCCGCCCTGCAGAAGAAGACGGTCCTTTGAGTGGCCGCGAAGCCCTGCCCGAAGACCGCATATACGCCGAGGGGGTGATCCACCATAGCCGTTGAGAAGTGCACCCCTTCATACCACTCCCGCTCTATGCCAAAGGTCTGGTTGAAGATGGTCGCATTCTGGTTTGCCCAGGTCCCTCCTACCGACGAGTACGTTCCCTGGTGTGCCATCGCTACCGAATAGACGTCGTTGTTCCGCGTGGATGTCTGGAAGCTCCCTGCCAGCCCGTCGCTCCAGTCCCAAGCACTGTCGGCACCCCAGTGGTACAGCCTTGCATCGCTCGTGCCCGGCGGTCGGTTAGCCTCGTCGCCTTCTCCGACGACGATGTATGCCCCGTCATCCGACATGTCGAGAAGGACGAGGTTGTCCGAGACCATAGACCTCATGACCAAGTTGAGCGTCCCGGCGTTGTTGTGGAAGACCATGAGCGCCGCACCTTGGTACTGCGGAGTGACCGTTCCCACAGCGACGTACTCTGTGTCTTGGGACATGTCGACGTACACGATGTTCTCCGTCGAGAGGTTCGTCGAAGCGGTGCTCAACACCGCACCCGTGGCGACGTTGAAGAGGCAGACCGTGTTCGCTCCGCCGGCAGCAACGCGCGTCGAGTCGTCGTCGATCGCTGTGCCCCTGACCTCCGTCTCCCAGCCCCTGGGATCGTTTTGATCGCTGGGAATGCACTGAGTACGCCAGTCTTGATTGCCGTTCACGTCGTAGAGGCTCACGTACCTGCCGTTGCCCACAGCCACGTGCGGCTCCGTTGATATGCTGACCGAATCCGTGAGATACTCGTAATATCCGGTCGCCCTGCCCCGGCCGCCGGCAACGTTCACGGACACGTTCCAGTCGTCGATCCCGCCGCCGCTGGCGCGGAACATGTAGAGCCTGCTGTGATATGTTCCCGCGGCAATATACCTCTCGTTGTCATCCGACATATCGTTCGCCATATCCAGCGATGCGATCCTGGGCCCTAGGTCAATGCTGGTCCATGTAGGATTCAGCACTGGAGCTTGCGCTTTCACGTTCTCCGGGAGAAGCGAAATCGTGCATGTTGCCATAAGAATCGCACACAGAACCACGACAATTCTCCTGCTCCTCCCCACTGACACCTTGTCCTTAGTAGAACCTTCTCTCATATTCTAACCACCTTGTTCTCTTCTTGGATTCAGATTTCCTGTTCCCCCCCTTCCACCGACTCCCTGGTTCGTATGCGTGCACTGGCCGGCAGAGGGAAAAAGGGATGATAGTCCATATTTCGATTCAAACTCCTCGGCAAACGTATCC
>JAUVHO010000035.1 GCA_030593295.1 Methanomassiliicoccales archaeon | reverse complement strand
ACCAGGTACACTTACCGCCAAAACGAACGTTCCTAGGACCAGCAGCGTCACCATGACCGTCGACTTGATCTTGTCGAGGGCTGTGACCACTTTACTACCCCGCCTCATTTTTTCACCTCTTAGGTATCACTCGCACTGCGTTCTAGACCTTAAAAGACTGAGAAGCATGGCTGGAGCTGTACAGAGCTACAGGTCTATCCATTGAGGTTGAAATCTGCCTTGCAATTGCAAGTATGTCTCTCCCCTCTCCTCAATCTCCTAGATTTATAGCGTTTCAATGGACTTATGCATATATAAGAGTTCTCAATATATGGGCTGTCTGCGACGTCTTCCCGACGATATGCGCATTCTTTTATTCCCAAATCGTATTGCAGGTAGAGATGCACTCTAAGGCGAAAACTGTCGCGGAGATGGTCCGCACTTGTTCCGAAGTGAAGATATGTTCGCACATCGATGCAGATGGAATAGCGGCGGCTGGAATCGCATCACATGCGCTTGACGGGATCGGTGTGGATCATTCTGTCGTTTTCGTCAAGAACCTGGATGAGAAGGTCGTTGAGGACCTGAAGAATGAGAACAAGGAGCTCGTGTGGTTCACCGATCTGGGCAGCGGCAGTCTTGAGATACTGTCCGGGATGGATGCCGTCATCACAGACCACCATGCGCCTTCATTCGTCAACCAGGATAGGATTCCCGAGGTCAACCCGCATCGCGTTGGACGGGACGGCTCCCTCGACATCTCCGGAGCTGGAGTTGCATACCTGGTTGCGGCAGCTATTGACAGAGCGAACAAGGACCTCGCGTCCCTTGCGATACTCGGTGCGGTCGGGGACATGCAGGACCAGGCCAATCTGAGGCTTGTGGGTACGAACAGGACGATCATGGAAGATGGACTGAGAGCGGGAGTGCTGGATTGGAGGACCGATGCTAGATTCTTCGGTCGGGAGACAAGACCTCTCGTCAAGTTGCTACAATATGCCAATGACCCGCTTATCCCTGGGCTCTCGGGTGATTGGAACGCATGCAAGGAATTCCTCTTCAGCCTGGGGCTCCAGTTAAGAAAGGACAAGGGATTCCGAAGTTGGGTCGATCTCAACCCGTGGGAAAAGGACAAGATTCTGTCGGAACTGAGGAAGTTAGTCCTTGCATCAGGTCAGGGTCCCGACGCCGCAGACAGGTTAATGGGCGAGGTCTACCTCTTTCCAAAGGAAGAACAGGGAACAGAGCTTCATGAGGCAAAGGAGTTCGCGACCCTGCTCAATTCATGCGGAAGATATGAGAAGGCGGACGTGGGATTTGCCCTGTGCAAGGGCGATCGGGAAGAGGCTCTTGACTCCGCCATGATGCTTCTGAAAGGACATAGAGGGGCTCTGGTAAGCTCCCTGAGGGTCGCCAACGAAGTAGGAATCGAGAGGTTAGAACACATACAATACTTCCATGGAGGGAGTAGGATCCAGGACAGCGTCATCGGAATAACAGCCGGGATGCTCCTCGGGTCGGGTGACCTGGACAACAGCGTTCCACTCTTCGCTTTTGCCAACTCAGACGAGGGTGTGAAAGTCTCGGCTAGAGGGACCAGAGAGCTCGTGGCCAAGGGCCTGGATCTATCATCTGTAATGAAGACAGCATGCGAGAGGTTCGAAGGCGTTGGAGGCGGTCACAACATCGCTGCCGGAGCGACCATACCCAACGGTACCGAGGAGGAGTTCCTGGAACTTGCCAACGAGATCGTGGGTAACCAGATGGAAAAGGCTCCCATTTGAGGGGTCCCTTGTTTCCACTGTGGTTGCAAACAAAAAGAGAATAGGGTGAAGCCCAGGTCAAAGACCTAAGCGTTCACTGACCACATCTGTTGCGAGGATACGTGTATCCAGTAGCCCTGTCCAGCCGTCATCCAATCGTTGCCGGTCAGTTCCCTCAGGTGGTACGGCCCGGTCGGATCGAAACCTTCTATCCTGTCGTATGTGATTGTGGACAGAGCGTCTGTGACGGTCCTGTCCGTCATCGATGGATATCCCACCAGGTTCCACCCGATCTCAAGCTGTATGTCCACCGTGACACCCGGGATCGTTCCGGTGAAATCGATGTACCCGCCTGATGGGTTGGTCGCCCACATCCCCATCTTGTGGTCTACCGTAGAAAGGCTGTTGGCAGGCTTAGTTGGATCGTATCCTAGCCAGGTGCCTGAAATTGCGTCGAACGTTCTCACCTGCGAGATGGTCGACTGAACTGGTGCGACAATGTTTCCGATGCTTGAATCGGTTAGCAGCAGCGGGGAAGAGATGAGAGTTGCAGCCGGTGTAAGAGTGCTCCTCCACTTTGTCGGGTCAATGTCGAAGGTGACTGTCCTCAGATCATTGGACGGGTTCTGATCGCCTCCGAGTGGGGTCCAGACATACAGCTTGTGTGCGCCCCCGGTGATTATCTTGTGGTTCCAGATGAGGGAATCAACGCCACCTGATGCCAGAATGGTCGACATCCTGGTTGTGGTGTTCCAGATCAGCGTCTCTGTTGGAACCATTGAGGTGATCTCGAAGTCATCTATGTACCAACCAAGTTGTGTCACGTCTCGATCCGAGGCGAGCTCAAAGGCGAACCTCACAGATTGTCCTACATATGATGTCAGGTCATAGGTCTCTTGATTCCAGGCTCCGTTGTTGGCCCTGAAATGCTCCACCAAAGTCCATGTGACTCCCATGTCCGTGGATATCCACATGTTTCCGCAGTCTAGGTGGATATCATACGGTGGTGAAGGATTCGAATAGTACTCGAATGAGTAGAAGTGCCAGAAGCTGAGACTCGCGGAACTGGCGCTCGATGGTATTGCGACTATCGGGGAATACAGCCAATCGACCGTATTTAGTGGATAGTTGCCAGTGAGGGTCGTCGCCCAGATATTGGTACCCGAGTGGGCTCCGGGCGTCGGGGATGGAGCACCGTACTCCCAACTGCCCCCGCTCTCGGTCCAACCTCCTGGACCGCCTTCCATATCATCCATGAATGTCGAGTCAGGAACATCCGGCGTGCCTAGTTCGTATAGCTGGATATCGACATCGAAATCTCCCATGGCGTTCTGCCCGAAGTTCTTGATGGTCCCGTCTAGAGAGTAGTTGCTCATGGGATACATCATCCCTTCGGTGAACGGGTCGATCTGGGAAATGCCGACGTCAAACTGTGCGGCGACGGTCACCTCTTTGGAAACGATGTTGTTCAACTCATCGGACTCGTAGAAGTTCCCGTCGATGTCCACCCCAACGAATACCTTCCTAAGTCCTGGCTGCCCGGTCGTGTCCCAAGTACCAATTCCGACGACCTTCATCTGACCTTTGAGCAAAGGGCCGGTTGATATCGCAGGGCCAATCCGATCTCCTCCAACCTGATCGATGTATGCTGTGATATAGGCGTTGTCGATGTCCTCTCCGTTGTTGATGATCCTGGCCGAAATGCCCACTGTGTCACCCAAGTTCGGGTTCATCGGTGTGGTCAGTATGCCAACGGGGTCGATTGACAGGTCAGTGAACGACAGTACACCTGCCTGATGTACTTCTCTTGTTGCATTGTCCTGAACCATGGAAACGATTCCAAGTTGGGATCGCTGAACAGGAATTGGTGGACTTCCCCCAGCTGCAGGTATCTCGGTCGGGATGGTGAATGTCTTGATGAAATTCACGGTCTGTCCCAGCGAGATCGTCAGATCCATTCCGTTGATGTCCGGAATGAAGTCCATGAAGACGAAGTCGAATTCCGACTCACCGTTGCTGCCCGGTGGGGAGGGATATCTAACATTGTTGAAATAAAGAACCAATCTCACCTTCAGGTTGCCTCCTGGCACGGTGTCAACGGCAGTTATGTTGACCGAGACAGTACCCGTCGTAGCGCCAAGAACACCATCCACATCCACGGTGAACGGGCTCAGGACGGCCCTTCTCTGGTCGTAGAACCTCTGGTAGACGCTGTAGGTGATTGGATAGTTCCCGTTCTGCTGGGCGTTGTCTGTAATTAGCACTCCGTCCATGAGGGAGAATGGCACATACGGGACAGAATAGAAGAATAACCTGTCAAGTTGGGGAACACCATTCATGAGGTACATCGCGTCGGTCCCAGGACCTGGCGTGTGATACTTGATTACTGCAAGATCTTCAACTCCATGGTCAGCAATGAACTGATCCTCTCTGATGCTCGCCGGTGCGCAAGGACCGCATCCAACATTGGTGAAGCGTTCCATCAGCACGACCCTCGGAGCACCCGGTCCTCTGGTCCCTTCGTTCGAAAACGTAGTGGTAACAGAGTCGTTCAAAGAAACAGCGTTGTTCTGGTTCTCGGTTGCCACGCCCACAAATGCAATGCTGAACATTGCAAAGACCATTATGATAGCCCACATCCTTTTGAAACTCCATCTCATTGATGGACCTCCTTGCCTCCAGATAGGGAGAACATAGTTCATAACGTATATAGTATTTTGTGGGTAGTTCTCTCTAGTTATCAACATTCTGGTAGTCTTAGGAAGATGCCTTCAAGGCCGATGTCAATCGTCTTTCGGGACGTCAATACGTTCTAACCTCAGTCGGGTTAGCATCTTCTCAGCTCTGGTTGTCACATCGTCGGATGGCCGTTTTCTCAGGGTCCCGAACTCCTTGGCTCTTAGCATTTCGTTCTCCAGGTGTCCGATCAACTTCCTGAACTCCAGCGTTTGTCCGAGATCTCTCCCTTCATTCTTGAGTTGGACCAGTTTGTCTGTCATTTCCTCTATTGAGGATTCACCATATGTTCGGGCTAAGTCCCCCACATTCGACTCGAAGACCCCATCTCTGAACAACGCAATTCCACGCAAAAGCTCTCTGAGAAGGTAGAGATTGCGTTTTGGATTTGAGAAATTCTCCTTCTGGGCATGTTTCTTCGTGTGAATCGACATTCCTTGCACGTGTGAGAAGGTCTCTTTGCTCAGGCACAGATCCGCGATCTTTCTCATTTCCTCTGCCACCGGAGTATCCACGATTCTGAAAGGACTCTTCACTTCCTCAATGAAATTCATATTACCCCTGGTCATGAGGGACAAGAACTTCTCCGCCTCATGGAATTGGATCTCAACGTCTCCTTTCGACAGTTCAATTGTATCCCTGGGTTTCTTGAACTTCAGCAGTTCAACGGTGGGAACGATGAAACAGCCTCTCAGATCGATGTCGCCATTGGCCGTCGCAGTGCCAAAAAGATGTGCCCCGCTGACATTCGCGAAGAGTATTTCGTGTCCGTGGTCCGACTTGAACTTGTCAACAGCCTCCTTGGCCGCTGATCTCACTCTTGCAGGAATATCAACTGACTCCCTCTCACTCATGATGACACCTCCTTCGCATGCCGACGTCACTCGATATCTTCTTGCTCCTCTTCAACGACTGGTGTTCTTCTGCGTACCAGGAGGATGGCAAACACGATCACAACGACCACGATTACCACTATCAGCAAATACATCCAGGTCAGATCCTCTTCCTTTGGTTCCTCCTGGACGTTCGGGTCGATGGGGTCCCAGTCCTCAGAGTCGATGGCACCGTCCCCGTCCGTGTCCTCGTTCGTCGGATCCGTGAGGAAAGTGTCCTCTCCTTCCTTGACCTCTTCCCAATCACTCAGGCCGTCCCCGTCCGTGTCGCTCTTGGTCGCATTTGTTATGTAGCCGTCGTCCCCCTCGTTGACTTCCTCATAGTCGTCCAATCCATCGCCGTCTGTGTCGGGATCCTGAGGGTCTGTACCAAGTATAGCCTCTTCGTCGTCAGTGAGACCGTCCCCGTCCGCATCTCCTGGCAGCGTGGTGTTGAGAGGAGCCAGACTGTAATTGGACAAGGATCGGTTGGTTACAGAGACATTCACCTCGAAGTCGCCTGCACTGTCAGGTGCCACAAATGAGATATTGAATCTCCCTTGGGAGTCTGTGGTGTTGGATACGTCGACTGAGGTCCCTTCTATTGTCAGGCGGACGTCCGAGGTCTCGACCGGCGTGGTTGAGTTGTGGTCATACAATGCGGTACCGTTTGCCCAGACGCTCTTGCCCTGTACTATCGTGCTGGCACTGAGCGTAGAATTGAACGTTATGTCCGCGGCCACCTTTACCCAGGTTTCCTCCGTCGTGTTCGAGTTGCTCTCTGTATCTATGGCCGTGATGAAGTAGTCGTAAATGTCCCCCGTCAAGAACGGACCGATCGTGGCTTCGTAGACATCATCCGTACCCAGGATCATCGGAGTGAACTTGCATACGTCGCCCAGAGGGCAATAGTACAAATCCACGAACAGTATGGCGCTCTCGGCGTCAATGATCCGCGCGGTAAATACGTGTGAATCTGCGTCCTGAGGATACTTGGGGGTCATGGTGATGTCATGAATCTCTGGTGGTAACTCGTCCAGTGCAAGAACGATCATTGAAGCCATTGGTACAAAGGCAGTTGCGATCAGAATGCAGATTGCGATCGACTTGAGTTGCTTGGACATTCTCATGGTAGGGTGATAAGATTGACTTCGAATAAATATCTTTGGCAGTGGAATCTCAAAACATGACCAGACCTAGACGTCTGATACTTCCTTCCCTCTCTTCCGGACCATGAGTGCGGCAACCACCAGGACGACCGCGATGATCACGACGACCAGTATGTACAGTAGGAGGTCGCTAGTGGTTTCAAACTCCGCTTCCGCAATATCAGAATAGATCAATGAATTGGAGTACGCTCTTACCTTCAATGTGTGCGTTCCAGCCGAGAGTTGACTAGGGTCCAGATCGAAGCTCCAGGAGGTCGTTCCATCTGCAATCTCGTATTGCTGATCATCAATCCTGACCTCGACCCAGGTGACGTCACCGGAGGCGGTTCCCTCGATCGTTGTCGGCCCGGAGATCTCCTTGCCGTCTATGTCGGTCGTGATCGTGACCGAAGGCTCTGGTCCAAGCACTCCGCTCGCAGACTGGAGAACCTCACCGGTCGTCTCCGCTTGGACGTACACGGCGACCCCCATGTTGGAGGGATCCCATCCCGTCTCGATGCCGAACGTGACCGGTTCGGTGTACGGCAGTGCATCATAACGGAAGTCCTTCAGCTCGACGTCCCTGACCACGTAATTGTAGAGCGATGCGTCGTGCTGAATTGAATTCTCGTACAGGACGAATCTCGCATGGATGGTGTCCGGCACCAGTATGGTCCTCAACTTCGCGAACGAAGCCGAGGCCGTTATCTCTCCCGACGATTCAGACAGCGTCAGGGATATGGAGATCGGGCTGGGACTGTTCAACCTCTCATCTATCTTCTCCTTGTACAGGTCGTAGAAGAACTTGACCTCCTGACTTCCCACCGAATGAACGCCTTCCGTCCCGTCGAACCATGCGGCTGGGATCCCGGTCTGTCCTGCATTGTAGTCGTCCCGTCTCTCGTTGGTCTCCGTGGTGTCCAAACCGTCCAGGGATACGTGGTACTGCAGAACAGTGAACCTCTCCGGTCCATAGTCCCTTGATAGATCGTCCGCTGCCTCGTCAGCGTATGGGCATGATGCGCACCAGGTGGCGGTTATCAGCTCCAGCATCACCTTCCTGGGCTCACCCTCTGTGGCGGTCACGCTGGCTGGAAAGAATGCACTGAAAGCGACGCCCACAAGAAGCGACGCAAGAAGAACGGCTAACAGTCTTGCCCACATGACATGGCCTTTGGATTTCATGTAACATCACCATAAGGTCATTTCAATGATATATTCATTTTGGGTTCTGTGCCTAATCTCAATTCTCCACCGCTAAAGTGGTGGCTGCTGGGACGTTGATCCAGTACGCATGGCCGGCGAGAAGGATGTCGGAACCGTTCAGCGCCTTGAGATGGTAGGGCGAACTTGTTTGGTTGAAGCTCTCCACCCTATCGGCTCCAGTGTTTGCCGCTAGGTCGTTGACGGAATAAATGCCAGTGAATCCCGGGAATCCAATCAGGTTCCAGCCTGCGGAAAGAGCGATGTCCGTTCTGGTCGGTACCGTTCCGGCGATTGTGAAGTAGTCTGGTGCAATGGTGTTCACCCACAGACCCTGGGTGGGGTTGATGGACAGCAGGTCATTGAACGGCTTTGCAGCATCGAACGCCTTCCAGGGGTCAGCAGTATCCGAAGCGTTGTACGTCCAGGCCTTGTCCCAGGTCAGCGTCCTGAGAACCGCGCTTAACGAAGCTGAAGTGAGAGCAGGCACTGAGACCAGATTGGTTCCGGTTTCGAGGTATCTAGTGTATTTGACCGCCTGCGTTGCGCTCATGGCGCTGAAACCTGTCGTGCTGTTTACCTGAACGTAATAGAAGTACGTGTTTGGATCTCCATGTCCTACGAAATCCAAGTAGGTGTATACCCCGGCTGAAACGTTATGTACGAACTGGTACCCCTGTCCTCTCTTGTCGTATGTGGTGCCTCTGTAGATCGCATATCCAGCGAAGAATGGCGACCACTCGTCGACCGATGGTGTCCAGTATACATCGACAAACTGACTCACTGGTCCGGAAAGCATGGCCCATGTGGTGGTCGGTGCGACAAGGCAACTGATCTCGGTCACATCTAATGTCTGATTCAATGTGACTCCGAGGACATCCTGTACAAGTCCGTTGGGCCATCTTATCTGAACGTCCACCGTTCCGGAGTAATCGTCGAACCCGAACTCCACCGGTAGCGAATTCTGTGATGAACCAGTTCCAGTGCCTCCTTCCACTTCCCTCATCTGGGTGACAGTTCCGTTGGTTACCGTGACCCTGGCCCCGATCCCGGCTCGGTTGCTCCAGCAACCTTTGAGATTGATCTTCAACCACTTGTTGGGTGTCCCATCGTTCCTGTAAAGCCTCACCTCATAGAACGGATTCGGATAGCTTGAACCTTCCACCACGAAGTCCATATCTCCGTCATTGTCATAATCCGCCCAGGCGGTCCCCCAGGAGTTCCACACCTTGACCCCAGCTTGGCTGGTGACGTTCGTGAATGTCCCATTACCATTGTTCCTGAAGAGGCGAGAGTCACCGTGGACAAGATAGTAGACTTGAGTCACGAACAGATCCAGATCCCCATCGTTGTCGTAGTCTGCAAAACCCGGACTTGAATATAGTTCATCCCTGTAATAGGTCAAGCCCGAGGCCGGATCGTACATTGTCTCTCCCGCTGGTATTTTCGGTATCCCTGCCTGCTCCCTGATATCATAGAAGTTGTAGTTCTCGGCCGACCCGTTGTTCTGGTAGAATTTGGAGTCGTCGCAGAAGAGTCCTCTGAAGGGCGCCTGGGTGTCCTTGTGCACAAGATTCGCTGTGAAAAGATCGAGGTCGCCATCATTGTCTATGTCCCCCCAAGCGGAACCGATCGTGTGACCCCAATACCAGTTTCCCCTGTACAGGGTCGCATCCCCTTCCACACCCCGATCTGAAGCTCTATCAGTAAAGGTCCCGTCACCGTTGTTCTCCCATAGGTAGTTGGGCACCAGTCTGTAGTTGGAGATGTAGATGTCAAGGTCTCCGTCGTTATCGTAATCGCCCCATGCAACTCCCCTACCGTGACGGGGGTTGGTGTAGTCATCGATCCCTGCAGCCGCGGTCACGTTCTCGAACGTTCCATCCCCGTTGTTGTGCCAAAGGATGTCCATCATCCCCACATAATTCAACTCGTAATTCGCCACATATAGGTCCACAAAGCCGTCAGCATCGTAATCTCCCCAGCCCGCAGACACAGAGGGAAGATTGTCCAGGACGCTGCCTGCCTGGTGGGTCACGTTCTCGAACGTTCCATCGCCATTGTTATGCCACAAGATGTCCTCCCTTCCTATTCCGGCAGTTGCGTAGAAATCCAACCAACCATCGTTGTCGTAATCCGCCCATGCACCGCTTGAGACCGAACCGTAGAGTCCGGCTTGGGAGGTGACTTCGGTGAAGTTCCAGTTTGGAGCACCGTTGTTCCTGTAGAGCGATTTACCGTTGATAAGAAGGTCCTGGTCCCCGTCGTTGTCGTAATCTGCCCAAGAGAACCTTTTCCCTGTCACTCCCGAGAATCCAACCTGATCCGAGACGTTGGTGAAGGTCACGGGTTCATCCGCCATAGGACCCTCCGGGGGCGTCAGATATGCAGTCGGCCCACTCCCACCATCATAGGTCGCCGTCGAAAAAACAGAGACGAAAAAGAGCGCTGCCAAGAAACAAGAAGCCCACTTGGAAAGAGAATTATCATCCATATCCACCAATCCTCAGAAAAGAACCAGGGCGTCCGTATTTAAACCTATGGCAGTGGCCAAATCGGATAGATTTATATGCGTTTGTCTTAATGATGAGGACGTGCTTGAAGAGGAATACCGTTTGCGTTTTTTCCAGGATAATGGATACACTCGGAAGGTATGCGATAGCTGCGGATCGCCCTTCTGGAGCCTGACCGAGGAGAACAACTGCGGGGACACTCCGTGCAAGCCCTTCACCTTCATCGGCACGCCCTTGTTGAAGAGAGGACTTGGAATGAAGGAGATGAGATCCATCTTCCTGGATTTCTTTGAACAGAGGGGACACGAGAAGGTGGACAGGTACCCGATCATCCCCCGGTGGAGGGACGACGTTCTGCTTGTCAGCGCGTCCATCTTTGACTTCCAACCTCATGTTACATCCGGTCTGGTGGACCCTCCCGCGAACCCTCTAACCATATCACAGCCATGCATCCGGATAGTGGACGTGGACTCGGTCGGCAAGACCGGGAAGCACACGACCAGTTTCGAGATGATGGCCCACCACGTCTTCAACAGCAAGGAGAACCCGATTTACTGGAAGGAGGAGACCGTCAGCTACTGCCATGAGCTCTTCACCAAGGACCTGGAGGCGAATGAGGAGGACCTGATCTACAAGGAGACGCCGTGGATCGGTGGAGGGAACGCAGGGCCTTCATTGGAGGTGATCGCAGGCGGTCTGGAGGTTGCCACCCTGGTCTTCATGAACATGAAGCGGGACAACAAGGGGAGCATCGATCTCGAAGGGGAGAAGTACTCTCCCTTGGCACTTAACGTGGTTGACACCGGATACGGTCTGGAAAGAATGGTCTGGGCCTCTTTGGGCTCTTCCACGATATACGATGCGATCTATTCAGATGTCCTGGCTCCCGTCTACGACGCCACCGGCATTTCCGAGAAAATGAAGGACAAGGCCTACAAGTCCGCCCTGGAGACACATGCTGTCCTCAGCGCTCTGGTCGATGTGGGCACCAGGAGCAAGGTCCTTGAACTCAGGAGCAGGGTCGCCGATGAGTTGCACGCCAAAGGATTCAATCTCAGTTCTGAGGACCTCTTTGATTTCCTCGAGACCATGGAGAAGATATACATCGTCACAGACCACTCAAGAACGGTCGCGCTGATGCTCAGCGACGGGATCGTTCCATCTAACATCAAGGAGGGTTATCTGGCCCGGTTACTGCTCAGAAAGACATTCAGGGCGCTTCAGGACCTCGAGGTCGACATCTCACTGGCGGATCTTGTCGAAATCCACCTGAAGGTCTTCGATGACATTCTGAACTACGACAAGAAGGACGTAATATCTGAGATAATTCAGATCGAGACCAGGAAATATGAGGAGACTCTCAAGAAGGGTAAGAGGTTGGTGGAAACAAGGCTGGAGAAAGGCCCCATCACCACCAATGATCTGGTGGATCTCTATGACGCCCATGGGCTGCATCCGTCCGTCGTTCTGAAGATGGGACAGGAGCTAGGATCCCCGATCGAGATACCTGATGATTTCCATGCGCACTTGGCCAAGAAGCACGAAGAGCAGGAGACCGAGGTGGAGGCCGAGGAAGAACTGGACCTGCCCGCCACCGAGATGCTGTGCTACAAGGACGCCAACATGATGGAGTTCGATGCCGAGGTGATATTCTCGCAGAACGGGAAGATCGCTCTTGACGCTACAGCTTTCTATCCAGAAGGCGGCGGACAAGAATCTGATATGGGAGTTCTCATCGTCGATGGCAACGAGATCAAGGTCCAGAAGGCTGAGAAAATAGGCAAGGTGATCCTCCACCAGATCGAATCTGACATTCCAAAAGGGAAAAAGGTCCATGGAAAGCTCAACGTGCCGAGACGCAAGGCATTGATGAGGCACCACACCGCAACTCACGTTCTTCTCGGCTCGGCGAGAAAGGTCCTGGGAGATCACATCTGGCAGGCCGGGGCATTGAAGACGTCGGAATATGGAAGGATAGACATCTCACATTTCAAGATAATCAACGAAGAGGAGCTCGCAAAGATCGAGATGATCGCCAACGAGAAGGTTCTGCAGGGCGTACCAGTCACTGCAACTGAAATGGACCGGAAGGAAGCGGAGAAGAAGTACGGTTTTGCGCTCTATCAGGGCGGTGTTCCGGTTCAGAAGACCGTCCGGGTCATCCAGATCGGGGACTTCGATGTCCAGGGCTGCGGAGGCACGCATTGCACAAACACAAGTCAGATAGGTCTTATCAAGATCGTTCGAAGAACTGGCATCCAGGACGGTGTGGAGAGGATCGAGTTCGTTGCAGGTATTCCTGCCATAAGATACGTCCAGAAACAGGAAGCGCTCTTGAAGGAAGCAAGCGGCATCGTCAATGTATCTCCATCTCAACTGCCGAAGACCGTGGAGAGGTTCTTCACGGAATGGAAGTCCTTGAGGAAGAAGGTGGAGAAGGTGAAGGGTGAGGAGGCCAGCTCCAAGTTCGAAGACCTGCTTGAAGGCGCGGAGAAGGTCGGGGACATCTCGATCATAGTGGACATATCGGATCTGGACATGGGCGGTCTCAGAGCATTGGCGAAGGAGATCGCGTCCAAGGGACAGATGGTCGGCATACTGGCCAGCGGGATCGGCGGTGGAAGTGTGGTGGTCTCGAGGAGTTCCAACGTTGATCTGGACGCGCTCGACGTCGCCAAGAAGGCGGCTACAGTGCTGGGCGGGAGTGCTGGCGGTTCGCCGGACTTCGCTCAAGGAGGCGGTCCCCGTTCCGAAGAGATTAAAAAGGCTGTTGAAGTTGCGGTCAGTGAAGTGAAGGCCTTGTTGGGTTGAAGGCCTTCGTGAGGAATAGCATGGGTTACCGAGAATGGAGAACGAAAATCCGGCATTATGGTGAGATCACCGATTACGGACCCATCTGTCGTCGTTATTTTGTGATAGGGGCTTTCGATGGAGCATTGACCATTCTGGGTCTGGTCCTTGGAGCATACTTCGCGGGTGCGAATGAGGATCAGGTGGCGTTGATAGTTGCCGCCGGATTGAGCGCAGCTGTCGCCCTGTCCATGTCCAGCATAGCAGGAGCCTACGAAGCGGAAAGGGTCGAGAAGAAGATCGATCAACAGAGGATGGAGAGGGCTCTGCTCTCTAAGATGTCAGATGAGCATCTGGAGGCGTATCGTTTCGCAGCCCGGATCAGTGCGATCGTCCATGGTGTTGCCCCGCTGATAGCCGCCGTGATCCCCCTGATACCATTCTACTTCATTCCCGATTTGTTATTGGGGACCATCATTGCATCCGTGTTCGGTTTCTCGATACTGCTCGTGATCGGGATATTCCTAGGAAGGCTTGTGAAAGAAACCGGTCTGTACACCGGTCTCAGGTTCGTGCTGGTGGGTCTGGCCACGGCCGCTATCGTTATCCTCCTTGGCCACGTGTAGCGCAACTTTTAATAGAAGTCGGTTTGTATACAGAGCAAGATGGATGAACTGACCGCTGAGTTAGACTCTGTCAGCAGGATTGTTGGGAAGCATTTTCCGATTTACGAAACTAGGGTCTCGCCCAACCTGTACACATTCTTCGTCCGCACCGATGAGACCACCATAGAGGACAAGTTCGACCAGATGCGGCAGGAGATGAAATCACTGATGTTCATCCCAATCCTCACCTCTGAGGATGGAGAACAGGTGATACATGTGCAGAAGAGACCCCCGGTCAATTACCGGGGAACTCATATCAATCTAGTATTGCTGCTGGCCACGATTGGAACCACCATCTTTGCCGGTACAATGCACTGGGCAGGATATGCTGGCACAGAACTGTACGGCTGGGAATCCATTGCGTATGGGACCTTGTTCTTTGCCCTCCCTCTACTCGCTATCCTTGGGACCCACGAGTTCGGGCACTACTACATGGCCAGGAGGCACAATGTCGCCGCTTCGTTACCGTTCTTCATTCCTTCATTCCCACCTCTGGGCACCTTCGGTGCTGTCATCAGTATGCGGGACCCAATCCCCAGTCGAAAGGCCTTGCTGGACATCGGCATCGCTGGACCGATCTTCGGCCTGATGGTCGCCATCCCGGTTACCGCGATCGGTCTTTATCTGACCGCTATCGGAGCTCAACCCATACCCTCGGATATTGGCGAGGCTGGAGGTCTGGCCTTCTTCCCGCCCCTTCTGTTCGAGTTCCTGGAGATGTTGATACCCATTCCGCAGAATGTGCTCTCGCATCCCACCGCCTTTGCGGGCTGGGTGGGACTCTTCGTCACCGCACTGAACCTGATCCCCGCAGGTCAGCTCGACGGCGGCCACGTCGCCCGTGCCCTTCTGGGCAAGAACGCGACATACGTCAGCTACGCATCCTTGATGATACTCTTCTTCCTGGGAATGCTCTACTTCGGCTGGATGATTATTGCCATTCTCATTCTGCTCCTAGGCGCTGCACACCCTCCCCCGCTTAACGATGTCACCCGTCTTGATATGAAGAGGAAGGTGCTGGGCTCCACGGCGGCGATTATGCTAGTGCTGTGCTTCGTGGTGGTCCCGGTCGCCGAGATCCCCGCAGACTACTCATTCGAGTTCCGGGAATTCCCCGATCCGGAGATCGAGCTGTCAGAGTACAACATCACCGTTATACCGGGTTCCAACAACTCATTCGAGTTCCTCGTGAACAACACCGGCAACGTGGGGGCCGAAATAGGTCTGGAGCTGGATATCAGTTGGTCCATGTTGAACGCCAATTGGACTAGCTACCTCTTCTTCGAAAGCGAAGGCGAGGTGAAGATCGCGGGAGAAGAGAAACGGTTCCTGTTCTTGAACTCCACATCCGAGCAGAACGTGACCATGACAATATATGTGCCCAACGTTCCTCCAGGCACCTATACGATGAGAGTGCTTGGGACCATTGAGACCAGCGTGATCGAGAAGGAACTGGTTGTGAACATCACTGTTCAGTGATTCTTGAAGACGCAGTAGAACCTGTCAAGCGATTTGTGGACCCTCTGTTTATGCACCTCTTTCAGCTCCAGGAACCCTTCCCCTATCTCCACGTACTTCTCTCCAGGCAGCACGATCCCCAGGCAACCATTCTTCTTCAGCACTTCCTGGAACGCCCTGAACGACCTCTCGTAGAGCGAAGCCGGGTCCTCCCTCATAGTGGACGACGACCTTCCGTATGGTGGGTCAGTGGCTATCGATGAGACCTCTCCCACATGCTTGCCGATGTCACCCACATCTGATCTGAAGAACGAGGAATGGACATTGAACTTGCTCAGGTTCTCTTTGCAGCCTTCTATCATCTTTTCCTTGATGTCCGATCCCACCAGCTTCGCGCCGATGAATCCAGCTTCCAGCAATATGCCTCCAGTTCCGCAGAATGGGTCCAGGAAGGTCTCTCCTTCCGAAGCTCTGGCCAGGTTCACCAGCGCTCTTGCGTACTTGGGGTGAAGTGATATGGGTGAGAAGAATGGGCGGTTGTCCACCTTCCTCTGCTGGAACGATGGCCTGTCGATCCGTGCTCTCTGAACACCCAAGTAGTTGCTCTCCCCCTGAACCAGCCTTATCTCATGGTCCGGATTCTCCAGGTCCACCTTTCTGCCCTTTGTCAGAATTCCTCCGATCCTCTCCAGGACAGCGCTGTCCGTCTTCCTTTCCGGTTTGGGCCTCAGGTCCCTCATTCTGATCGCGATGGTTCCGTCGACATCCAGATCCCCAGCCCCGTCCTCCAGCTCCGATATCGTCCCAGAGGATATGTGTTCGCTGATCGCATGGGCAAGCGCGATTCTTTGTCCAAGACGTTCCGGGCTGGCCTCTGTCTCTACGACCAGTATCCTGTCCTCCTCTTCCAGGACCTCGTAACCGTGTCCCTCGGCCTCGATGCTGGCGAGAACCTCTGACCTGGGCAGTGTCCCATGTTCCCCGGACAGTTCGAACAGGAGGCGCATGTCCCTTCAATATGACCCTTGGATAATATATCTATCCTGCAAGGCAACGTTTTTATCGTAGTATGGGAAGTCCATTTGCATGCTCAGGCTGCGGCCGTTCAGCCCTTCTGACATCCCACATGTCCGGTACATCGTGGAATCCTCCATGAAGGAGGAATATCCTGCATCCATGTTCTTCGATATCCACAACCACTGGAGGGACGGTTTCATCGTCTCGGATTACTCTGGGTCGACCGTTGGTTTCATCGCCCCCTTGAAGACAGGTCCGAAGAGGGCCAGGATCCTGGTTCTGGCTGTTCTCGAGACCTTCAGATGTCAAGGAATAGGCACTGCACTTATGACCGCGTTCACCAACGAATGCGGATTGAAGGGCATGTCCGTGATCGAACTCGAGGTGCGTGAGAGCAACAAGGCCGCAATCAGGTTCTATGCCAAACTCGGCTACCAGGCTGTCGATGTCCTTCCCAAGTTCTACAAGGATGGGGAAGATGGTCTGAAAATGCTGAGGAACCTCTGAGTTCGTCTGCTCAGACGTATCCGGTCTTGTCGTCCTGGACATGGTAGTTCCAGTAGTGATAGGGTGATTGACTCTTCTGAGACTCCGAGATGTCGGAGGCCAGACCTCCCTGGTACGAGCCGTATTTCTCTTTGATCTGCTCCTCGACGGTCCTGCTCCTTTTGACCGCCCTCTTGATGTAATCCGAATTGATGAGCTTCGCTCCATCGACGACGGCCAGGTCACCGGCCGATCTTATGAGCCCGCCAAGGTCCCTCAACCGCAGCGAGAGGGATTTCTCCTTTCCGTCCAGCGTCTTGGCCCTTTTCTTGGACTCATCTATGATGGCCAGAACACCATCCTTGGATGCCTGCGGGATCCTGCTGTCCATCGCTATCTCCTGGGCAACGAACTGGGCCATCCTGGACCTGTTCATCGCGCTGTCCTCCATGACCGTGTCCATGAGAACCTCATAGCCTGAACCGGTGATCCTCGATCTCAACGGTGACAATATGTTCGGCAGATCCTGTATGTTGCAGGCCCCCACGAAGATGAAAGCGCAGGGAACGTTGTCCACCCTGACGCTCGCCCCGGCGCTCTGCGGGTTCCTTCCGCTGATCGGGAACCTCTTCTCCTGCATGGCAGTCAATATATACCTCTGCAAGGTTCCCAGGTGCGGAAGCTCGTCCACGAACAGGACTCCTTCGTGCGAGTCGTGGATGGCTCCGGCGACCACTCTCTCGTAGGGGGACGTACCCAACTGCGGATGCCCTCCGTACGGGTCGTGTTTGACATCGCCCAGAAGCTCGGTCTCGCTCGCACCGGTCGCCAGTATGAACGCGTTCCTGTCCAGCTTGACCAGGACCTTCCTCGGACTGACCTTGTCCATCTCTCTTCTCTTCTCCAGTGCGGCCTGGTCCAGTACCTTTATCATCTCTCCGGCACGCTCGAAGACCACCACTTCCTCCTTTCCGAATCGTTTCCTGGTCGTGGTCACCTTCTCTCTTCCCCCGAGCTGACCCATGGTCACCTCGAATATGCCTCCCAGTAGATCGCCAAACGGGCTGCTGGCACCCTGGTCCATCCTGATCTTGGGGCGGGCACACTTGGGACACATCCCTTCCTTCGGGGAAGAGTAATCTCCGCAGTTGACGCACTTGTAGCCCAATCTCTCGGCAACATTGATGGGGGCCTCCTTGGGATCTATCAGTTCGCCCTCGGCTCCCTCCATCTTCCTGGCCTCGGTCAGCACATCTTCCGATTGCCTGACCTCGACCAGCGGTCTCTCCGGATTCTCCGGGTTGTGAACGATTCTGATCTCTTCGGTAGGTCTGGGGAGGTGCAGCGACAAAGCCTGTGCGATCATGGACTTTCCCGTTCCCGGGGGTCCCACGAGCATCAGATGCCGTCTCTGGCTTGCGGCTATCCTTGCCAGCGATATGGCCTCTTCCTGTCCGATGACCCTTGCCATCGGGTCAGGTGGAATCAGCATGTCCGCTGTTGTTTCCATTTCTTCAAGATCGAATTCTTTCGATGCATCCAAGAAAGCCGCTTTGGCTATACCGTCCACCTCGCTTCTACATTCCAAAGTTTGTCTTGGTGAGAACCTCTACGGATGTCGGCTGCTTGGTGACGTTCCCGAGCTTTGTACCGACTATGGTGCCAGTTCCCTGGCTTGCTGCCAGATCGAGAATCCTCTGTGTTATGATCCCGTCGAACACGACCGTGGCCGTTTTGCCGTGGCTCTTCAGTGTGTCAACAAGGTCCCTCACCGGAACTTCTGCGGTTATCTCGCCGTCCTTGTCCAGAAGCCTCGCTTTCAGAGTTCCCGAAAGAGCTGCCAGGATGTCCTTGAACTTCTCCATCTCCGGTGTGAGTTTGGTCTCCTCCTTGGTCGGAGGTCTGGGTGGCTCAGGGGCTCTCACGGTCGTCCTTGTCGCGGTCGGGCGCTTTGGCGCGCTCTCTGCCTTGGGTTTGGAAACGTCGATCCCGTACATCTCGACGAACTGTTCGGCCGGAATCTTGTTCCTGAGGGATTTCATGATCATCTTCTGGGTAAGCTCCTCGACCTCCTTCCCCTTTGGCGCTCTCGCCACGAAGTCAATCTCGCCCACCTGCAGAAGTTCCCTTAGGATGAGCTCTCCGCCTCGGTCACCGTCCACGAAGGCTGTTACCACCCTCTCTCTCGAGAGGTCCTGTACGGACTTGGGTATGTTGGTGCCCTCGACCGCTATGGCGTTCTTGACTCCGGATTTGAGCAGGGTGAGTACGTCTGACCTGCCCTCGACGACGACGATGGCATCCGAGGCCTCGGCGTTGGGGCCTGCCGGCAACCTGTCCGGGCCCCAGGTCACAATCTCGTGCACCTGGACGGCGGCCTTCACGCTCTCCGTGAGGTCCATGCCGGTGGCCTTGGAATCGGCTATCATCCCCTGCAGGATCTCCTTTGCCCTGTCCACTATCTTCATTCTCTTGGTGACCCTTACATCCTCAACCTTCTCCACCTTGATCTTCGCTTTGCAGGGTCCCACCCTGTCGATAGTCTCAAGAGAAGAAGCCAGGATTGAAGTCTCAACCTGGTCGAGGCTTGATGGAATCGAGATCGTACCTCCCGATTTTCCCTTCCTTGAGCTCACCTCAACCTCTATCCTGCCTATTCGTCCGCTTTTCTGTAGATCTCTCAGATCAAGCTCCTCTCCCAGCAGACCTTCGGTCTGACCGAAAACCGCTCCAACCACGTCGGGTTTTTCAACGATCCCGTCCGCTTCGAGTTTAGCCTGAATCAGGTACTTAGTAGTCGTCGGATCTATGTGCATATTTTTTCACCTCTTTGTTTGGAAAAATAGCTGTCAACGACTTTCATCCCTCTGTGAGATTATCGCCTCTTGTTGAGGCGCTGGAATCAGCCAGTCACATTGATTAGCGTTAATTACTAAGTGATGTGATGAAAGGGAATTCAGTTTATGACGCTATTCTTCTCTTTCTAGAGGGTACAAAGAGAAGTGTTCGTATTTAACCTTTATGTTGAGAGAGCCAGTGTCCTTTCTTCTAGTCCCGGCCAGCTTCTACTATTTAAATCCCCCTACGCCGCTGCCCGCCTCCCTCCGCAGTCTTGCCAACTGCTTCGCCAGGTTCTCTACGTCCTTGATGTCCTTCTTCGTCAGGACGGCTAACCTCGCACGGATATTTCCGTCGTATTGAACGCCGTTGGCCTCCAAACCGTCTTTGAGGAGCTTTCCTAGATGCCCACCCTTCCTGTCCCAATCTGTCATCAGGATGACCTTCTTGTGGTCCCTGGAGAGCCTCTCGCACGTGCCGAAGATGGACTCGCCCTTGTTCAATCTGACGATTTCGCCTTTGACTCCAAGCTCCCTGAGCGCCCTTTCGTCCTTCCTGCCCTCCACTATTATG
Source organism: Methanomassiliicoccales archaeon (assembly GCA_030593295.1). Lineage (GTDB taxonomy): Archaea > Thermoplasmatota > Thermoplasmata > RBG-16-68-12 > SOIM01 > JAGLME01. The sequence continues at coordinate 3,625 of JAUVHO010000035.1, read as the reverse complement.
GCCATCGTATCGCTCAGGTGGACCAGTTCTTTGATAAGACCTTCGACCTCCTCAAGCCTCTGCTCGATCCTCATTCAAGCCTCCTCCTGCAGTTTCTTCAACACTTCCAGGACCTTTGCTTCACTGATGCCTTGGATGGAAACGCTCTTCGACCTGTCCTTCTTGCCTGACACGATATCGACCTTCGATTCGTCGACACCGAGCCACTCTGCGAGAATCGAGATGAGCTCGGCGTTGGCCTCTCCTTTTCTTGGCTGGCTCCTGATGGACACTTTGATGCATTTCCTCCAGGGGTCGTAGCCTCCGAACCCGGTCTTCGATGAGCCAGGGGTAATCTGGAATCTGACCGTCGTATGGCCGGGTCCCGATTGGACGGCGTCATCTATATGCACATGTTCTGAATCGATTTCCATACCTTAACGGTTGCCATCGTCTTCTAAACTCTTAACTAGGGGTATTCCCATTACGATTCGATGGCCGAGGAGGGCGTGAATTTTGAGAGGATCACGAGGATATATCGTGAAGAGACCAACAAGAGCACGCTCACCAAGCTGGAGGCCGACTTTTACAACAAGATGAACGCGTATTTCGAGGACCTGAAGTCCAGGGCGAACGAGGAGATATCCAAAGATGCCCATTCCTCCAAGGCTGTCATGCTCCAGGACGAAGTGCGGAAGGTCAATCAGAAGAGGGACCAGATATATCGGGCCAGGGAGAGAAAGATCATATTGATGGCGTCCTCCAAGGTGGGCGGGACCGAAGTGGACACCAAGGTGCTCACCAAGAACGAGAAGGCCCTGTTCGGACTTCTGGTCGAGAACCTCAAAGATGCCAGACAGGAGATCTTCGCCGGAGAGAAGCCGGCCCCCAAGAGGGCTGCACCCAAGCCCGAGAAGAAGGTCGAGAAGAAGGAGCCAGTACCGCCCAAGAAGGAAGTCAAATCAGAGGATCCCGCGGAAGGCACCGCCGTCATAAAGGTGCTCGAGGACATCCCTCCCTTTGCCGGGATCGACGTCACCTACGAGCTCAAGAAGGAAGAGGTCGTCACACTTCCCATGAAGGTGGCCAGGATATTGTCCGAGAGCGGAAAGGCCAAGGTCCTGGAGATAAGCAATCCTTAAATACAGCGAGAAACATACATTCGATTGGTCTTCATCTATAAGGGCAATGCATCAATGGCAACAACACCGTAGCATCCCTGTTTCTTGATGGAGAGTCTGGTGCACCCAGAGAGAGTCTATGCTTTCTGGGGAAGGGTATAGAAGGGAGGAGGATGGAATACTTCTTCTTGTCCATGATTACCGTCATACGCAACCTGGACGTCTGCTATGCCGAAAGGTAAGCGGTTAGCTACGCTGTTTGGTGGATGGCTGGGCTCGGGCGCCGATGAAGGTCGTGTCAAGCCGCGATAGGCGACGGGTAGGCGCAAGAAACCTTTGAACCGTCGATTACCGAATTGGACTTCCAGCCTTCGGGCGATCCGTAAGGATTGGGAACCCCCCGAATTGAAGCATCTTAGTAGGGGGCGGAAGAGAAATCAATCGAGATGTCGTTAGTAAAGGCGATCGAAAGCGATATAGGGCAAACCGAATCCTTCATGGGAACATGGAGGAGATGTGGTGTTCGGACTCCGGTACTTCATCCCAGACCAACTACAAGTCTCCTGGAACGGAGCACCGTAGAGGGTGATAGTCCCGTGTGGAAAAGTTTGGTTGAAGATTCGGAGTATCCAGAGTAGCATGCGTTGGATATCGCGTGTGAATGTGGGAGGCATAAACTTCTAACCCTAAATACGTCCCGAGACCGATAGCGCAATAGTAGCGTGAGTGAAAGCTGAAAAGTGCCCTTAACGGGAGGTGAAAAGAGCCTGAAACCAGACAGTTACAGACTGATATGGCATGAAAGGGAAGAAGCTCGTAAGAGTGGACCGGTGTCATATCTTCCGTTTCGAAAAACGGGCCAGGGAGTTCTGACCAATGGCGAGGTTAACCATGTAGATGGGGAGCCGGAGCGAAAGCAACAAGCTCGCAGCCTTCGGGTGAGGAGCGTCGTGCGCTCGCGAGGAGTCATTGGTGTGAGACCCGAAGCCGGTCGATCTATGCTTGGGCAAGTTGAAGCCTTCCGAAAGGGAGGTGGAGGACTGAACCGGTACTGACGTGCAAATCGTTCGGATGACCTGTGCATAGGGGTGAAAGGCCAATCTAGACCGGATATAGCTGGTTCCTCTCGAAACTACTCGCAGGTAGACCTCGGACGAGGTAGACGATGGGGTAGAGCACTGATTGGGTATTCAGGGGGAGAAATCCCTCGGTATCTTGTCAAACTCCGAACCTGTCGCCGCCTTAGACTCCGGGAGTGAGGGCATCTGGGGTAAGCTTGGTGTCCGTAAGGGAATGAACCCAGCCTGAAGTTAAGGTCCCTAAGTGTCGGCTAAGTGTGATTAAAAGAGCGTTCGTATTCTCAGACAACTGGGAGGTGGGCTTAGAGGCAGCCACCCTTTAAAGAAAGCGTAACAGCTCACCAGTCGAGATTACGTGCCTCGAAAATGGACGGGGCTAAGTCGGCCACCGATACTTCAGAACACTTAATTGTGATTTAGTAGAGAGGCGTCGTGCGTGGGTGGAAGCTTGGCCGTGAGGTCAAGTGGACCGCGTTCGAATGAGGATCCTGGTGGGAGTAGCAGCAAAGTACCGTGAGAATCGGTACCGCCGAAGGGGCTAGGGTTCCTCGACAATGTTCGTCAGTCGAGGGTTAGTCGGTCCTAAGCGGCATCTTAATCGAACGTCGCGAAAGGGAAGCAGGTTAATATTCCTGCACCGTGTGAAACTCTGTCCAATTCTTGACGCATCTGGGTAGGCTGAGCAGGTTTGTCAATCTGTTCAAGCGTCGAAGCCTGGGGAGAGCCGTAATGGCGAGAACCGGGTGAATGCGCGAGTAGGGAGGTTCGCCTCCTTCAGCTGAGCCAGGGTGCCAGTGAAAAGGGGATTGGAGTCATTTCACGCGTCCGTACCGAGAACTGACACAGGTGCCCCTGGGTGAGAAGCCTAAGGCGTGTCGGATTAATCCATGCGAGGGAACTCGGCAAATTGGCCCCGTAACTTCGGGATAAGGGGTGTCAGCCATGCAGATGGCTGATCGCAGTGACATAGGGGCTCCGACTGTTTAATAAAAACATAGGTGGCAGCTAGTCTGAAAAGATGTGTATTGCCGCTGAAACCTGCCCAGTGCTGGTATCTGAATACCCATTTCAATGGGAGGAAGGACCAGTAAACGGCGGGGGTAACTATGACCCTCTTAAGGTAGCGTAATACCTTGCCGCTTAATTGGCGGCTTGCATGAAGGCCCAACGAGAGCCCCACTGTCCCCGCGCGGAATCCGGCGAAACCGACTTACTGGCGCACAGTCCAGTACCTTCCATCTGAAAGCGAAGACCCCGTGGAGCTTTACTGCAGCCTGTCGTTGTGATATGAGCTTGAATGTGTAGGGTAGGCGGGAGACGTTACTATGGCTTGGCGCTAGCCAAGTTCTGAGTCAACGATGAAACACCGCCCTTTTGAACTTGTATCACTTACCTCTTCGGAGAGACACCGATAGGTGGGCAGTTTGGGTGGGGCGCCACGCCCTC
>JAUVHO010000057.1 GCA_030593295.1 Methanomassiliicoccales archaeon | reverse complement strand
CCCGGCAGGTCCGCATTATCCGAAGAGCAATCTCTCCTCTGTTGGCGATGAGTATCTTCTCGAACATCTTCCTCACAAGGGTATGTTTCCATGCTTCTTGGCAGGTCTGGTCTCCCTCTTGTTCAACAGAGTGTGGAGGGCGTCCACCAGTCTGGGTCGTGTGTCCTGGGGTTCTATTATGTCATCTATGTAGCCCATTTGTGCTGCGATGTACGGGTTGGCGAACTTCTCACGGTAGTCGGACACGAGCTCCTCGGCCTTCTTCTTGGGATCGTCCGCAGCCTGTATCTCCTTTCTGAAAATGATGTTGACCGCTCCATCGGGTCCCATGACAGCCAGTTCCGCCGAGGGCCATGCGAAGTTGATGTCGGCCCGGATGTGTTTGGAGCACATGACGTCGTACGCTCCGCCGTACGCCTTCCTTGTTATGACGGTCATCTTGGGTACAGTTGCTTCGCAGTACGCATACAGGAGCTTTGAGCCGCTCCTAATGATGCCGCCATATTCTTGGGCGCTTCCTGGCAGAAACCCGGGAACATCAACGAATGTCAGTAGGGGAATGTTGAACGCATCGCAGAACCGAACGAACCGTCCGCCTTTGGTGGAGGAGTTGATGTCCAAGGTCCCAGCAAGGACCTTTGGCTGGTTTCCCACAATGCCTATCGAATAACCGTCCAATCTGGCAAAACCGACGACAATGTTCCTTGCCCAGTGTTCGTGGACCTCCAAGAACTCGCCGTTGTCAACGACCCTGAGGATGATGTCCCTCATGTCATACGGTTGATCGGATTCTGCCGGAACGATCTTACCAAGTTCCTCATCGGTTCGGTTGGGGTCATCTCCCGTATCCAGTCTAGGAGGGTCGTCCAGATTGTTGGATGGAAGGTAGGATATGAGGGTCTTGATCATCTCGATGCAGTGTTCCTCGCTCTCGGCTGCGAAATGTGCGACGCCGCTCTTCTGATTGTGGCTCATCGCACCGCCCAGCTCCTCGAAGGTGATCTCCTCTCCGGTAACTGCCTTGATGACCTCCGGTCCCGTGATGAACATGTGGCTCGATTCCTTGACCATCAGTATGAAGTCGGTCATCGCGGGAGAATACACAGCCCCGCCGGCGCACGGTCCCATGATCGCAGATATCTGGGGTATCACACCCGATGCCAAAACGTTCCTGAAGAATATCTCCGCATAACCGCCGAGCGAAAGAACGCCTTCCTGGATTCTCGCACCACCAGAGTCATTGAGTCCTATACATGGAGCACCGTTCCTCATGGCCAGGTCCATTATCTTGATCACCTTTTCAGCGAACATCTCGCCCAAAGACCCACCGAAGACGGTGAAGTCCTGTGAGAACACATAGACCAGCCTTCCGTCCACTTTGCCATGCCCGGTCACAACTCCATCTCCAAGGAATTTCTTATCCTCCATCCCGAAGTCGGAGGTGCGGTGTGTCACGAAGACATCCAGCTCCTTGAACGAGCCCGGATCCAACAGCAGGTCCAATCTCTCCCTCGCAGTGAGCTTGCCTTTCTTGTGCTGGGCCTCGATTCTGGCCTCTCCTCCTCCCAGCTGGGCTTGCTTCCGCTTCTCCCGAAGCTCTTTGATTTTATCGTGGGTTGACATTTGCCTACCTCACAGAAACAGATGTGAATTGACCAACTGATATTAATGCTTTCCAATGCCATCTGGACGTATCTGGACGCGCTCATCGGGTCCTATGGATACTCCAGGGTGCCGGACACGACTCTTCTCTGCCTGCCCCCATCATCAACAAGGAGGAAGCCGTCATCGTCGACATCCAATGCCATGACCATCTTCCCGTCCAGCATCACAGTTCTGTCCAGCGTTGTCGTCAGTTCCCTCCATTCATCCAGGAGTTGAGAGAAGTTGCCTGGGAAGTCCTTGTATCTTTCGGACAGTTCGTTTAGAATGCCCTCTGCGACCCTATCGTTGTCCACTTCCTTGTCCGTTATCCTCAGTATGGATGTTGCTTTGCCCTTCAATTCAGACGGAAGACCTCTAATGTCCGTGTTTATGCCCATTCCGAGGATGGCGAACCTGAGCTTCTTCCCCATCGAGGAACTCTCGCATAGAATGCCCCCCACCTTCAGTTCGTTGTGACATAGGTCATTGGGCCACTTGATCTCGATTTTCTCTCCTGTGAAATGTGCAAGTCCCTTGGCCGCAGCGTTTCCTGCCAGGAAGATGAGTTTGTATGACTCGTCCGCGGGAATGTCCGGTCTGAGGACCACTGAAAGATAGAGCCCTCCTCTTGGAGACATCCATGTCCTGCCTCCTCTGCCCCTGCCCCTGGTCTGTTCTTTGGCGATGACGACCGTTCCTTCCTCGCATCCCTCCTCGGCCAACTTCCGAGCGGTATCCATCGCAGATTCTAGGACATCATGACGATGAATGACAAACTCCAGTCCACTTGGCAAAGATATCACTCACTGAGCGTCTCTATCAATTCAAGAAGAACCCCAGAAGCACCCTTTGGATGTATGAAGGCGACCCTGTGACCACCCGCTCCTGTCCTGGGTTGATCGTCTATCACCGGCGCTCCATTGGCTTTCAGCTCTTCGAGTTCGCGCTCTATGTCGTCCACCTCGACCGCAACATGGTGGATGCCCTCTCCCCGGTTGGCAATGAACTTCGATATGACACTGTCCGGGCTGGTGGGCTGTAGCAGTTCTATCCTGCTCTCCCCCACATTGAAGATGGCGACCTCCACGGATTCCGATTCAACGGTCTCCCTTCCCTCCAGCTGAAAGCCGAGCTGCCCCTCATACTTGCTCATGCCCTCATCCAGATCCTTGACCGCTATGCCGATGTGATGTATCCTCTTGTACAACCAATCCACTCCTTTCTATACCGTTCTTCCTCCCTCATACCTTCCGAACACTTCCCTGAGAACGTCAGATATCTCGCCGAGCGTCGCCAGGTTTGAAACGCAATCCAAGACATATGGAACGAGATTCGTGTCCTTGCCAGCTTCATCTTTCAGGTCCTTCAACAATCGAGTCACCTTTCCGTTGTCCCTTTCTTCTCTGAGTTTGGTGAGTCCTCGTTTCTGCTTGCTTTCCACCTCTGGATCGACCTTGAGAGTGTCCATCGTACCGGGTTCTCCGGTCTTGAACTCGTTCACCCCGACGACGATCCGTCCCTTGTTCTCGATGTCCCTCTGATACTTGTAGGCTGAATCTGCGATCTCCTCCTGGAGGTAACCTTTCTCAATCGCGACCGCCACTCCCCCCATCTCGTCTATCTTCTCTATGTATTCCACGGTCTTCTTCTCTATCTCGTCGGTCAATGATTCCAGGAAGTATGAGCCGGCCAGCGGATCTATCGTGTTGGTGACGCCGCTCTCATGGGCAATTATCTGCTGCGTCCTGAGCGCCAGGGTCGCGGCGTGTTCGGAAGGGAGCGCCAGCGCCTCATCCATGGAGTTCGTGTGCAAGGACTGAGTTCCACCCAACACCGCGGCAAGTGCCTGGATGGCGACCCTTATCGCGTTGTTCTCGGGTTGCTGAGCGGTCAAGGAGACTCCCGATGTCTGGGTATGGAATCGGAGCATCATGGACCTGTCCAGCTTGGCCCCGAACCTGTCCTTCATTATTCTGGCCCACAGCCTTCGAGCGGCCCTGAACTTGGCCACTTCCTCCAAGAGGTCGTTGTGAGCGCAGAAGAAGAATGTCAATCTCGGCGCGAACGCGTCAACGTCCAGATCCCTGGAGACAACCGCATCCACGTATGCTATCGCATTGGCAAGTGTGAAGGCGATCTCCTGTATGGCCGTCGACCCGGCCTCCCTTATGTGATACCCGCTTATGCTTATCGAGTTCCACCTCTTCATCTCCTTCGAGCAGAACTCCATTGTGTCCGTTACGAGCCTCATGCTGGGTTCCGGTGCGAATATGTACGTTCCCCTGGCGACGTATTCCTTCAGGATGTCGTTCTGGATCGTCCCCCTGAGGTTGGACCTGTCCACTCCCTGCTTCTCCCCGACGGCTACGTACATCGCCAAGAGGATCATCGCGGTGGAGTTTATCGTCATGCTGGTGCTGACCTTGTCCAGGGGAATGCCGCCAAAAAGGACCTCCATATCTCTCAGTGAAGATATCGCCACGCCTACCTTGCCCACTTCTCCCGATGCCATAGGATGATCGGAATCGTACCCCATCTGAGTCGGAAGGTCGAATGCCACGCTCAGCCCTGTCTGCCCCTGTTCGAGTAGATACTTGTACCTCTTGTTCGTGTCCTCTGCGGTTCCGAACCCGGCGTACTGCCTCATGGTCCAGAGCCTGCTCCGGTACATTGTCGGGTAGACTCCCCTTGTATACGGGAACTCGCCAGGAAAACCGATGTCTGTAAGGCTCTTGTCCTTCTCTAAGTCCAAAGGCGTGTAGATCCTATCGAGGGGGATTCCGGAAAGGCTCTCATAGGTCTCCCTGCCTTCTCCGAGACCTCGGAGGCTTTCCTCGAGGGTCGACTTCTCCCATCTCTCCCTCGCTTTCTTCGTTCTCCTTCTCGACTCCTCATCGATGTCCATTGTGAATCACAGCTTCCGCCGTTAGAATCCTCCGCCGCCACGTTTCCAGCCACCGGTCGTCCATGTGACCCCGAGGATGCCGCCCATGACGAGGAGGCATACGATGACCACCGCAATGTTCTGATAGATGTCGAAATCCATGGCTAGGAAGAAGAGCCACAATCCCAGCAACATCAGTGTAACGATGGGCACGGCCATAGAGAATATAATCCTCTTCTTGAGTCCTCCCATCGCCATCACCATCTCCTCAAACACGTTCATGTCGCTCAGCCCCCAGGCGATCCACGTCCCGCCCAACACCAGGGCCACGACCATGAGGGAGAACAGGACGATTCCTATGTTCTGGTATATGTGATGGTCCCCAGCGTAGAAGAACAACCAGATCACAAGGAAGACCAGCCAGCCCACCCCTGTGACAATCGAAAGGGGAATCCTCCAAGCTGGATCCTTTCTTTCTTCACATTCCGCTTCAAGAGTGAACTCTTCTTTTATCGTTACACCCTCTTCACTGTCGCCCGAAACTCCTCCTTCTTCATCCATGATCTCCAACTTCCTTGTTGTATTCGCATGGAACACTCATATTTGAAACTCTACGCGGGGAGGGGGATTTGAACCCCCGAGTTCTTGCGAACAATGGATTAGCAATCCATCGCCTTACCGGGCTGGGCCATCCCCGCAACCGCCTTTTGCAATCTCCAATGTTCTGTATAAAACTTTGCAAATCGGAAAGTATAATATTCGTATGGACAATGACGTCGGAGAGGGGTCTGTAATGAAGTCAAGGACTTTGATGCTCGTTCTGATCTTCTTGGTTTCTAGTTCAGCTGCCGTTGTTCGATCAGCCTCAGATGACCCGGTCGTTATGGCAGGCATCCAAGCAGAGGTTCCTACCTGGCATATCGGCGATTGGTGGGACTATGACTTGAGCGGAGCCGTTGACATGATGGGAATGACCGCCACTGCCAGCGGCAACATAAGGTTCGATGTCACCGAGATAATGACCCAGCCCATAGGTCCTAAAGTCTATCAGCTGTACAACCTTACTATCTCAGGGTCCTTCACTGGATCTGGTAGCGGTGTTGTGCAGGGAGTGGATGTTGATGTTGACATCACCTCAGCGACTTTAGGGGGGTACTGGTGGGTCGAGAGGGGTGACCTTGCGGTACTCGTGGACAATGAGACGGTTTCGGCTTCGGGCACCGTCACAACGATCATAGGACCGTCCCCGCTCACTCTGGAGGTTGAGATGTCAAACATTTATTCACCATCTCGAGAGGATTATGATTTCCCCATGGAAGTTGGCGATCAGTGGGACCTAGTCACCACGATGGTGACATCTGGTTATGTGTACTATTTCATTGATATCCCGTTCTTTCCTATTGAGGACACGATTCCTCTGGACAGCGTTTCTCCTTTGGCTGGAACCTCACTTTGCTCACAACAAACTTCCATATCCGTTCCTGCGGGGACCTTTGATTCTTTCGATGCTTCTCTGGGAGTGACCGACGAGCGCTGGTATTCCGAGACCGTCGGTTACATGGTGAAATGGGAGAACCACGGCGGATTCGGCATGTTCGGCGATATCTGGGTGAACCTCACTTCGTACAACAGGGTGACGCCGGTAATGACCGTTGACGAACATCTTGTGCCAGAGAAGGTCAATCCCGGGGGAAACGTCACGGTAAACGGCAACTCCACCGCTCCTCAGTTCTCCACGGTCAATGTGAAGATACCCGCCACGGGGGATACATGGATGGGGTTCACGGACAGTGCAGGCTCTTATTCGGTGAACATTACAGCTCCCTTGATTCCTGACAATACCCCAACTCCTACGGATGTGGGATCACATGGTGTGCTAGTTCAGATCAATGACGGTGGAACGAAGGGATACGCGGCCCGGACCCTCACTCTTGTTCAACCAGACCTGTATGTCCTGAACATCACGTTCTCTCCGACGCCGACCGATGGCAATCCCACGGACATATCGACAGAGATCCACTGCGGCCCAGAGGGCGGGGTCACCAATCCTATCCTGGTGTCCTTTGACGTTGGCGGAGCCCCGTTGGGAAGCACCATCATTCCCCTAATGAACGCGAACTCCATGGTCATCGTCTCACGAACCTGGCTGGCGACTGTTGGCCTACACGATGTGACAGTTGTGGTTGACCCGCTCAATAGTATAGACGAGACGAATGAGATGAACAACTCGCTCACTGTCCAGGTTGCCGTGATGGGACCGGACCTTGCACCGACCGATATCATGGTGGAAAACGGCATCAACTATTCCTTCCCGTACGGTGAACCCTACGGCCATATGTCAAACATCATCAACGTACCCACAGGCGGCTTCGTCAACATCTCTGCAAAACTCACCAATCTGGGTCTGACTTACACGAACAACCAAACCACGCTCAGGATCGTGGAGACCTTTGGTCTGCAAGGCCCCGAGATGCCTGTGCCCTTGCTGGAAATGGGACCCCTAGGGCCGTTGATCCAAGGTGAAAGCCATGGACCGTTCAAGGTCAAGTGGACCACACCCCTCATCGAAGGTATGCACTACTTCAACGTCACGGTTGACCCCCACCGCAATGTGACCGATTTGTCAATCGACAATAACACTTTCATCCTCCAATTCAACGTTCTGCTGGTGTTGCCTGACCTCTATGTGAATCCGAGTGACATATCGATCAGCCCCGCACCATACCCCGGCTCGGAAGTAACAATCTCGGCCGATATCCATGCCGGGCCCAACAGGTCGGTTCCCGGTTCGGTCTTCGTGGCGTTCGTTTTGGATAATGTGCAAGTGATCGGCATTGACATCATTTCGTCGATTCCTGCCGGAGGTGTCCTAACAGCGTCCATAACCTGGACAGCGATCGGAGGGTCGCACAACATATTAGTGGTTGTGGATCCGGATGACCTGGTGTTGGAGAGCAATGAGTGGAACAACGTTGCTGATATCGATGTTCTTGTGCCTTTGTCAGACCTCGCTCCCACTAACGTGTCAATCGTAGATGGGGCTGGATATATCTACCCGGACCCTGAGAGTGTTGGGTATGTGTCAGGTTTTATAACCGTTTACACTGGACAGTTCGTGGAACTCTCAATGAACGTCACCAATTTCGGTGATGATTTCTACAACACGAGTTTTAGAGTAGAGTTCTACGAAACCAACGGATTCATGGGTCCTCAGAATCAAACGGCCTTCTTTGACAGTGGTCCTCTTGCTTCCCTCAATTCTAGTCAAAGCCACGGCTCAATAGCAGGCACTTGGACGGTCCCCTCCTCAGTTGGTAACTACTTCGTCAACATGACCATTGATGTCGATGACGCCGTTCCCGAGGTCTCTGAGAGCAACAACACATTCGTCGTTCTCTTTGAGGTTCTTGCACCTGATGATGTAGATTATGCCCCTACGACTTTGATGATATCGCCTATCCTAACATCGATCGGAAAGCAGGTCAACCTAACCTCCAGAGTGGAAAACCTCGGAACAACAACACCTGGGACCTCCACGAGTATCGCCTTCTATGAGCAGAGCGACCCTTCGACCTTGTTGCATCAGGACATTGTTCCCGCACTGAACGGCGGTGAAACTTCAACCTTGTTCGGTTTCGACTGGACCCCACCAGATGTTGGGTCGTATGTCATCGTGGTTGAAGTGGATTATGATAATGATATCCCAGAAACCGACGAGAACAACAACAGAATCTCGGTGATCGTTGAAGCATTTGCCCTGCCAACCTCAGCAATCAGCGTCGGTACTCCTCAGCACGATTCGGATCAGCTGTATGTGAATTCCTCAACCGTCTTCACCATTACAGCGACCGACAACAGCGGTCAAGGGATAGATAAGGTCATGTACCGTATAGATCAAGGCTTCTGGCAAGGCTCCTGGAACGACTATTTGGTCACTGGGGACTTCACGATATCTCCGAAAGGACCGGCCACGATACAGTTCTATGCGGTTGACATGGTGGGAGGTCAGGAACAGACCCAGAGCATCTCGGTCTATGTGGATGACACTCCGCCCGTTACTGAGTTGGTGTACCCTGGCGAGCAGGTCAGACCTTCAACTGATCTTGAATTGAGTGCGACAGATGATGCCAGCGGGGTGGCTTCACGATGGTTTAGCCTCGATGGTGGAGACTTGGTTTTGTATTCGATTCCGTTCTTCTTGGAGGAAGGAACGCACACCTTGGAATTCTACAGTGTGGACAATCTTGGCAATAAAGAGAACAACCATACGTTACAGCTGAATGTTGAGGTTGAGGATCAAGATGCCACGGAAGAAGCGAACTACAAACCCATACTATCCGTGGTCCTTGCCATCTTCCTGCTCGTCATAGGCCTGCTGCTATGTCGCAGAGAGCCCGAGTCGGACGAGGAGTCTGGGAAGACGGGTTTCTTCGCCCATTTCGACAAGAGATCGTTCGTGATGTTCTCTGTATCGTTCGCAGTAATTGAGTTCATCATAGGGGGAGTATCGGCCGTTACGGGTATCCTCAGCATCCCACCGGCTTTCGGTGCTGGGTTGATTGTGGACCTGGTCATATTCCTCGTCGGTCTCATCTTGGCATTGTGGTGGAACAGGAAGGAAAAGGCCAAGACACCTATCGTTGACTGAAAACGCAGCCGCAGTAATCCTGTCGGTAAAGGCCATGGTCCTTGCTCATCTGTACGCTGATCTGGTATCCGTGCTCTTTCTTGAAGTTCTCAGAAAGGAAGATGACATCGGTACTCCTGCCGATCTCTTCCCCTATCTCGTTTATGATGTCCGCGTCCTTGTGCGGGCTCACGGTCAGCGTTGAGGTGAACAGATCATACCCTTCGTTCTTGGCGGTCTCTGCCGTTCGTTGCAGTCTGTATCGGTAGCAGATCTTACACCTATCGCCGCCTTCCACATCATTCTCGTGATCTTTCACGGCTTGGAGCCAGCCCTCTTTGTCGTATTTACCCTCTAAGAATTCGATCCCCTGATTGGCACAGTATCCCCTGGCCTCTTTGAGCCGTTTCTCGTATTCCTCTTCAGGATGGATGTTCGGTCCGTAGAAGAAGCACCCAAGTTCGTAATCCTCCCTGAGCTTCTCAATAACGTGAGTGGAACACGGCGCACAGCATACGTGTAAGAGCAATCTCGGCTTGGGCATCGTCTCTGGTCCATTGGTGCACGGACTTAAGAAACTTATCAATCCGCAGACTTCAACCTTAGGTTTTAAGGAATAGAAGGGTCTTCAGTCAATTAGATAACCATGGAAGTCTCACTGGAGCTTCTTGCAATCGGGATAATTCTGTCGGTCATTTTCTTAGCGGCCTGGGTGAAGAGGGCGGTCAAGGGCGCCCCTGCATACGCTCTAATGGGTATCGGATTTTTCTTCATCATTTTCGCGTTCGATCCGCTGAGCGACATGGTCCTGACATGGATACTCGCCATGGATCTGGGCCTGATAGGAGGTGCTGTCGCCAAGCGTCCTCTTCCAAGGTTGTACCTCCTCGTTGGCCTGGGGGTCATGTTCTTCAGCTTCATCCTGTTGATGATGAGGCAGGGTTTCATGGGTTAGTGATTCGACATGGAGATCAGAAGACTGGGAACGGATGATTACGATCGCATAATCGAGCTGTGGGAGAAGGCTGGACTGTCCCATAGACCTGAGGGAAGGGACGGCAGGGACGAGATGGTCAGACAGATCAATGAATTCGGTGACCTCTTTCTGGGTGCGTTCATTGATGGGGAACTTGTCGGCGTTATCGTGGGAACGGACGACGGGAGAAAGGGCTGGATCAATCGGTTGGCCGTTCTGCCGGGTCATCTGAGGCAAGGCATCGCAATCGAGCTCATCCAAGCGATCGAAGAGGCACTTAAGGCCAGGAACAGGAGGATCATCTCCATTCTAATAGAACTCCCCAACGATTCGTCAATGTCGCTTTTTGAGAAGGCTGGATACAAGGCCTGGGATGGCATGGCCTATCTTTCTAAGAGAGAGGATGAAAAGGTTTGAGATGCACGATTACCGGTACATCGGGAAGGGCATGTCCGGGACCTTCGACTCCGGCGGAGTCGCCTGCTGTATGGATTCTTTGATGCGTTTCTCGATCGCCTCCGCCTGGTCCAACAACGGTTCGGGGTCGATCTCCATCTGGGGAAGCAGGTGGTTCAAGGTGGTCAGCAACTTTGCCGCACCTCGAGCATCCGGATAGTCGATGTGAGTTTCCGCCAGAAGGCATATCACGTCCTTGCCCAAACGCTCCCCTTCGTAGAGCATTACGCCAGACAACCCGCTAACCATGCCCTGTTCCAGCTTCTCAATCTTGAACTTGTCCAGCACGTCGCGAGCATGTTCGGTGCTTCCAACGCCGAAGGTGTGAACCTCGTCGTCCTTTTGGATCTGCATCATCCCCTCCAGGACGGTTGTGAGCGTGATCTTCTTCTCTTCTGACCATTTGATCAGGGCATCTCCCAGCGGCTTGAGCGTCGCAGGGGCGGGCAGGAATTCGGATTTGACTATGATGATCTGGTCGCAGGTCCCTTCGGGCCCGCACTTCTCCTCACCGGCAAAGATGTTGACCGGTGACGTAGGTATGTAGTCGTGGATCACAGCGGTCGGTTGGAAATCTTTGGAATAGATGCTCCCGATGTGTTCCAGTTCCATCGTTGACATCAAGTGATGGGCGGCAATTGTGCCGACCAATCCGATAGTGGGAAATCCGACCACGAGCATTCCATTCTCCAGGTCCATCTTCTTCCTTTCATGAATCATTATGTCGCTCGTCAACGAATCACCTTGGATGAAATCATATCTCTCATACTTAAGGGTAATTCTGAGCGGTCAATGCTATCACAGGTATCATCACGAAAACGACTTATAAGAAAAAACCATCTGGCATACAGGT
>JAUVHO010000030.1 GCA_030593295.1 Methanomassiliicoccales archaeon | reverse complement strand
GTATCGATATGGGTCTGGAAAAACACGAGAAGTTCATCAAGAATGCCAAGAGCACACTGGTGTTCGAGCCCGGATGGAGCGAGGACAACCTCACCGGTGCGTGGAGGAGCGAGAGGCCTGAGGTGGATCAGGAGAAGTGCACCAACTGCGATATCTGCTGGCTGGTGTGTCCGGACGCCTGCGTCAAGAGAGAAGGCGACAGGATAGAGATCGACCTCAAGTACTGCAAGGGCTGTGGGATCTGTGCTGAGGAATGTCCTGTGAAAGCGATACTCATGGTGAGGGAGGAAAGTGACTGAGGTTTTCTTTACCGGCAATCGCGCCGCGGCGGAAGCGGCAAAGCTGGCAAGGGCCCAGATCGTTGCTGCTTACCCCATCACGCCCCAGACCTCGGCGGTCGAGTACATCTCCCAGTTCATCAACAACGGCGAACTCAAAGCCAACATGATACGGGTGGAAAGCGAGCACAGTGCCATGTCCGCAGTGGTCGGAGCCTCCATCGTCGGTGCAAGAACGTTCACCGCCAGCTCATCACAGGGTCTGCAGCTCATGTCCGAAGGTCTGTACTTCGCATCGGGTTTGAGAGTTCCACTCGTAATGGCCATCGCCAACCGGACCCTCTCCATGCCGGTCAACATCTGGGCGGACCATCAGGACAGCATGGTCAACAGGGACAGCGGTTGGATGCAGATCTACTGCGCCAACGCCCAAGAGGTGTTTGACAACTTACTTCAAGCTTACAAGATCGCTGAGGATGTCCTGGTACCGGCAATGGTCTGCTACGATGGTTTCATTGTATCTCATGTTGCAGAACGTATGGAGGTCATCGATCAGGAGCAGGCGGATATGTTCCTGCCGGAGCCAGACCTTACGAAGAGGCCGCTGATGGACCCCAAGAACCCGCTACAGTTTGGAGAGGTCGTATACCCGGACTGGTATCCCGATATCGAGTACAAGAAGCACAAAGCGCTCCTGGATTCGCCCAAGGCGATAATGGATGTTGGAAGGGAATATGGTGAGCTCTTCGGACGCTCGTACGGAATGGTGGAGAACTACCGGACCGATGATGCTGAGATCGTTTTCATGGGTCTGGGATCGCTGACGAGCACGACTCAATGGGTGGTGAATGACCTAAGAGACTGCGGAAGCAAGGTCGGTCTTTCGAAGATACGCGTCTTCAGACCTTTCCCCGACAAGGAGATCGTTGAAGCGTGCAAGAACGCAAAGGTCATCGCGGTCATTGATCGAGATATCGGGTACGGAACCAGCGGGATGCTGTTCCCCGATGTTACACGGGCATTGTACCCGTTGGCCAGCAGGCCGAAATGCTTGAACTTCATCATTGGATTGGGCGGTAAGGACATCACGCCAGAGACGATCAAGAACATTCACGAGACGTGTGAGAAAGCGCTTGAAGGCAAAGAGGTCGAGACCGTTAACTGGCCGGATGCCAGGAAGTACGATTGAGGTGTCGTAATGGAAAAAACGAAGATAAAGGACCTCACGGACGAGGAATACCTGCATCACGGCAGCCTAGCGTGTGCCGGTTGCGGTGCATTGCTCGCTTTCAGGCATGCCCTCAAGGCTCTGGGACCTAACACGATCACGATCAACTCCACTGGTTGTATGGCGGTCATAATGCAGATGGGCGTCCCCAAGGTTCCGCACTTCCACGTGCTTTTCGAGAACGGTCCGGCTGTCATGTCCGGGATCGAGCAGGCCCTTGACATCATGGGTACGAGGGGGGATACGAACCTCCTGGTTGTTGTTGGCGATGGAGGAACGGCAGATATCGGAATGGGGTCTCTTTCAGGTGCCGTCGAACGCGGTCACGATTTCATCTACTTGTGTTACGACAACGAGAGCTACATGAACACTGGGGGCCAGAGGAGTGGAACCACGCCGTTCGGAGCAGCCACGACGACGACACCAGTTGGCAGCATCATCAAGGGCGAGACCAGGCCCATGGAGATGAGGAAGGATGTTCCTGAGATCATGATCGCCCATGGCGCTCCATATGTTGCCACCGCCTCGATTGGCTATCCGTTGGACCTGATTGACAAGGTGAAGAAGGCGGCCACCGTTAGAGGCCCGAGCTATGTCCACGTCTTTGCTTCATGTCCGGCGGGATGGCGTTCGGATGCGAAGGATTCGGTGAAGCTAGCCAAGCTTGCCGTTCAGACAGGGCTCATCAGGCTTTTCGAGTACGAGAACGGAAAAAGGACATTCCAGCACGTGCCCAAGCATCGGAAGCCAGTGAAGGAGTACCTGGAACTTCAAGGACGATTCAAGCATCTATTGGACGATGAGGCTACAATTCAGGATTTGGAGGAGTACATCGATAAGAGATTTGAGTCTCTGAATGAATGACTTACACCGTCGCTGTACTTGTCGTTCTGAATTCCACTTCACGGTCCTTTAGCGATGTTCCGTCTCCATGAGTCTATCTTCAATCCCAATCTATCGATGATGTCGTTCTGAAAATCAGTGTACGCCTCGGAACCTGCGTCGTGCTTTGTGATTTCCGCTTCTGGCAACGGTTCATTCATTGGCTTGATTTCATCTGCAAACAACGCTCCAAGCTGAACATGGTAATGATTGCCGTGACCTATCCATTTCACTTTCGATTTCTTGGGAATTCCAAACTCTATCATGGTCTTCCTCACTCCAGTCAACGAGTTGCAGTAGATATTCAGGCGCTTGTGATCCCCGACGAAAACCTCGAATTGTCGCGAAGCCAATCCAAATCCGGTGAAACCGTCATTGATCAATCTGAAGGAATACTCCTTGAAGACTTCCAGTGCTTCTTCTATCATGCGATCGGTGGATGAGTAGACCACATAAGGTTCGTCTATGTGATCCTGCAATACTGCCATGCAGGGGAATCCCACATAGCTGGACAAGGATTCCAACAAGGGAAATATCCGCTCGGCACTTGATGTAATCGTCGCTGCGAACTTGTATGGCGCCCCTCTCAATCTATGTTCAACGTAACCTTCTTTCATCACATTAGAGACCCCGCCACCTCTGTGGTTTGGCATCGTGACCCCATATGTAAGTATGAACGGACGTTTCTTCTTTTTCTTGAAGAAGTTCAAGACATCTCCCTCCTTTCGACCTCCAATTCTGGAAGTAAGTGGATATCGGGCTCATATCAGATAAACCGTTCTGTAGAGATTGGACGGTGAAGACCAAATCAAGAGAATGTAAGGATATCTGGAGCGTAGATCTCAGTCCTAATGGATCTTAGCGGTGTTACTTCTGCAGTCTGTTGATCGGCACTTACCATTTGCATCATGGGTTCCATGTCATCAACACTCAGCATTTCCTGAGGCTCCAGAACTCTCAATGTATCCGTTCCTTCGAACTTCGTTCCATCGTTCAATTGTCCTGAAATGGTGATTGTGACAACGTTCCCGGGGCTCAATATTGCTTGCACCGCCTCTCTATCGAACTTCAGCATCCTCTCCAGGATCCCGTTTTCATCATGGTCCACGATGTACGCTTCCTCGGATGTAACGAACCCGTATCTCTCGTCCAGTATCGGTGGGACCTGGTCGTTCAGAAGAACCGTACTGGGGTCTATCTCCTTCACGTCTGCGCCATCCAGCTCGATGTAGGCGGTCACGAACGTCCCCCTGCTCATGAGGTTCAGATTGTCCGGGTCGACGTCCACGGTCGCTTCGACGGCCGTCTTGTACACCCAGAGATTGACCCACTGGAGATAGAAACCGTGGTTCGCAAGGCTTGAATGCTCCGTGCTGAAGATCGTCACCTCCTTGGACGGGGCGATGTCAAATGTCATGGTCTCCCAGCAGTTGGGCAGTGAATCCTGAAAACAGCTGACATCCTGCCATACGCCGTTCACGTTCAGCATCACCGGCTTCACAGCGCCGCTTCCGAACAGTTCGACCCGCCACACGGTGTAGACCTCTTCGATGTGGACAACGCCGATCGTGTCGAACGAATCCTGTTGAGGGCTCAAGCAATTGCCAATGCCGTCGGTCAGAACGCAGGCTTGGAGGTTGCTGTACGTTTTCAGTCTCACGTATGAGGTATAATCATCCGTCGCTGCTTGGACCGGTGTGATCGAATAGGCCATTGCCAAGAACAGAATTCCCAGCAAGAGGACCGTTAGCTTGCTCTTCATGTGCTGACTCCCCTGTCTCCTCGTAGTACCCTCACCCCCACCCTTTCATGTGCTCCTGCGGTGCGTTGGATACGATATTGAATACTCCTGGCAAGTATTTGTAATTATTCAATGAGAGGATTTCGAAAGTCTATTGTGCGTGTTACATCTTGATGAATTCCATCTGAAGGATTCAAGATGTCCCAAACCCCCCTGTCTTCATTAGTGGAGGTCGCCTACAATGAGATTCAGCGTAGCCCCAAGTACGAATCTGGTTATGCTTTGAAGTTCGCCAGGATCAAGCGCATCAGAGAGGACAGGTCCCCCGAAGACATTGACACGTATGCAAGGCTCGGAAAATCATATCAGAAACAGTTCGAGAAAAAAGGGCGTCCTGGATACTGGAGAAGATGAGACCTAGATCTCGGACGCAGTAGCCGCCATTTCCATGTATTCCTTCCATTTCTCATCGTTGCCCTGCATCTTATGGAGCTTGGCCAGAAGCCTCATTCCTCCGGGATAATCAGGATTCACTGCAAGCAGTCCCTCGACCATGTCTATCGCCAGCTCGATATCGCCCGTCCTTGCCATGACGGCAGCTAGCGTGAACATGGCATCCAGATCGAAAGGATTCCTGTCCAGTCTATCTCTGCACATCTTCTCGATCGCCTTGATCTGAGCTTGTGTGCCGGAGGTTATTGGTTCTAGCAACTCGGCTACCCAAGACTATCACAGGGAGATGGGGGTAATTCACTTGCTCTCAAAAAATCAGATTTGATAAGAATATGTTAAAACGGGAACTTAGAATCCAACACATTTTGAACGTCTTTTCTGCCAGCCACACTAAGTGGCCCTCGGTTCTTCTCCGTGGCCCAAGTCACCTCGCCGGTCAGGCAATATGCCCCATAAGAGCAATTATATATCCAACTGGTAATGACTGGAAGCAAGGGGGTATCGAGGTGAGGAAGGTCGCTATTGTCGGCGGAGGATTGACTAAGTTTGGAGTTCGAAAGGCAACTTACAAGGAGCTTGCCCAGGAAGCTGGGAAGGCAGTTTTTGAGGATATTCCGAATCTTGACAAGAAGGATGTGGACAGTCTTTTCTTGGGATCGGCAGCATCAGACAGGATGGCGTTTCAGTCATATCCTGCCCCGTTGGTTGCCGAGCAGGTCGGAGTTCAGCCAGACAAGGTCATCATGAGGACCGAGCTTGCATGCGCCTCAGGTCAGGCTGCAATGAGGGCCGCCTACGGTTCGATCGCATCTGGGCTGTCCGATATCGCTTTGATCATGGGCGTGGAGAAGATGAACACCCCCAACATGGCCGAGACCCAGACCACCATGGCCTCTGTCATGGACAGGGAATGGGATGGAGTGAATGGCATGTCCGCACCGCCTTTCTTCGCTTTGGTGATGATGCGCCATATGCACGAGTACGGGACCACTAGGGAGCAATTGGGCATGGTCTCAGTCAAGAATCACGATTACTCAGCATCCAACCCGTTCGCACAGTTCCAGAAGAAGTTCACGCTTGAAGATGTCGTCAATTCGGTCGAGATATCCAAACCCATCAGGTTGCTGGACTGTTCGGGCATCACCGATGGTGCTGGGGGAATAGTCATGACCTCGGAGGATCGGGCAAAGGAGTTCACCGACACCCCGGTCTACATTGAAGGACTAGCCCAATGCAACATGGGCAGCCTTGTTTCGAATCTTCCCAATCTCACGACCTGGAAACCCATGAAGAAGGCATTCAGAAGCGCCTTGATGATGGCGGGCAAGGACATCTTCGACATGGCGTTTGCCGAGGTTCACGACTGCTTCACAATCGCCGAGATCATCGCATACGAGGACGGGGGAATGTGCAAGAAGGGAGAAGGCGGCAAGTACATAGAGGAAGGAAATCCGTACGTCGGTGGGAGATTGCCGGTGAACACTCATGGTGGTCTCTTGGGAACGGGCCATCCGCTTGGTGCGACTTCGATAGCTCAGACGGTCGAGGTCATTGAACAGTTCAGGGGAGAGGTCCCCGAGGAGAGGTATGTCGGGGGAGAATGGGCGTTGACCCATAACCTGAGCGGCAATGCCAACGTTCACAGCGTCCTGGTCTTCAGGAGGGGTGGTTGATGCCGAAGATCGACCTGCCGTACTTGCTGGACTTCTGTCCTCTACAATCAGAGGACTTCACCCGGATCCACGCGTTCTTCACCAACCTGAAGGAAGGGAAGTTCACCACCACCAAGTGCAAGAGTTGCGGCGAGATACTCTGGCAGCCCAGGGTCGTGTGCCCCCACTGCAATTCGGATGAGATGGAATGGATAGACCTGCCCCAGGAAGGCAAGTTGTTCGCGTTCACCGAGGTCTTTTACGGAGCTCCGCTCGGCATGGAAGACGACGCGCCTTTCAGCATCGGCATCGTCGATCTGGAAGATCCAAAGATGAAAGTGCTGGCAAGGATAGATGACGCCCATTATGAGGATCTGGAGTTTGGTCAGGAGATGAAGTTGAAGATAATCACCTTCGAAGACGGCCGGGTATGGTTCAGGTGGGTGCGCAAGTAGGCTGTCAGAAACAATTATATCGTCTCCGCTCATTCCCAACTCCCTATCTGAAAGAGGGGAGGCTATGAAGTTAGAGGACGTTAAGAAAGTATGTGTTTTGGGTGCCGGCACTATGGGTGCTGGGATTGCCCAAACTTGCGCGGTCGCGGGCTACGAAGTCACCATGAGGGACATTGAGCAGAGGTTCGTGGATGGAGGATTCGAGAGGATCAAGGGACCTCTCATGAAGAGGGTAGCCAAGGGCAAGATGTCCCAAGAGGACCTCGACGCCATCCTATCCAAGATTCGCGGGACCGTCGACCTGAGGGAGGCACTGGACGGATGCCAGTTGGTGATCGAGGCCGTGTTAGAGGACATGGACCTGAAGCAAACGGTCTTCAAGGAGGCCGATGAGGTTTGCCCCGAGGATGTGATCTTCGCGAGCAACACTTCTTCGCTGAGCGTCACCGAGATAGCGTCGGCCACATCCAGGCCGGACAAGTTCGTTGGTCTGCATTTCTTCAACCCGGCCCCTGTCATGAAACTGGTAGAGGTTATCCGCGGGTCGGAGACATCACCTGAGACCTTGCAGTTCGCAAAGGACTTCTGTGGGAAGCTGGGCAAGGAGCCCGTGGAGGTAGCCGAGTCACCCGGATTCGTGGTCAATCGTCTCCTGGTTCCAATGATGAACGAGGCCTTCAACCTCTTGATGGAAGGGGCTGCCAGCGCTGAAGACATAGACAAGGCGATGAAGCTGGGAACCAACATGCCCATGGGGCCTCTGGAACTTGCTGATTACACCGGACTCGAGATCGGACTCCTGGTCATGGAGGTCCTCTACAAGGAGACCGGAGACCCGAAGTTCAGGCCCTCACCCTTGCTGAGAAAGTACGTGAGAGCCGGCAGACTGGGAAGGAAGACCGGAAAGGGAGTTTACGACTACACGAGGTGAGCAGAATGAGCGTTGTGACACTTGAGAAGGAGGACGGGATAGCGACCATAACGGTGAACAGGCCCGAGTCCTTGAATGCTCTGAACTCTGAGGTTCTGGACGGATTGAAGAACGCAGCAGAGGACGCTCTGGCGGATGACAGTATTTTCGTTGTCATAGTCACTGGCGCTGGAGATAAGGCCTTCGTTGCAGGAGCAGACATCAAGGAGATGATCAGCAAAACGCCGATGGATATGAGAAAGTTCACCATTCAGGGACACAAGGTCATGGATCTCTTCGCAAAGATGGAGAAGCCCACCATCGCAGCGGTCAACGGGTTCGCCCTGGGCGGAGGTTGCGAACTGGCGATTGCATGCGACATAAGACTGGCTTCGGACAATGCCAAGATCGGTGTTCCGGA
The DNA here is from genome assembly GCA_030593295.1 of Methanomassiliicoccales archaeon. Lineage (GTDB taxonomy): Archaea > Thermoplasmatota > Thermoplasmata > RBG-16-68-12 > SOIM01 > JAGLME01. The sequence continues at coordinate 20,385 of JAUVHO010000030.1, read as the reverse complement.
GGTCAACCTGGGGATATTCCCGGGATTCGGCGGAACTCAGAGATTGACCAGCCTTCTCGGAAAAGGCAGGGCAAGCGAGATGGTCTTCACCGCAGGAATGATCACCGCGGAGGAGGCTGAGAGGATAGGTCTCGTTAACCATGTGTACCCACAAGCTGAACTAATGAACGAGGCCAGGGCCATGGCCAAAGAGATCTCCACCAAAGGTCCAGTGGCGGTCCGACTGGCGAAATCAGCCATAAACAGGGCCCTCGAGGGCGGTCTGGATGACGGACTGGCCTACGAGAGGGAGCTGGTAAGTCTATCGTTCTCCACCGAGGACAAGGTGGAAGGTCTGAAGGCGTTCTTGGAAAAACGGCCGCCAAACTTCAAAGGCAAATAGAAATCCGGCATTCTGGAGGATGTGAAATGTCACCCAGACCCAAGAGAGCAGTCGAGCTTGATATACAGACCAGAAGAGCCGCAACGATTGCAATGAAAGAAGTCATCGGAGCCAAACCCGGTGAGAAGGTTCTCATCGTGACAAATCCAGGCGAAGACGTTCTGAAGATCTCACACGCGATCTACGAAGCAACCCTGGAAACCAAAGCCTCTCCCACCCTTGTCGTTCAAGAGACCAAGACCCTGTTCGACCTCGCAGAGGATTCTGTCATCAAGGCCATCCAGTCAAACCCGGACGTTGTCATTTCCATCAGCGAGAAGAAGCTCGGGAAGGACAGGTTCGGACTCAAGACCCAATACTCCGGTGTTGAGAAGGATTACGATCACATATTCACCTACCTCAAGGAAGAGAAGAAGCTGCGATCATTCTGGTCGCCAAGTATATCACTGGAGATGTTCAAGCGGACGATACCGATCAACTACCAGGACCTGCGAAGGAGGGCGGCGAAGCTCAAACGAGTGCTGGATGTGGCAGATTACGTTCGCGCCGAGACCAAGGCCGGGATGGACATAAAGATAGGACTTGAAGGGCGCCTGGCAAGGAAAGACGACGGAGATTTCCGCAAGCCTGGCTCGGGAGGGAATCTGCCAGCAGGGGAAATGTATATCTCACCTGAACTCGGCAACTCCGACGGCACGATAGTGTTCGATGGCAGCATGGCCACAGGCAACGGGGAGCTAATAATCAAGGACCCCATTCATGTCGAGGTGGAGGGCGGGTTCGTCAGGAAGATCAAGGGAAAGAAAGAGGCCAGGGTGCTCAGGAAGGCCGTGAAGAAGGGCGAGGAAAGCGCGATGGGCATGCACCTGGAAGGCAAGTTCACCAAGGTCAAGGCAAAACAATACGCCAGGAACGCCAAGAATCTGGGCGAGCTGGGAATAGGTCTTAATCCTAAAGCGAAGATCGTTGGCAACATACTGGAGGACGAGAAGGTCTTCGGCACCTGCCATATCGCACTGGGATCCAATTACGACGAGGATTCAAAAGCGATGATACATCTGGACGGGATCATACACAAACCCACGCTAACTGCGTACAAAGGTGACAAGCCAACAGTTCTTATGAACTGGGGCAAGCTGGAAAAGCGGTTTCTCTGATTAGGACGTGGCCTCGAACTCTTCCTGGAGGTCGATGATGACCTGTTCGAGAACCTCTTCAAAAGTGTTGCTGCGGTACTCCCTCAGGCCCCCGAGCTCGCTCTGAACGCGTGCCAGATATGTAGAAGCCTTCTTCAAGAACTCGATGTTGCAAAGGTTCTCTTCCATATTCTTTTCCTCACTTGGGGTCTGGCAGATGGTCGGACCTAGTCTTCATGCCCCTGCATTTTTCCCGAATAAAGGGTCGCATATAAGAAGGTTATGGTTTGCAGATGGGGAATGAGAAACTTCCTTTCTAGCACTGGATGGACAGACTACTGAGAATCCCTTATATACTCCCAATCAGATAATAGGACCGAGGGATTCAATCAGACTCCGCTATGTTATGGCGTTCTTATTGGCATTCTCACTCATTCTGGCTACTGAAGGTGCTAGTGAACGATCTTCACCCCTCACACCATCATCGCATTTCATTATTCGACATGTCGGTGTTCCCGGTATGGGTGGTTATGATGCTCGACTGAGCGAGGGTTTCATTGCTTTCGAAGGCCTTCCCATCGATTCTGACGTTTTTCCAAAAGAACACCCCATTTACTTCCATGACATTGCCAAACGTCAAACTCACGATACTGGATACCGAGGGGGTCTTGCATGTTTCGTATATCCTCATTTGATTCTATACCAGTATGAAAGCTGGCACGGGGATTTGAATGAAGACGGCGACGAGATTGACAAAATGCGTGTTGTATATGATGTGAATAAGAGAACGGGATTCGTTTTCGATGAGACAGCCCGGCTCACCCTTCCCTGCGTGTCAACCGGCCACATCTCCTATTACAGGATTGAGCCATACGATGGGATTGACTATAATGACGATGGAGATTATTATGATCGCGTCGTTTTTCTCTATGACATCGAAAACAGGTCCGAGATTCAGCTGGGTGAAGGTTCTACTTCGAGGATGTATGGCCGTTTTGCGGTGTGGGGATGTCGCCATAATGATGAGAATGATATCTGCTACAGGGATGTGTTGAATGGAAGTCAGAGGCTGGCCGGGATTTCGTCCAACTATCCTGGGGGCAGAGCAGATTGGTTCTATGGGGACTCTGATCTGTTGGTGTTTTCTCTGAGGCATGGCGAACAGAAATGGCTTGCTTTCCTGAACATGGCCACAGGAGATCTCGTTGTTGATAAAGGAGTCGGTGTAGTCAGTTCTGTTTCATTAAGGGTAAGCGAAGGCCAGATATTCGCATGCACTGGTTATCCTTTGCCTCATTCATGCTACATCTATGACACATCAACTGGGGAGACTCAGGACCTCTCCAGAGATAGTCGAGGACTTTATTATCTCCAGTTCTCTTCAGGAATGGTTCTATTCAATGACCACAGTGGTGCCTATATACCAGAGGGCCCCCCACCTCCATTGCCCAATGTGATGATATATGATCCCAATTCTGGTGAGGAGAGTGACACCGGTCTTGATGGCTATCTCTTGGAGTATGGGGCTTTCGACGGCTACACCATTGTAATAAGCTCGGATGAGGGTTTTGTCAAAGAGGATGTTAATCAGGATGGAGATTTTGCCGATCCGATAATCGTGTATTCTACCAGCATAGGGACAAGTGGAAATCCGGAACTTCTGTTCCTGACATTTGCAGTTCTTCTTGTCGTGGGGTCGGCTACTCTGGTCGGAGTAATAGCAGTCAATCGACTTCTCAGCAAGTTCCCAAAGAAGTGATCGCGGACCTCCATCGGTGTTCTTGTTGGATTGCTTATGAATTCGTGGAAGTCATTGAGACTCCCAGTAGGAATCTTTATCTATATTGCTCGTATTGAGACGGTTCTGCACATTACCTAAAGGAGCCATAGATGTGGGAAGCATAAGACAGACGTACATCAAGCGGGTCGCGATCGAGCTCGTGAAGAGGTTCCCAGAACACTTCACAGACGATTACGAGCACAACAAGCAGAAGGTGCAGGAGCTGACCAACGTTCAGACCTCCCGTTTGCGAAACAGGATCGCTGGGTACGTCACTCGCTTCCGCAAACACTACGAGGCCTAGCTCCTCTGAAGCCTTTTTGGCTGCGGGGGCGGACCCCGTGGCAAGTGAATCGAATTGGTGGAACCACATGGATTACGCAGTTGAGACCAAGAACCTATGCAGGGTCTTCAAACGCAAGAGAAGCAGGAAAGAGCGCAAGCAAGAACCGACTAAGAAGAATGAGAAGGAGGTAGTGGCCCTTGACGATGTTAACATCCAGGTGAAGGAGGGGGAGCTCTTCGGTCTTCTGGGCCCGAACGGGGCTGGTAAGACCACCTTGCTCAAGATTCTCAGCACACTGCTACTCCCCACCACAGGTGAGGCTTGGGTGGCTGGTCACAATGTTGCGGAGGACACTTTCAACATACGAATGAAGATCAACAGCGTTTCCGGTGGGGAGAGCTCGGGTTACGGATTGCTGACGGCCAAAGAGAACGTGTGGATGTTCTCCCAGTTCTACGATGTTCCGTCAAAGGTCGCCAAGCAAAGAGCGGATGATCTGTTCAAGACCTTCGGCTTGTACGAAAAGCGGAACCATAAGATGAGGACGCTCTCCACTGGCGAGAGGCAGAAGATGGGGATGGTACGCGGCTTCATAACCGATCCGGATATCATATTCCTTGATGAGCCCACGCTGGGCCTGGATGTCAACGCCAGCCGGGTCATACGAAGGTTCGTGGCGGACTGGGTGAGGGAGAATGAGAATAAGACGGTTCTCCTGACGACACACTATATGATGGAGGCGGACGAGCTCTGCGACCGTGTCGCAATAATAGACAAGGGCAAGGTCCTCGTGTGCGACACCCCAGAGAACCTGAAGAAGACGGTCAGAAGATCATCCACTCTGAAGCTGGAGATCGAACCGCTTAAGGAATACTCCAAGTTCAGCAACATGGCCGGCATCAGGAACTTCTCAAAGAAGGTGAATCCAGAAACTGGCTTTGCCGAGCTCACATTCATCATCGATGATGAGGCGGCTGTGTCAGATATCCTTTCAGTGGTCACAGGAGAAGGGAAGAGGATCCACGAGCTGCGCAAGACCGAGCCCACGCTCGAGGACGTATTCGTCAGCCTGGTTGGGAGGGCCTTGGAATGAACATTCACCTGAGGCTCAACCTCAGGGCGATACTCGGCAGGGCATATCCCAGAGTGATCGGATCCCTTAGAGAACCGAGTTGGATATTCTTCGAGATCCTCCTTCCAGTTCTAGCGATTGCTGCTTATGTCTTTATCTACCAAGCCCTGGAGGCACCACCGGAGTTCGTCGGCTTCGTCATCCTGGGAGGGGCAATGACCGCCTTCTGGCTGAATATCCTTTGGAGTATGGCGGCCCAGCTTTACTGGGAGAAGGAAATCGGCAATCTTCAGCTCTACATGATGGCTCCCATGTCCCGCATGTCGCTACTCGGTGGAATGGCCTTGGGCGGGATCTTCGGGTCCTCGATACACGCATCCGCGACCGTGCTTATCGGTGTTCTTCTGTTCAAGGGTCCGGCTTTGGTCTTCCCGCTGATGCTTATCCCGGTCTTCCTGGTGACCCTTATCGCCCTGTACGGAATGGGTATGATGTTCGCGTCCCTCTACTTGATGTGGGGGAGGGAGGCCTGGCATATGGCCAGCCTTATGGAGGAGCCCATCTACTTCGTTTCAGGGTTCTATTTCCCGGTGAAAGCTCTTGGGTTCTGGGTTGCGCTCAGTGCATCCGTGATACCAATAACACTGGGGCTGGACAGCATGAGACAGCTGTTGTTCCCCAGCGTGGCGGCCTGGGGTCTGTTCCCGGTCGAGATCGAGCTGGGAATACTCGTGGTACTGGCCATAGTCTTTCCTATTTTGGCCCGGATTGCCCTCGCACGCATGGAGAACTTGGCTAGAAGAAAAGGAGGCCTGACGCTGAGATGGCAATGATCAAGAGGCACTGGAAGACATTGAAGACGGCCGCCTGGCTCGGTTGGCAGATGGAGTCCAACTGGACCCAGCCCTTTCTCTTCGCGATCTACTCCATACTAAAGCCCATTGCGGCCACCATGATCCTCGTGTTGATGTACTGGGTGGTCATAAACCCCGGCTACGGGGGGCAGGCAGAGAACGCGGTCATGTTCTCGTTCCTTTACGTCGGCAACGCTTTCTACATATTCATCGGGCAGATGTTGTTCGGGATATTCAGGGTGATCCAGGGGGACCGCGAGTGGTATCAGACCATTCGCAATGTCTACATCGCCCCCATCAGCTACTACCTCTATGTGGTGGCCAGGGCACTCACTCAACTCGTCATAGCGAGTATCGCTGTAACGATAACCCTTGTCTTCGGCGTTCTCGTGCTCGGTGTCCAGATATCTCTCGCCATTGCCGATGTTCCCTTGTTCCTGACCATCTTGGTCATAGGTCTGGTAGGTGTGTCAGCCATGGGTGTCATTCTTGGCGGGATTTCTTTCCTGACGGCAAAACACATGCACGGAATGAACGAGAGCGTTGCGGGCATATTCTACTTGTTCTGCGGCGTCCTGTTCCCGATATCCATGTTCCCGGTATGGGGGCAGTACATCAGCCGGGCCATACCCCTTACCTATTGGTTCGAGGCCCTTAGAAGGGTATTGGCGCCCGAGACATTGCAGATCCAGACCAGCCTTACCCAGATCGACACCGGTTTGCTTATGCTGATACTTCTTGCATCTACCATAGTCCTGGTCCTGGTTTCCTACTTCATATTCAAGGGTGCAGACTATCTGGCCAGAAAAAAGGGCGTAATAGACACGATCACTTCGTACTAGTGTCCCGCTCCTTCAGGATCGGATAGCGATAGAACCTTCCACACTTCTCACAGACCATGGTTATCCTATCTCCGGTCAATCGAACTCTGCAGTTTATGCCAGGTCGGAGAAATGTGTGACACCCCCTGCAGTATTTTCTCTTCAGGTTTCCCGGAATGGTGACGTTGTACCTCATACCTATCTTCCAGGCGAGGTGGGCGTACCTGTTGGCTCGTTTGGTATTCCCTTTCAAGCCGTACTTCTCAGCAAGACCGAAGAGGACGTTGATCCTCTCAGAGGCTATCTTCCTCTCCTCCCTCTTCTTTCTCCGGGGCATCCTTCCCTGCTATCGGCAAGCACCTAATAACCTTTGCTGGTGGTCGTCCAGAACCTTTAACTATCCGTGGACGATTTGGAACCGATTCCAATGAAAGGAAGGGTAAGAAGAATATTCAAGAACGTCAAGGATGAAATCGATCTCATCGTGATCCAGACAGCGACCGATCCCTATGTTGACCGCACCTATTTCTACGTGACCGGACTGGCCCATGGTGTGATGGAGGGGACAACAGCCGTTCTACATCCTGACGGATCTGTCAAAATCCTGACATCCTCGCTCGAGGCCGAGTCCGCGAAGACCTCCGGTCTGCCGGTGATTATCATGAAGAGCCGGGAAGACAGGGAGAAGAAGCTCAAGCGGTTGCTGAGAGGCGCCAAGAGGATAGGGATTCACTCCACCGAGATGACTCATCAGAGCTACAAGGATATTACAAAGAAGGCGCCCAAGGCTGAGTTCGTGGACGTATCCGACGCCATAGTCAAGGCCCGTCTGGTCAAGGATTCAAAGGAATTGAAACGCATGGCCAAGGCCGCCAAGATAGCTTCTGAGGTGGCGGAGGAGATAATCCCGTTCATTGACATCGGCAAGAAAGAGTACGAGATAGGGGCGGAGTTGGAGCATCTAATGGCCAAAAAGGGTTCCACCGGTCCATTCTTCGACACGATCGCATCTTCTGGACCCAACTCAGCACAGCCTCATTACACGGTGGGAGACAGGAAGATCCAGAGAGGGGATTTCATCGTGCTGGACTTCGGGGCGACCTACATGAAATACGGCAGTGACATCACCCGTACTTACGTCATCGGAAAGGCGAACAAGAAAAAGAAATCCATGTACGAAACCGTCAGGAAGGCCCAGAACAAGGCCCTGGCAAAGGTGAAGGTGGGTGTCAAGGGTGGAGAGGTCCACCTGGCCGCGGACAGGTATATCAACCGGACGAAGTTCAAGGGCAGGTTCATCCACGGCATCGGACACAGCTTGGGTTTGGCTGCCCACGACGGAAGCGGACTCTCCCCTTACCTTGACTTCAAACTCGAAAAGAACATGGTCTTCACCATCGAACCTGGCGTGTACATACCTGGGTATGGCGGCGTCCGGATAGAGGACGACATAGTCGTGAAGAAGGGTGGCTACGAGATGCTTACCACAGCTGGAAGGGATCTTGTCGAAATCTAAAGATCAATCATATTCGTCAACGATTTTGGGAGGGAACTTGCCGCTCTTGACCATCGCGACGAGTCCGGCCAGAACCTTCTGTGCCTTTTCCTTCAGTTCAGGGTCTATCAGATTCCTCTCAACCGCTTCAAGCAGCTCGTCTTCATCCAGAACAATGCACTCTAGATCAGGATACACCCACAGGTCCAGGAACAGGTCAGTTATCTCGTAGCCCCCATCGAACATGACCGGAGGGGCGTTGATGTTGCAGTAATACCCCACCAGATCCCCATCGTGGTCCCAGATCTTGATGATCTCATACCATTCATCGACGAACTCGAAGAGGATCCCCCTGTAGCCGTTCTCTGTCACTATCTTGCCTTCCAGCACAGAGGGTTTGGGCAATCCGGAGAATGTGAATTCCGAGATTATCAATTCAGGCGTATCCAGAAGTAGCTCGTGCTCCCATTCCTCCACATCATCCGGCAAACGCTTGACCCTGACCGTGATCTTGGACACAGACCAGGAATCCAAAAGCACGCTAAATCCCTTTCGACTCCTTACCGTGAAGCTCGTCGAACTCCCTGTCCAGGATGGACATTGCGAACAGATTGTGGAACTTGCCGTCCTTGAACACCTGCTCCCTCATCACTCCCTCCTGCTTGAAGCCGCATCTCTTGTACGAACTGATCGCCCTATCATTGCCCTGGAAAACCCTGAGGGAGACCTTGTGAAGACCCAGCTCTCTGAAAGCGTAGCGTAGAACGGTGACCAACGCATCCGAGCCGTGGCCCTTGCCCCACCTGTCCTTCTCGCCTATCACGATGCCCAGCGATGCGCTCCTGTTCTCGTTGTCTATTTTGTGGAGCCCGATGTTCCCGATGTGGCTACCGCCCTCCTCTATGGCGAAGATCCTGCTCTTGCCGGACTTGAGGTAATCCTCGTACCATTGCTCCTCTTCGGCCATGGACAGTTGGTGCCTTCTGCCCAGCAATCTCATGATCTCTGCGTCGTTCAGCCATTTGATGGAAGTGGCCAGATCCCCGCGTTCGAGCGGACGCAATGACACCCTTTGTCCTATGATCGTGCGAACCTCCTTTCCGGAGGTAGGAAAAAGAAGATTGAACAACATAAGCCTTTCGAATAGAATGGACGAACAACCATCAAAGAAAATGGGGTGGAAACCAGTCCCAGAGGACTGGGCTCCATCTCGCTCTTACTCCCCTCCTCCAAAAGCCCTTAACAGGCAACTCCCCCTCCCAGAGGATACAATATATATCATGACTTTGAGGGTATAAGAAGCCTATTAGGTGCTCACCCCCTTAGTTACCAATTACCAATCTCGTGAGAATATCCCGAAAACCTTTTTATACACACGTTCTAATCGAACAACGATGAGGTCGTTCAAGCTCTACGTCGAAGGGTTCGACGAGGAGATCCTCGGCGTGCCGGAAGGCCATGTTGTTCTGATAGCGGGACCACCTGGCACCATGAAGTCCAGCATTGCCTACAACATCCTCTACAACCATGCGAAGAACGATGGAGTGCGCGGTCTATATATCACCCTGGAGCAGGACAGGAAGAGCCTGGAGACGCACATGTCCGGACTCGGGCTCGACCCCAAACAGGTATCCGACAAGGTCAGCATACAGGACTTCTCCAGGATCAGGCGGGGGATACAGGAGCTAGAGGAAAAGGCCGATTCGCTGGAAGAGATCCCACCCTGGATGGATGTCCTCAAGAAACACCTTCTCGACCTGAAGGGGGAGATGGATTATGAACTCCTTGTGATCGACTCATTGGCCGTCCTTGAGACCATTGCGGACATGAGGAACCGCAGGACGGACATGTTCCATTTCTTTGGCTGGCTCAAGAACTTGGGCGTCACCACGTTCATCATCTCGGAGATCTCACCAAACATGGACATCGTCCAGGACGAGGACTATCTGGCTGACGGAATCTTCTACGTGACCATGGACAGGATCGGTGACACCGATGTCTTCAGGAGGATTCGCTGCGCCAAAATGAGGGGAGTGAACCACGACACCGGCTTCTTCACTCTAGAATTCAAGAACGGTCGCTTCCAGGTGTCAAGGGTCATTTAGTCTCTTTGATGACCTTCATGTATTTTAGTAGGGCTAGTTCCTCTGGCGTATAATCCTTGGTGTCTATGAGGTCTTCAAGTCTGCCGCTCTCTATGAGCATGATATGAAGTGGATTCCCCTCGGTGAGGCGGTAAATCTTCTCGAACTCTGAATTGTCCATCTTCTTAGCCATCAACTTCTCACAGCTCTTCTTGTCCAAACCGAGGAGGTCGATCTCCACCAGCAGCTCCCGCGCCAGGAACGCCCTTCTGTTGGGAATGTCCCTCTTGTCCTGGGTAATCAACATCTTCGTGTTCTCGACTCTTCCGACGCTCTCGATGAGTGTGTTCAGGAGGCTTTCCATGCTCTTGCCCATTATGACCACCTCATCAAGAAAGAGGACGTTGTCGTCATCTCCCATTCCTCTCTCGATCCAGCCCCCCACTTCCCACATGTCTATCTTCTTGGCGCTGTTCAGGTAGTCCCTGAGCTCCGGTCTGCCCATGTCCTTCAGGAAGTTGGACAGGGCTTCCAGGAAGCTATCTGTAGTGTCCCACTCCTGGAAGCTGAACCAGAAGGTGTTCATGCTCGATGTCCACTGCTCATACACGTTCATTGCGAGAGACGATTTCCCGATGCCCTTCGCTCCTGCCAGCGATAGAACCCTCTCCTCCCGAGAACTCAGCCATTCTTCAAGAACGGCCATATCGCCCTCTCTTCCGTAGAAGTTGGCAGGCCTGGGCAGTCCCCTAGAAAGCGTCACGAGCTTCTTGGTCTTCCTCCTGGCCGAAATGTCAATGACACCATCCGAATCCACTTTCCTCAGTATGGCTGTGACAGGCACCCCGCCCAGGCTATCGATCACAGCGTTGATCGTGAGTTCCTTGACAACCTTGTCCTTGTGCAGTTCGACGATCTTGGACGCCAGCTCTTCCCTCAGTTCCTTGGCCTTTGTTGTTCCCCGGTCCGTCAGCGAATAGACCTTTCTCTTTCTGATCTCACCCTTCACGCGCCCTGTGGATTCCTCTACATAACCGTCTTTTGACAATGTCTTCATGGCCCTGGAGACGTGATTCACTCGTATACCCACCCTGTCAGAGATTCCGTGCTGGGTAAGGGCATATGGAGCATCCATGAGGTCCCGCAATGGGGAACTCTCTTTCATGTGAATCAAAATCTTCTCGTTGGCCGTGAGGGTCTTGTTCGTAAGCTTTCTTCCCCGCTTCACCATGGGCGTCACGAATACATTGAGAGTGACAAATATATACTTAACTAAGCCATTTTCTTTAAACGCATTCAGTCTGGCCGTCTTGTCCAGCGTTGTTCTTGTCCCACATCACTTAGAATGAACCGCAATGAATCTCTGGATGGATCGGTCATACGTTTTCTCCACATCATCTGGAAACAGGCATGCCGGAAGCTCCCCCATGTTCCAGTGAAATCTGAGGCACTCGCAACACTTCCCCTTTCTGCTGCACGGTTCGTACGTGCAATTGCAGTTCTCCATGTTGAGCTCGATATTGCACTCCAAGGTTCCACCCCGCTATCGCTAACACAATTGAGACCGATAGTAAATTCTTTTGGGTTTGTGCTAGGAGACCAGGACATCAAACGTCTGGGTCAGTTCTCCGTCGTCGTCATCCACAAGTGTCAGATGTACCGTGTACGTTCCTAGGCCCATGTACGACGTCGTCACCGTGTTTCCGGCCGTGAACGGATATGTCCCGCCTGGGCTATACTCGGGATCGGGTTCGGGTCCGATCCCGTTATTGTATATCCACTCGGGTCCGTGGGTCGTTCCATCCCCGAAGTCCCATTCGAAGCTGATATCGTCAGAACCCTGATCAGTGGCCGATGCGATGAAGGTGACCGTGGCTATCTCCACTCCAATACCGTTGTTGATGTAATCCGCAATCTCCTCGATCCTCTCGAACTCGGCTTCGTCATTGTTGAGGATCGCGTTCTCGGCCAGGTCTAGGAACTCTCCCATCGTTCCAGTGAAATTGAGCTCCGGAAGATCGACCTTCGTTCCCAGGGACAAGTTGCCGGAGGCGACGTTCAGCCAATTTGCGATGAGCTGTTGTTTGGCCTTCTCAAGCATCACCGAGTGCTCCACCTGTTCCAGATAGGCACAGACATCCTCCTTGGATTGGACGTTGGAGAATACTTGGGAAGTGTCGCTTATGAACTGGACATACTCCGGTAGTATCCCCAGGTGGTCGGGGCTCGGGGGTAGCCAATCCCAGCACTGCCTTCCCCAGTACCCGATGGTGCGCGGTTGGGATCCTGAAACGACATAATCAAGCGAATTCAACGTCGGGGCCACGTTCTCGAAGAGGTAGTACGCGAAGGCAACTGAATTGTCCTCTCCGTCGGTGACCTCAAGCTTGATCATTCCTGAAGCGTCATCTCCCAATGTCATGTCAACGGTCGGGTCAGAGCTCCACAAGGTGTCCCAGACACCGTCCAGGTCCAGGTCCCACCTGAACTGAATCGGATCTCCTTCGGGGTCGTAGCTGGCACTTGCGTCCAGGGTCAGAGTGTCCCCCTCTTGGACGTAATAGAAGCCACCTGCGCTCGGTACGGGCGGTTCGTTCACGTGGTAGACCTCCAGCAGAGGCTTGGCTGAGTGAGCGTCGTTGTTATCGTCATCGTCGTGGTCGACAAAAGCCCTCGGCAGGAAGTGCCTGCCCTCGTCAAGGAACGGTGTTATGATTTTGTAACTGATGAACTCAGTGTCGTACTCAGTCGGCTGTACGTACTCTTCTGGGTCCCTATCAACTGCAGGATCCAAGCTTACATACCATTTGACTATCGTGTTTCCATTCAGGTCCTGCTCAATGCTGTCCGGCTGAACACTGAAACTGTTGGGATCGTAAGAATACCCCGGAAGTAGGCTGTCTGTGACGAGCGCGCCCGAGGCACCCACGAAACCAGTGTTCGTGATCGCCAGTTGGATCTCTATCTCGTTCTCCTGGTTGTCGGGGATATCACTCCAAAGAGGCGTCTTGCCAATCACCACCGTCGGGTTGACATCCTGGTAATCCCAGAGGGCTCTCTGTCTCTGGGCGTTTGGCAGCAACAGTATCGTCTGCAGCGCATACGAGAGGACTTCCCCTCCCAGTGTTGTAACCTCCACGGTGATCTGGGTCGTCTGGTTGGCCTCGGTGCACCACCAGTTAGGTTCTGTGGGCAGAGGGCCACCCATAGGGTCTCCATAAGTGAAGACCTGGTTGCTCTGCGCGGGTATGGTCGCCGGCATCAGCGCGCCATCCTGAGTGGTGTCCTGTGGAGAGATGTCCAGTGGACTCGGGCTCAGCATCTGAACCTGCTCGTCCACCTTGACATCCACGTCTGCGGTATTGACAACCCTAAAGGAAGCGTATGCCAGTTGAGTGATCGTGATGTATCCCTTCGCGTATCCCTCCCAGATGAGCATTTCATCCGGCGCTGCCTCAGGTGCATCCCCTGCACCACCACTCAAACCCACAATCGGCACCAATGTTGCCGTCAACATGCACAATACAAGGAGGCTAATGAGTTTCTCTTTCATACCGCTCCCCCGGTTATTGCCTATCTATCGTTTTACAATGTCTTAAATGTTTTGTAATGCCAGAAGCCCCAAGACGACGTCGCTCAGTTCAATAGCATCTCATCCTAACAGCCCGCCCAGAACGGTGACACCGAGAAGCTCCTTTGCGATGTAGTTGATGATGAAGATGGAGATCAGCGTGATGAGGGCGATGAGTATGGACTCGATCACCTCCTCCCCTAGACTAGCCTCTGAGACGATGACATACCTTATGATCAGGACCAACAAGAAGAAGGCTATCAACAGGCCAATGATCCCCAGGCCCAACATGCTCTGCAGCATGGGTACGAGCACCACCGCCAGCAAAGCTGTCACGAAAAGCCTGAGTGCATAAGCCGCAGATACTATGTCCTCCTTGCAGACGATCCTGGTTGCCACATAGAGGATTATCATCACAATGACAACTTGAAACAAAAAGAAAATCCAATCAATGGGCAGCTCCATGGTTCAGGATATGAAAGAGACCTGTTTAAAATTAACTACTTTCATGAAAGGATTATAGATTACGTCGGCGATACACCGCTCATGATAGTCTATCATCCGAGGTATCTGGAACACATTCAGGACAGGTTCCATCCCGAATCCCCTCAACGGCTGGAAGCGATCCTCCAGAAGCTCGAGGAATGCGGATTGATGGACGGATATCTGGTGCCCGAGGAGGCCTCCAGGGACGAGGTTCTTCTTGTCCACACTCCCGAGTACGTCGATATGGTTCAGAACTACGGGGAGGGCAGGCTGGACCACGACACCGCACTTCACACCGAGACCTACGAGATAGCGATGCTTTCGGCAGGGGGAGGACTGATGGCTACTAGGAAGTCATTCGAAGAGAAGCGACCTTATTTCGTTCTGAACAGACCGCCCGGTCACCACGCGGGACCAGGAATGGGCGGTGGCTTCTGTTACTTCAACAATATCGCGATAGCGGCCAAAGTGCTCCTTGAGGACATCGATCGGGTGGCGATACTGGATTACGACGGCCATCACGGCAACGGCACGAGCGACGTGTTCCAGGACAGGAAGGACGTCGTATACATGTCAATGCATCAGCGGGGGATATTCCCAGGTACCGGTGCCGCCAACTTCGTGGGGGAAGGTGAAGGTGAAGGCCACATAGTCAACGTTCCATTCCCGGGTGGATCTGGGGACAGGTCCTATCACACGGCCTTCGACGAGCTCTTCCATCCCATATTGGACCAGTTCAAGCCCGAGATGATGCTCCTCAGTTTTGGCGGTGATTCACATTACCGGGATCCGCTGACAGGATTGGCACTGTCCTCCCCTGGATATGTCGACCTCATCAAGAAGACCCTGGATGCCGCCCGGGACCTCTGCGACGGAAGGTTCGCAGTGTTCTTGGAGGGAGGATATGATCTCGGAGCCCTTGCCGAGGTCTCCGCCGGGATGGTCGCCCTCTTCCAGGATAGAGAGCTCCCTATGAGCTACATCGATATCATGGACACCGACGGGTGCGGCAGGGATGCCGTTGAAGCTGCTAAAGAATCACACAGTTCGTACTGGAAGCTATGACCTGCCCTTCCTTTTCCTGGCGTCCAGTCGCATTTCCTTCTCTTTCTTGACATCCCTCTCAAGCTGATCAAGGACCTCGTCCAGGGTGGCGAACAGGTTCCAGTCGAATCCCTTGGCGTAGTACATGCTGCGCTTGGTGGTCAGCCTTGCTCGGATAGAGTGTTTGAACCTGTCCCCACTGGAGTGATGTTTCACAACGTGGAAGTTAAGTACCTTCGGGGTGGCCATCTTTCCGATTCTCTTGACCGTCTTTCCGATGGCGTCGTACATCTCCTCGTAGACCTCTGGTCCTTCCTCCAGTCCGCTGATCTGGATGTAGACCTCTTCGCCTCTTCCATGCACTACCAGCAGTTCGACCAGGTCTATCTGGGTGAGGATGCCGTGGGGCACATTCTTCTCTGACACAACGATATTGGAAATGTTGTGCTTCTTCATCAGTTCAATTGCTTCTTTGACCGTGGCCTCTCTGGCAGTCGTCACCGGAGGTGAGTTCATTATGCTCTTGACATCCACATCGAGCGGACCGCTGTCAAGACCCGCATCCTCTCCCCTCTTGTGCGATTGCAGCAGCATGGGCACTATGTCCTTCTGGCCGATGACTCCCACCAGATGGCCATATTCATCAATGACCGGTATCGATCTGGCGTCGAGTTCCTGCATCACGTGTCTCGCTCTGGAAACGCTCTCGTTCTCGTACACGCATGTGACGGATGGTGACATCACCGATTCAACCGTTGCCTCAGCCAGTTCCGGGGAGCTCAGTATTGACCAGATCAGATCCGTCCTGGAGATCACTCCGACAAGGTCCTTTCCCCTTTTGACCGGAAGCGCCCTTAGCCCGGTCGAGAGCGTCGTCTCAGCAATCAACGGTAGAGAACAATCCTCCTCGATATGGGCGATGTGGTTCATGACGTTGGAGACCTTTGTGGTCGGAGGCAGTCCCCGTCTCTTTATCAAGGAATCGTAGCTCACCATACCCAAGAGTTCTCCGTCCTCAACCACCAAAACCTCGTGGACGTCCTTCTTCTTCATCAGTCCGATGACCTCAGATAGATGTTCGTCAGGAGTCGCCGTGACTGGGTGTTCAGACATCAGATCCGCGGCTGTCAAGTCCAAGATGTCACTGGGTCCCATTTGCTCACTGTTCGGGCGTGTATTGGCAATTCGATATATAACCTTTCTAATCCTCCCATTCTATGCCAGACTAAGAGCAACCCCACACGTATTCCCATTTGTACCCGATTCAAGGATTCCCACCGCAAGTTTCTTTACGAACCGAGTTGGTTCGGTACATGGTTCTATGAAGGCAAGAGCTCATGCCATATTCAGGGGGCGCGTTCAGGGTGTCTTCTTCAGGGCCAACACCGAGAGGAAGGCCAGGGAGGTTGGTGTTGTAGGATGGGTGAGGAATCTCGCTGACGGGACCGTGGAGGCTGTCTTCGAGGGTGAGAGGGAGTCTGTTCAAGAAGCCATCGAGTGGTGCCGGGACGATCAACCAAACGCGAAGGTCATAAGTGTTGACGTCGCATGGGACGACCCAACTGACAGCTTCACGAGCTTTGAGGTCAGAAGGTAATCATTCGATCGAGATATCGTAGATTCGTTCGGGATTGGCCTTATGGATCGAGATGACGTCCTCTTCTGTCAGTGCTCCTTCTTGAAGCATTGATTTTGTAGTCTTGGGCACGGTTGCTGGACCGAGGACCGCGCCAGGTCTCCTCGGATCATCGATGTAATCGGTCTCCATCAGGAATCTGTTCCCCTGGGGAATCGCCGCTGAGATGTTCTTCTTGGTTGCCAATACGCTCGGGAACAGCCCATGGTTCTGATCGACATCAATAATGGGCGGACAGAAATGCTTGACCACCTTCTCCCTCTCCAGACCCACCGAATCCGCCATCTCAGCGAACTCCTTGAAGGTCTCCACCGTTGCCGACTCGGTGTGGAGGACTACCGCACAACCAACCTCCTTTGCCACCATCATTCCGTGTTCCAGGATCTTGTTGGATGCCACCACTATCTCCTCTGGGACAGGGAAATGAGGCCTTCCGATTTCCCCGATCGCAATCACTTCCTTCTCTTCCACCAGACTTGCCGCCAGGTCCATTCCTTTCATCATTATCTCTGTTGCCGACTCCAGTGGCATATGCTCAACCATGTGGACCAGGTCGACCGGGTATGGTCCCACACTGATGAACACAACAGCCTCAGTTTCCTTTCTGACCCTATCCGCCATGGCGAGTGTTCTGTCGAACGCCTTGCGGTAACTGTCCTCTCCGGTTATGGGTATGTCCCGGTACGGTATGTGTGCCAGAAAGATATGGGTCCCGCCTGCCTTGCAGAACTTCCTCACTGCTTCAACATTCTCCCCGTCCGGGCGGAGGTGCATGTGATTGTCCAGAATGTACATTGAATTAACCAAATGCATATCGTTTATAAAAGCGTTGAATCCCTAGCGAAGTAGGCCGGCTTGGCCCAGTTCTATGATGATCTTCTCCACGGCCCTTTCCACGTCCTCTGGTTTCCTGGCGCCGGTGCAAACAAGCTTTCCGGAACCGAACAGGAGGACAACCACCTTGGGTTCATCGAGTCGATACACCAGTCCGGGGAACTGCTCGGGCTCATACTCCACCTTCTCCAGTCCCAGGCTTATGGCGATCGCGTTGAGGTTTATCTCCGTTTCAAGATCGGACGACGCGACGATGTTCTGAACCTCTATGTCAGGTTCCTTCTCGATCTTGATGCCTGCCTTCCCAATCTGCTTCGCGACTTTGGTGATGGCAACTCTCACTTGTTCCAGGCTCTTCGCCCCGGTACAGACCACTTTTCCACTTCTGAATAGGAGGGTGGCAGTCTTGGGATCCTTCAATCTGTAGATCAGTCCCGGAAACTGTTCTGGCTCGTATTCGGCTCCCCCTAGGGCGAGTGCTATTGCCTGCAAATCGAGCTCGCTTCCGAGTGAGGTCGATGCTACAACGTTTTCTATCTTTATTTTTGGCAAGTCTATTCCTCCAACATAGAAATTCTGGTTCTTTAGGGCTTATGTCATTTATAAACTCCCTTAAAAAGGTATCGTATTGTGCTTTATAAGTGAGAATCAGGTCTGGCTAGCCTTTTCCTCTTTCAACTCATTCTTGGGAAGCCTCGATGCCCTTTATGATCGCCATCAGGGAAGAGTTCACGGGTGTGGGGATTTCCTTTTCCATTCCCAACGTCATAATCGCGCCGCAAATGGAGTCAATCTCCGTCCGTTTCCCTCCCTCTATATCCTGAAGCATGCTGGATTTGTTATCTGCGGTCAGTCTCGCCACTTCCTTGGTTTGTTCTATCGATTCCTCCACCGAGATATCGATCCCATGGGCATTGGCCACCTGGACGGCCTCCTCGCATATTGCTTCCAGGGTCATCTCCAGGTCCGAGTTCTCGAGTATGAAACCATTCTTCTGGCCAGTTATCGCTGTGAGCGGATTTATCCCCGCGTTCACTATCGCCTTCTTCCAGATCTCCCTTCTTATGTCGCTCGTGATCTCGGTCTCTATTCCCGATCCATTGAGAGCATCAGCAATGATTGACACCGAATCCTCGGCTCCCTGGTAGTTACCCAAGACCGTCCTTCCAAGCCCGGCGTGGATGATCCTTCCTGCCCCGACCTTCGTGATCCCATGGCTGGTCGTGCCGCCCAACACTCGCGGAGCATATCTCGAGATGATGTCCTCGTTTCCCAGACCGTTCTGGAGCGATAAGAACACGGCATCTTTGAACAAAGGGCTCAAGGTTCTCATAGCATCTTCAGTATCATAGGATTTTGTCGCTACCAGTACCCAGTCCGGCTTCTCGTTACCATCCACACTCTCCTTGGCCTTGGGATGGACCACGATTTCCGTCTTGCCGGTTATCGTAAGTCCATTCTCTTCGATGGTCTCAACATGCTCTCGTCTACCGATAAGAACCACATCATTGTTCTGGGACAACATGCCCCCAACGAAGCTACCCAGAGCTCCAGCACCGAAGACTAGGATCCTCACGTCTGAATGATTGGTCTTCTCGTATAAAAAGCTCTTTTGGGACGCTACTTCGTCCGCTTCCTCTTCAGCTCGGTTGCCATTCTGTGCGCCCTTCTGATGGTCTCCGGAAGGCGGTGGTAGCACAGTTTCTTTGACAGCTCCAGAGCGCTCTTCATGGAGACCTTATGCCCCGGAGAAACATACACATAATTGTCAGATTTTGTTGTCTTCAGCGCCATTCCTACGACCTTCCCCTTGTGGATTATGCTGGCGAAGTCACCTATCTTCTCAGGGACCTTGCCCAGCCTACCCAGGAGGAGTCTCTTCGCCACCCCTATCGTTGGTATGTCCAGCTCGATGCCCACGTGAGATGCGATGCCTATCCTTCTGGGATGCAGGATCCCGTTGCCGTCGACCATGAGCACATCCGGCTTGTTCTTCAATTTGGAGTATATCTTCTTGATCATCGGGAGCTCCCTGTAGGACAGGTAGGTGCTTACATAGGGGAACGAGACCTTTCCGCTAAGTCTTCTTTCCTCTACCAGTCCCATCTTTTCAGCATCAAGAACCACGCACGCCGCATACGCGTTGTTTCCATCGTACGCAACGTCGACCCCGCCAATCAACCTGGAGGCGTTGAAGCCATCTTCCAGGGACACCTTTGCAGCCAGTATCTCCTGTTCTTTTCTCATCTTCTCGAGAATCCTGGAGGACTTGAAATTCTTGAACAAGTGCTCCGATACGTCCCTTACCCTTTCGTCCCTGATTGGCACTCCTTCCTCCTTGAGGACCTGAAGATATCTGGAGTATGCTGCTTCTCCTCTGGCGGTGACGACACGATGTGTGGGAGTGTTTCCATCGACTTCTTGGCTTAGGGTTGCGTAGATGGTCCTCGATGCAATCACATCCCCCAGCGCTTTCGCGATCTCGCCGTACGTAGATATCATTCCAGGTGGGATTTGGTCCACCAGTCCGGCAACCTCTTTGCTGAACTTCACGAAAGAAAGAGGAAGCTTCCACTTCAAAAACCTTTCCAACGTTTTCTCACACACAGAACCATCTCTACCCGAACACTTTGAAATACCTCAAACCGTTTCCGATAAAGGACATGTCCATTCTGCTCAGAGATGGAATCATCGCAACCCAGAATCAAAGCCGGGAGATAATAGAGGGAGACCTCTACATCGAGGATGGGAGGATAGTCGAGATTGGTCGCTCCAGTAATGAGGCAGATCACGTTATCGACTGCTCTGGCAAGGTGGTCATACCAGGGATGATCAACACACACAACCATGTCGCCAACACACTGTTGCGCGGACTCGCAGACGACGTCCACCTTCACGAGATGC